>JAZDHF010000084.1:0-6091 GCA_043806315.1 Planctomycetota bacterium | reverse complement strand
AGGGGGTGGACCTCTTCGGCGGGTATGGATACATCCACGAATATCCCGTGGAGAGGATCATGCGGGACGCGAAGCTCGGCCAACTGGGCGGGGGCACCTCCGACATCATGAGGATGATCGTCGCCCGATTCATGATGATGTAAGGAGGGAGTGCGATGGATTACGAACTATCGGATGCGCACAGGGTCTTGCAGGCGGAAATGGGAACGTTCTGCCGAGAGGAGATCGCTCCGGGCGCCGCCCTTTTCGACGAGGCCTCCCCGGAAGAGACCGCCGCACGGATGAAGACCAACCTGAAGAAGCTCGCCAGTAAAGGTTTTATAAATCTCCTTCTGGGAGAAGACCTGCTCGGTTCGTGCATCGCCGGCGAAGAACTGGCCCGGGTCTGCCCCTCGACCTATCTCGCGGCCGTCTCATCGGCGATAACTTTCGGAAGGGTCGTGAAGCGTTTCGGCACGGATGCCCAGCAGCAGCGGTATCTCCCGCTCCTCGCCGCGGGCGAGGGGATCGGCGCGTTTGCCTGCACGGAGGCGGAGGCAGGATCGGACCTCGCCGGGATGCAAACCGCCGCGGAGAGTAAGAATGGTGGCTGGATCCTAAACGGAGAGAAGGACCTCGTCACGAACGCACCGCTCGCCGATGTCTTTCTCGTTCTCGCCTGGACCGACCGGGAAGCGGGTCTGGAACGGGGGATGACCCTCTTTGTAATCGACCGCGAAGCGATCGGGGTGACGATCGGCAGGCCGCTCAAAACGATGGGCCTTCGCGGCGCGCCGACCGCCGGGATCCGCCTGGCGAACTGCAGCGTGACAGATGAGGCCATACTCGGCGGAGTAGTCGGCGCCGGCTGGGGCCGGGTGCAGGCCCTCCTGGAGGAGATCAAGCTCGCCCTCTCCGTCCTCTGCGTGGGTGTCGGTATGGCCTGCATGGATGAATCGACGCGCCACGCGAAGGCGAAAAAGGCGTTCGGAAAACCGATCGGCCTGTTCGAAGGGGTCGGGGCGAAGCTCGCGACCATGTTCACGTTCAACGATATCGGCAGGATGATGACCTTCCGAGCCGCCTGGGCTATGGAACAGAAGGATCCGGAAGGCCCCGTTCTCGCCTCCTGCGCAAAGCTCTTCACGAGCGAGGCGGCAGGGCGGATCGCCGACCTGGCGATGCAGGTCCGCGGCGGGCACGGCTATCTGAAAGGCGCCGCCGTGGAGCGTCTCTACCGCGACGCCCGGTTCTCCCAGCTCGCCTACGGCACTTCGGAGATGCAGCGCGCCTTCATCGCCAAGGACAGTCTGGACCGGTTCATTGCCGCCTGAAAGGCATTGTTGATACAGGCACAGCCATCCGCCCTCACGCCTCCGCCCACTCTTCGGACAGGACCTCCGCCTGTTCAAGAACCGTCCGCGTCGCCTTCTCCTGCTTGTCCGGCGGGTAACCGTACTTCCGCAGGATGCGCTTGACCACAACGCGGAGCTGAGCCCGCACGTTCTCGCGGAGCGTCCAGTCGATGGTAACGTTCTTTCGGACGGTCTCTACCAGCTCGCGGGCGATGGCCTTCAACGTCGGCTCGCCGAGCACCTTGACGGCGCTGTCGTTGGTCTCCAGTGCATCGTAGAAGGCCAGCTCGTCTTCGGACAGCCCCATTGATTCGCCGCGCGCGCCGGCATTGCGCATCTCCTTCGCCAGGGCGATCAGTTCTTCGATCACCTGGGCCGTCTCGATGGCCCGGTTCTGGTACTTGCGCACGGCCTGTTCCAGCAGCACCGCAAAGGAGCGCGCCTGGACGACATTCCGCTGTGAGCGGGCCCGGATCTCGCCGGTCAGGAGCTGGCGGAGCAGCTCGACGGCGAGATTCCGCTGGGGCATGTCTCGCACCTCAGCCAGAAATTCGTCGGAGAGGATCGAGATGTCCGGCTTTTTGAGACCGGCCGCGGTAAAGATGTCCACCACCTCATCGGAGGCAACGGCCTTCGAGATGATCTGCCGGATGGCGTGTTCGATCTCCTCGTCGGTCTTGCGCTCGCCCGGCGTACCCTTGGCCAGCACGGCGCGGACAGCCTGGAAGAAGTCGACGTCGTCGCGGATGCGTAGCGCCTCTATGTGCGGCACGGCGAGCGCGAATGCCTGCGAAAGATCAGTGACCGCGCTGAGCAGGCGCGCCTTGCCGTCATCCTGGGCAAGGATGTATTCCTGTGCAGCGGGCAGGACCGAGAGGCGATCCTGCGGCTTTCCCGTGGTCCAACGGGTCCAGTCGAAGCCGTGGAAAAGGCCCCGGCAGATTTCGTATTTCTCCAGCATGACGGCCACGGCCTCTGCCTGATCAATGGCGGTCTTGCCAGTGCCGCCGCTCTCCGTGTAAGTCGCGAGCGCCTGCCTGAGCTCGTCGGCGAGCCCGAGGTAATCAACGACCAACCCACCTGGCTTTTCCCTGAAGACGCGGTTGACACGGGCGATGGCCTGCATCAATCCATGCCCGCGCATCGGCTTGTCCACGTACATGGTATGCAGGCTCGGCGCGTCAAAGCCGGTGAGCCACATGTCGCGCACGATGACGATCCTGAAGGGGTCCTTCGGGTTACGGAACCGCTGAGCCAGTGCCTCTCGGCGCAGCTTGTTGCGGGCGTGCCCGGCGACTCGCGGCCCTTCGGACGCATTGCCGGTCATAACGACCTTGATCACGCCCTTGTCGTCCTCCTCGTCGTACCAGGCGGGACGGAGCTTCAGGATCTCATCGTACAGATCCATGCAGATACGCCGGCTCATGCAGACGATCATTGCCTTGCCCTCGTCGCCCGTCTGCCGGAACATCGCGTCGGCACGCCGCTCGAAGTGGTCCACCAAGTCGCGCGCGATGAGATTGATCCGGTTTTCCGATCCCACGACGGCTTCGAGTTGAGCCCACCGGGTCTTGAGCTTCTCCTTGCGTTCGATCTCCTCCCCTTCGGTGACCTCCTCGAACTTGGGATCGATCTTCGGTCGTTCGGAATCCTTGAGCTCCAGCCTGGCAAGCCGGCTTTCGTAGTAAATCGGAACGGTGGCCTTGTCGATGACCGCCCGCTGGATGTCGTAGATGCTGATGTAGTCGCCGAAGACGGCGCGCGTATTGGCGTCGGTGTGCTCGATGGGGGTGCCGGTGAATCCGATGAACGACGCATTCGGCAGAGCATCGCGCATGTGCCGGGCGAAGCCATCGATGAAGTCATACTGGCTGCGGTGCGCCTCATCGGCGATGACAACAATGTTGCGCCGCTCCGAGAGCACCGGATGGCGGTCCCCTTTCTCCTCCGGAAAGAACTTCTGGATCGTGGTGAATACCACGCCCCCGGAGGCGACCTTCAGCTTCTCGCGCAGGTCGGTGCGATCCGCTGCCTGAACCGGCGGCTGGCGCAGCAGATCGCTGCAACGGGCGAAGGTGCCGAAGAGCTGATCGTCAAGGTCGTTGCGGTCGGTCAGTACCACGATCGTCGGGTTGGCCATCGCCGGGTGCAGGATCACGCGGCCCGCGTAAAAGGCCATGGTCAGGCTCTTGCCCGACCCTTGCGTATGCCATACCACGCCTACGCGCCGGTCGCCGGGATCGCCGCCGGGTTTGTGTCCCGCCTCGTAGCGCCCCGGCAGTTCAGTCCACGCATCGGCAGTATATCTTGCGGCGCGGAGCGTCTCCTCCACCGCCACATTCACCGCATGGAACTGGTGGTAGCCTGCCATCTTCTTGGTGAGTTTTCCACCACCCGCATCCTCGAACACGATAAAGTGCCGCACAAGAGCGAGGAACCGCCGCCGGTCGAATACCCCTTCGAGGACCACCTGCAGCTCGGCCAGACTTGGCGCCGCGTCGTCCCGCCCGGTGATCGTCCGCCAGGGTTTGAACCATTCCTTCCCCGCTCCGAGCGTCCCGATTTTCGCCTGCACGCCGTCGGAGACAACCAGCGCGGCATTTGTGGCGAAAAGCAAGGGGATCTGTACCTGGTAGGTCTGAAGCTGCTGGTATGCGCTCCAGACGGTGGCGTTCTCATCCGCTGGATTCTTGAGTTCGATGACCGCGAGCGGCAGCCCGTTCACGAACAGCACCACGTCCGGTCGGCGCGTGTGCTGCCCCTCGGCCACCGTGAACTGATTGACGGCCAGCCAATCGTTGTTGTCGGGCTCCTCGAAGTCAATGACTTGAGCTTGGGCGCCGGCGATGGATCCGTCCTTCCGGCGATACTCGACCGTGATCCCATCGACAAGCATCCGGTGAACGGCGCGGTTGCGTTCCACCAGCGACGGCGCATCCGCCCGCACAAGCTTGCGGAAGGCGTCCTCCAGCGCCTCGGCGGGCAGGTTGGGATTCAGGCTCACAAACGCCTGCCGCAAGCGCCGCTCCAGCAAAACGTCGCGGTAGTTGGGGTCGCTGCGTTCGGCCTCTGGCATGCCCGCCGCAATCTCGGGGCCGTTCAGCACGGTGTAACCCAGACCCTCAAGCCAAGCAAGGGCGGCGTCTTCAACAACGGATTCAGTAAAGGCAGTCATGGAATTATTCCACGGCCTCCAGCTTCAGGTTTTTCACAACAGGCGCAAACACCTTTTGCATAATCTCCAACCGCTGCCGAAGCCATTCGAACTGTTCCGACCACAAGGCTTCATTTGTGAAGTCCGCATTCTGCCGCGTGTAAAGCCGGCAAGCCGCCTTTCCTTCCGGATTGTGCCAGGTCAGCGGAAATCCAAGAGCCGTCTCAATACCCTCCCTTTGCTGTTCCAGAATGGCAAATTCTTGCTTCGCATTCGGCCCATCCAAGTAAAGTTCCGCGCGGATTTCCGGTCCTTTGAGACCTGTCTCGGAATTCCAGAGTGAAATGATTGAATCGAGATGAACACCGGATCTACCGATCGCATGATTCATCCAGTGTTGCGGCGAAGGCTTCTGGCATCGGACGAAGCTACCCATGGCCTCCATATGCTGTTTGAATGCCGTCCAGAACTTCAACTGGAACTGCTTATGCGCTGACACCTCACCACTCCCGGTAGCGGCCTGCTGCACCGTCCGTGACCAGTCGTTCGGCTGGCTGATGATGTTGAACTTGGGGGCAATCGGCGAGTCGCCGATTCGCCACAACTCGATTTCCAGCCCGAAAAGATTGATTTTCTCATCCGTCCGCTCGTTCAACCAGTCCAGAGTGGCCCGGTGCTCGGCAGTGAACCGCTCCGCAATCCAGACGATGGTGACCGCATTCAAGCCAGCGGCGTAGGTGAGCAACTGACCGAGATGCGAATGATCGGTGCGGGCAAGCTGGTTCTCGATCAACACCCAGTTGTCCGTGGCTGTGTCCTTACAAAGGATGTCCGCCCGAAACGGTCCGACATCCTTTTCCTGAGATTCCAATTCCAGTTCGATGCCAATGGCTTCCCCCAACAGATTCAGATTTTCCTCCTGCGCAAGCCACGGAGTAAAGTCGCTGGATTCAGATGTCCATGCTTCCCGCAGTTCAACCTTTTGTAAACGGCCAAGGGTCTTTGTGCTCATATTTCCCTCCTTTCCGTGTTACCGCGTCTCCACAAAGCGTTCGGCGTCTTTCACCCTCAACGCCCCGGAGATGAGTTTGGTCAGCACCATGTCGCGGTAGTTCGGTTCGATACGCTCAACGCCCGGCATATCCGGCACGATCTCAGAACCGTCAAGCACGGCGTAGCCCATACCCTCTATCCAGGCAAGGGAAGCCTCTTCGACGATGGATTCGGTGAAGTTCATCGCCTTTGATACCGCCAACGATTTCCGATAACCTTTAGTTGTTCTTCGGAGGTCGCGGCGCTCTGCCATCCCTTGTCGAAGTCAATGTCGTTGGACTTGGGAAGCTGATCGGGAGATAGATCCCTGATCATGATTCGCGAAGGAAGCATCGCCGCTTGGCCCACAAAAATTGCCTCTTGGCGACGTAGCCCAGAGAGCATCTTTGTAAGGCCTGCCATCGAATCAGGGAGTATTCCGCGGACATGCTCCCTGTCTGACTCATTCGTAATGCGGAGCACTATCCAAGAGTTGCACTGAGACAGAACGGTCTCCTCGACTTCGCTAGGCCGTTGGGACACCAGCATCAACCCGATGCCATATTTGCGT
>JAZDHF010000083.1:0-27261 GCA_043806315.1 Planctomycetota bacterium | reverse complement strand
GCCCGCAACGCCGCCTCTGGCGTCCATGCTCCAGCTCCGCCCCTTCAGCCCCCAAAACCTCTCTGCGAATGTGATCGGCTCCCGAATCATGCATAACTTCTTCTCCCACCGGCCCTTCGCTACGCTGTTGCGGAATCGCTGTCGGCGGTGGTTTCAACTTGACACAAGACCATTCCCCGCTTAACGTGCCCCCCGTGCGGGTGTATAGGTGCGGGCGATTCCGAACATGCCGCGAGTGATCCCCAACAGCCCCGAAACCGAGTGACGCTAGATGATTTGGTAGTGATGGTGGAATAAATATGCTCCCAGTAAAAAAGATGTCGAAAACGAGGACCCGAACGCGTCGGGCGCATCACGCGCTGCGACCCGTGAATCTCAGCGCGTGTCCAAAATGCGGTAAGCCTAAGCGGCCGCACGCGGCGTGCGGTGTGTGCGGGTATGTCAGCGACAAAGTGATGTTGGCGGTCGGCGAGAAGGAAGCCGGATGGCGATCCGGGTGGCCGTCGACGCGATGGGGGGGGATAACGCTCCCGGCGCCATCGTGCGCGGGGCGGTCCATGCCCTTTCCGACGAGGCCGACCTCGAGCTGGTTTTCGTCGGCGACGAGGGGCGGATTCACAAGGAACTCGCCCTCGCGGGCGCGGATGGCGGCAAGTCCCGAATTCGCATCGTCCACGCCTCGCAAGTCGTGGGGATGGACGAGCCGCCGGTCGAGGCGGTCAAAACCAAGAAGGATTCGTCGCTGATCCGCATGGTGGAGTTGGCGGCGGCGAAGGAAGTCGACGCGGTCCTCAGCGCGGGCAACACCGGGGCGTGTGCGGCGGTCTGTCAGCTTAAGATGAGGCCATTGCCGTGCGTGAAGCGGCCGGGAATTGCCGTGACGATCCCGGCGTTTCACGGCCCGTTCGTGTTGTGCGACGTCGGGGCGAACATTCAGGCCAAGCCTCGACATCTGTACGAGTACGCGATCATGGCGACGCTGTATGCGCAGCGCGTTCTAGACATCAAGGAGCCGCGCGTCGCGGTGATGTCCATCGGGGAAGAGAGCGGAAAGGGCACGGGGCTGGTCAAGCAAACCTACGACCTGCTCAAGGCCGATCGGTCGATCCGTTTTGTCGGCAATGCCGAGGGTCGGGATCTTTTCGAGGATAAGTGCGACGTAGCGGTGTGCGACGGGTTCGTGGGCAACATCATCTTGAAATTCGTCGAGGGCTTGGCGGAAGGGTTATTCCGCACCATCTCGCGGGAATTCGACGACGAAGCGGCGGAGCTTCGCAGCAAGTTCATCGCGGCACTGGATCGTGTTTGGCGTCGGCATGACTACAGCAGATACGGAGGCGCGCCGCTGCTGGGTCTCAACGGCGTCTGTATCATTTGCCACGGGCGGAGCAACGAGTTCGCGGTGTACAACGCGGTGAAGGCGGCCCGCCGGTTCGTGGAGCAGGGTTTGAGCGAGGCGATCGCGGCCCGGCTCGGGTAGCTTCCCCCATAGGACAGCATCGCATGGCGTTAAGGCTGCCGATCCGATTCTCAGGCACGGGAGCGTACGTCCCCGAGCAAGTGGTCACGAACCAGCATTTCTGCGATTACCTGGACACGAGCGACGAATGGATCGTCACGCGGACGGGAATTCGTGAGCGACGTAAGGCTTCGCCGACGGAGAGCACTTCGACGATGGCGGTCGAAGCCGCGCGGCGGGCGTTGGACAACGCGGGCATGACCGCGGACGACCTCGACGTGATCGTGTGCGCCACAGCTACCGGCGATTGTCCGTTCCCCGCGACTGGTGCGTTCATCCAGGAGAAGCTGGGCGGCCGGCTGACGCCGGCGTTCGACGTGGGGGCGGCCTGTGCGGGATTCATCTACGCCACCACGGTGGGGGCGGGACTGCTGGGATCGGGGCTGTATGAGCACGCGTTGGTCATCGGCGCGGAGACGCTCACTCGCTACATTGATCCCGAGGATCGCGCGACGTGCGTCATCCTCGGCGATGGGGCGGGAGCGGCCGTGCTCAGTCGAGCGAGGAATCCCGAACAGGGCATCCTCCATTGCGAACTGGGCTGTGATGGTGCGCGTACGAAGCAGATTTGGGTCCCGGCGGGGGGGTCGCGACTTCCGGCGTCGGCGACGACGGTGGCCGAGCGGCTGCACTATATGAAGATGAAGGGCCGCGACGTTTACAAGTTCGCGGTCATCAAGATGCAAGAGCTGATCGACCGGGCGCTGGCCGCGACGGGGTTGACGCCGGAAGACATTAAGTTGGTCATCCCGCATCAGTCCAACCTGCGGATCATCGAGTCGGTGCGGGAGAAGCTGGGATTGCCGCCGGAGAAGGTGGCCGTGAACATCACGAAGTTCGGAAATACATCGGCCGCGTCGATTCCGATGGCCTTTGACGAGGCCCGACGCAACGGGACGCTGCAACCCGGCGACATCATCCTCATGCTGGCGATCGGGGCTGGGCTGACCTGGGGATGTATGGTGGTTCGGTTGTAGCGTCACCCCTTGTGGGTGACGCGGCGTGGTGAACACGCCGCCCACAAGGGGCGGCGCTACATTGGCGACTACATGAGCAAAGCGGCGGTCATTTTTCCGGGTCAAGGTTCGCAGTCGGTCGGCATGGGCCGGGACGTGGCCGAGTCGAACGCAGCCGCGCGGGGTGTGTTCGATCGGGGCAACGATGTGCTCGGGTTCGACCTGGCGCGGGTGTGTTTTGACGGCCCCGCTGCGGAACTCGAACGCACCGATGTCCAGCAGCCCGCGATCTTCGTCACCAGCGTGGCCATCTGGGAGGCGTGGCTGGAAGCGGGAGGGGCGCGAGAGACGTTCGTCTGTAACGGCGGACTGAGCTTGGGCGAATATACCGCCCTTCACGTAGCGGGAGCGGTGAGCTTCGAGGACGCGCTTCGATTGGTGCGGCGGCGTGGCGAACTGATGCAACAGGCGGCCCTTGCGTCACCGAGCGGGATGGTCTCACTCATTGGGGCGGATGAGGCGATGGCACGGGCGCTGTGCGATCGAGCGCGGGAAGGCGACGTGTTGGCCCCGGCCAACTTCAACTGTCCGGGACAGATCGTGATCGCCGGAGACCGTGCGGCGTGTGAGCGGGCAACGGCGCTGGCCGGGGAGGTCGGGTGTCGGGCGGTTCCGCTGGCGGTGGCCGGGGCGTTTCACTCGCCGCTTATGCAGACCGCCGCGAACGGACTGCGACCGGTGCTGGAGCAGACGCCGTTCACCACGCCGGGGATGCGTGTGATCGCCAACGTCGATGCCGATTATCATGGCGATCCTGCCGCGATCCGCGATTCCTTGCGACGGCAGGTCACGCAACCGGTGCTGTGGCAGCGGTGCATCGAGCGGATGATCGCGGACGGCGTCGAGCGGTTTGTGGAGATCGGTCCGGGTCGGGTGCTTACCGGGTTGATGCGGAAGATCAACCGGAACGTGCCGTGCACGAACGTAAGCACGGCCGAGTCGATCGCGGCATGGGCGACAGTCGGCAGTGCGAATTAGCATCGGCGCTGGCTCGATGTAGCGTCACCCCGAGCGGGGAACTAATCAGAGCCGCGAGCGGGAGCGAGCGGATGAGTCGTGTCGCTCCCGCTCCACGCTCTGATCGGCGCCGCCCACAACGGGCGGCGCGACACGGCGAGGACGGCGTGAGGACGTCGGGATGAAGGATCGTATTGCGTTGGTGACGGGCGGGAGCCGAGGGATCGGTCGAGCGATCTGTCTGGCGCTGGCCAAGCGCGGCGCGACGGTTGTGGCCTGTGCGCGGGACGCGGCGGCGCTGGCGGAGCTTGCCGCGGAGGGACAGAAGAAAGTGCTTCCCGGGATCATCGATCCGCAGACCCTCGATGTATGCGACCGGGCGGCGATTGACGCGTTGGTCGAGGCCGTGATCGGCAAGTACGGGCGGATCGACATCCTGGTCAACAACGCGGGGATCACCCGCGACGGGCTGCTGATGACCATGGACGACGAGCAGTTCGAAGACGTACTCACGACGAACCTGCGGTCGGCGTTCTGGTTGACGCGTGCGGTCAGCCGGATCATGGTCCGGCAGCGATACGGGCGGATTGTCAACATCGGCAGCGTATCCGGGGTGACGGGCAACGCCGGGCAGGCGAACTATGCGGCCAGCAAGGCGGGGCTGATCGGGTTCAGCAAGAGCGTCGCCAAGGAGCTGGGGAAGCGAAAGATCACGTGCAACGTGGTGGCCCCGGGGTTCATTACCACGGACATGACCGCGACGCTGCCGGAGAAGATCAAGGAGTCGGTCACGCAACACGTCCCGCTGGGGCGGTTTGGGGAGGTGGACGAGGTGGCGGGGGTGGTGGCGTTCTTGTGCGGCGAAGAGGCCTCGTATATTACGGGTCAGGTGTTGCTGGTTGACGGCGGAATGCACATGTGAACGAGCTTCCGGCGGCGGTTGCGAAGACCCCGGCCAGCCACTACGATCCCGAGCTTGGCGAGAGACCAGGCGTTCGGCTGAAGGTGATGGAAAGTCGGATCGGGAGGACTTAGCAGTGTCTACTGCGGCTGAAATTGAAGCGAAGGTCATACAGATCGTCAGCGAGCAGATGAGCGTGGACAAGAGCGAGATCACTCGCAACACCTCGTTTGTGAACGACCTGAACGCGGATTCCCTCGACACCGTGGAACTGGTGATGGAACTCGAGGACGAGTTCGACCTGACCATCCCGGACGAAGAGGCGGAGAAGCTCAAGACGGTCGGTGAGGCGATCGACTACATCCTTAAGCACCTCACCGTCAAGTCTTAAGCGCATCTCCGACGACAACCATGGCGGATCGGCGGGTCGTGGTAACCGGAATGGGGGCCGTTACGCCGTTCGGCGTGACGGTCGATCGCTATTGGGACGGGCTAATCGAAGGGCGAAGCGGGATCACGGCGGTTTCCCTCTTCGACGCCTCGCAATTCGACGTGCGTATCGGCGGGGAGATTCCCGCGTTCGAAGCCGAAAAGTACCTCGACCGCCGAATCATCAAACGTCTGGACCGCTACGCGCAGTTCGCCTTGGTCGCCTGCGATGAGGCCGTCAAAGCGTCCGGGCTGGACGTGAACCGGGAAGACCCGGCGCGGATGGCGGTGATCTTCGGATCGGGCATCGGCGGCTTGAACGAGCTGGAGCAGCAGTTCACCCGCCTTATCACGAAAGGTCCAAGCAAGGTCTCGGCGTTCACCATCCCCAAGCTGATGGTCAACGCCGCGAGCGGGAACATCTCCATCGCCTATGGGGCGAAGGGCAACAGCCTCGCGGTGAGCAGCGCGTGCGCCTCGGCCACGAACGCGATGGGAGAGGCCATGCAGCACATCCGTCGAGGCGTGGCGGACATTGTCTTCACCGGCGGATCGGAGGCGGCGTTAACGCCGCTGGCTCTGGCGGCGTTTGCGGCGATGAGGGCCCTCAGCACGCGGAACGACGACCCCGCGCGGGCCAGCCGCCCGTTCGATCGTGATCGCGACGGCTTCGTCCTCGCGGAGGGGGCCGGAGCGATCATCTTCGAGGAGTTGGAACACGCCAAGCGTCGCGGGGCGCCGATCCTCGCCGAGGTCATCGGATTTGCGTCCACTTCCGACGCGGACCATATCGCCCAGCCGTCAGAAAGCGGCGAGGGGGCGGCGGCGGCGATGCGCTTCGCGATCCAGGACGCGAAGATTTCTCCCGACCAGGTTGACTACATCAACGCCCACGGAACCTCGACGCCTCTGGGCGACGTGGCCGAAACGATCGCCATCAAACGGGTGTTCGGGGACGGAGCACGCAGGCTCGTGGTCAGCAGCACGAAGAGCGCTGTCGGACATTCCCTGGGGGCGAGCGGCGGGTTGGAGATCATCGCCACGGTACTGGCGGCCAAGAACTCCGTGGTGCCCCCGACCATCAACTTAGAGCATCCGGACGAGGGGTGCGACTTGGATTACTGCCCCAAGGTCGCCCGGGATCGAAAGATCCGGGTAGGGATGAGCAATTCGTTCGGGTTCGGCGGGCACAACGGCTGTATCGTCGTCCGGCGGTGGGAATAAGTCGGTCGGCTGGTCGGCCCTTCAAGCCCTCGTTTCCTTTCCGTCGATATCCGATAGTGGAGGTGGGAGGAGGTTCCCTGCGCCGTCGGTACGCGCCGGGTTGTGAGGGTGGGACGATGTCGCAGGCGATGGTGGATCAACCTCTGGTCGGCGCGGCGCGAAGCGGTGGGCCCACTAGTCCAACCCCCGCCGCGGTGCAACGACCGCCGAGCGGCGGCGTTTCACCGTCCAACGGCCGGCCTCGCGATGCCGGGGTGGCGCGGATTCTCGGCTTGTCGGTCCCGGTCACGGCGACGTTGGCCGAGCGGGATATGACCATCGAGTCGATCATGGGGATCAGCGTCGGGACGATCGTCGAGTTTGACGTGCCGGTCGACGCCGAGCTGACGCTGTCCGTGGCCAACCACGCGATAGGCAAAGGGCAGGCCGTCAAGACCGGCGAGAACTTCGGCCTGCGCATCACCCAAATCGACAACGTGGAGCGCCGCATCGGGGCGATGGGAGGAAGTTAGAAGAGAGAAGTGAGAAGACTGAAGCTGGAAGTGGGAAGTCAGAAGAACCAAAAGACGTCAAGATCCGACCAGTCTCTCTTCTCTTTTCTAACTTCTCACTTCAGTCTTGCGCCATTAACCGCTTGGCGAGTTCCCGGGCCTGCAAAGGTGTTTCGATGGTTTCGTTGAGTTGCTCACGGTAAACCGTTTTGAGAATCTCGCCGAATCGCGGTCCGGGCAACAGACCCATCGCGGCCAAGTCATCGCCGGAGAGAAGCGGTGGGGGGGCTACCTCAGTCGGATCGATCGCCTCCGCGCGGCGACGCACGGACTCAAATGGCGCCAGGTCGGCGGCGGCCGCGAGTTGATCGACACGGAAAAGCTCAAGAAGAAACGGCCAAGTCGGCTCGGCCATCAACATCTTCAAATCCGCAAGTTCGAGATCGGACCCATCACGGACAATCGGCAGCGATCGAACGAGCCAGACGACGGCCTGCGTCAGGCGATTGCTTAGGCGCAACCCACGGCAGGCGTCCTGAGCTGCGTCCGGCGTACCGTCGCAAAGCAAGGTCGCGAGAGCGAGAGCAGAGTCGATCGGCTCGTTGGGAAGAGCGGCCAAACGACGGTGGACCGGCGAATCCGCGCGGCGATCGACTCGCAGGCCGCTGACCAAGTAGTCGCATAAGCCCAATTGAACCAGCAAGGACCAGCCGGCGGTACGGGTGGGGGCGGTGAGGATTTCCTCCAGCTCCTGCCAGATGCGCTCTGGACTGATGGCCGCGAGATGGGGGGGCGAGTCGCTCAATGGCCTGCGCGGTCCGCGGCTCGATCGTAAACCCCAGCCGGGCGGCGAAACGCACGGCGCGGAGCATCCGCAGGTGGTCCTCGGTAAAACGGTGATCGGGGTCGCCGATGGTGCGGATGACCCCGGCGGTCAGATCGTCTCGCCCGCCTACGTAGTCGATCACGCGGTCGTCCACGGGGTCGAGGAAGAGGCCGTTGATCGTGAAGTCGCGCCGACGGGCGTCCTCGACGTCGGTGCCGAAGGTGACCGCATCCGGGTGCCGCCCGTCCGAATAGGGCCCGTCGGAGCGAAAGGTGGCGACCTCGATATCGAACCCCGATTTGCGGACCAGCACGACGCCGAACTTTGCCCCAACAAGCCGCGATCGGGGGAACAGCTCCTGCACGCGGGCCGGTTGGGCGTCCGTGGCCACATCGTAGTCTTTGGGCGTTCGGTTTAGCAGCATGTCCCGCACGCAACCGCCGGCCAAAAGGGCCGCATGTCCGCCGGCGCGGAGCTCGTTGACGATCTGGAGGGCGGCGTGCCCGGCGGTGTGGGATTGCGGATTCATGATGCAAAGAACGTCACCGCATTGGACCCCACGCGGCGTTCTTCCACAACCCGCCAGGGATCGTCGTCGGCCAAGACAAAGGGCCTACCGGAAGGGTGATGGAGCACGACGAGACAGTCGCCGCCCAGCCTCCCCAGAAAACGACGCACCGCTCCGCGGTCCGAGGTATCCTCGCAATCTCGGTAGGGGGGATCGAGGAAGATGAGGCCGAAGGGTCGTCCGTCGGGCGTCGTCATGCCCGCCCGCCAAGCGTCGCCGGGAATGATGCTCGATTCCCGCCCCGCGCCCAGCGACTCGACGTTGCGACGAAGCATTGCAAGGGCGTCGCGATCCCGCTCGAAGAAACTGCAATAGGTCGCTCCACGGGAAAGGGCCTCCAACCCCATCGATCCGCCGCCGGCGAACACGTCGGCCACGAGAAGGGGCGGCAACGCGCCCGGGCAATCGTAGCGCGAACCTAACATGTCGAAAATGCTTTGCTTGACGCGATCGGGCATAGGCCTGGTGGAGTCGGTCTCGGGCCTCAGTAAACGACGGGATCGCCATGTGCCGCCGATGATTCTCATTCCAACATCGCCGGTCGTTTCCAACGCTCGCCGTTGACCCTCGAAAACGTCTCTCCGTATAATCCGCTTTACGGGGCGGGCTGACAAGGTTGGTTGGAGCGGATCGGGTATGGGCTCACTTCTTTGCGAACACTGCATGGCCGCGTGCTGTCGGTACATCGCGCTGCCGCTCGACAAGCCGACCACCCCCCGCGACTACAACGACATCCGCTGGTATCTGATGCACCAGGGAATCAGCGTGTTCGTCGAGGAGGGGGATTGGTACGTCCAGTTCCAGGCCCGATGCAAGAACCTCGGCGCCGACAACTGCTGCGGCATCTACGAATCGCGCCCGGAAATCTGCCGCGAGTACGAGCCGGGCGATTGCGACTACGCCGGCGGGACCTACGGTTACGAGAACCTCTTCACCCATCCGCAACAGATCGACGAGTATTACCTGCAAAAGACCGGCCGGAAGCTGGAGCCGGCCGGCGAGCGGGGATTACGCCGCCGGGCAAGACCGGCCAAGCGGAAACCAGTCCAGCGCTCCGTCCACGTCGCGTTGACGGAAGGACTATGAGACGGGAGTCCAGAAGGGTCGGTCGCTGATCGAGGCGTATGAGGATCGCTACCCACAGGCGATGGAGTGCCTGGCGAAGAGCCTGAACAAGTGCCTCACCTGCCTGAAGCTCCCGGAGGCTCATCGAAGGCGCGTGCGGACGACCAACGGCCTGGAGCGGCTCATTGAAGAGGCTCGTCGTCGGACCAAGGTCTAGGGCGTCCTAGGCGGCGAACAGGCCGGACTGTCGTTGATCCATGCGGTGACGGTGGACGTGGCCAAGCGTTGGCGGGGGATACGCCTCACCCCCGGCGATCTGGAAAAACGTGTTTTTAGTGGAGCATCGCTTCAAACCCATCAAACGGTTCATCGTCGTCGCCGAAGACCTCCTTCCACCGCTCGGCGTCGTCGGGCTGTACCTCTGCGGGCTTCTCGTCCGGGAGTTGTCGAGTCGGTCTAGAGGAACGGTCGGTTGAAAACAACTCGCTCACGAAGCTGACCGCATCGGTGGAGCGGCACTTCCGATAACCGGCCGCATGGCGGATCGCCTTGTCGCTCGTCACCACGCGCAGTCGCGTCGGGTCCTTTTCATCGCGGATAATGGCCACAATCAGGTCGTCGGCCGTCGCTGGAGCGCTGAACTGAACCGTCAACCCCTCCGGCGACAATTGCTTGTGCAACCCCCCCTGGGGCGCGGGTCCGTCGAAGATCAGCGTTACCTCGCAACCGCTCGTTTTCCGCCAACGTTCGATGAGTCGAACCATCGTTTCTCGCCCCGCTGCCGCAATCGGGGCGCGCTCACGGAGGGTGTGCAGCAGGTTGTTGCCGTCGATAATGAGGTGCTCGACCATCGACAACCATTATCTCCCGGCAAGCGTACGGATGCGAGACGGCCTCCGGAAAAGCCGAGCTTGTCCGCGCCACCCATGTGCGGGTAGCGTATGATCCATGCGGGGGCCGTAGCTCATTTGGGAGAGCGCCTGGTTTGCAACCAGGAGGTAGCGGGTTCGAACCCCGTCGGCTCCATTCATAAGTACCGAAAACACAAGGAGTTACGAAACGACCCCGATCCGCTTGGGTCGGCGTTTTTCGTCGGTGCTACGCCGGTGCTAACGTGCAAAAGACTCGGCTCATGGGGCGTTTAAGGTGAAGGCGCGGGCGGGTTGTAGTCGATCGTTCTATGACCGGGCATGGAAGCCCGGGATTACGGAACGGAGGCCGCAAAGACGATGGATTTCCCACTCGGCGATCTCTTGGATCCTGAACGATGTTACGATTTTCTCCTGTCGGTTTTACACCCTCACGGCCTTGGCTGTCCGAATGGACACGCGCTCGAAGGAGCCTTCATCCACAAGCGCGATCGGACTCCGATCCTCGATTACCGCTGTAAGACATGCGGACGCTGTTTCAACCTGTTTACGGGAACGGTCTTGCAAGGGACCAAATACAACGAAGTCCAGATGGTCCAACTGCTGCACGGCATGGCCGAGGGCAAACCGACCGCACAACTGGCCCGGGAGATGGGCGTGGATCGCAAGTGGCTGTTGATTCGTCGCCGCCAACTGCCGGCGCTCGGTTCCCAGGCACGATCCCAAGAGCCCCTGCCGGACGGGGTGGTCGAGGTCGACGAAAGGTATCAAAACGCGGGGGAAAAGAGGCGAACGGCATCCCCATCCGGATGATCCGCCTCGTCGGCGAGCCAACCAAAGACGTGGTCACGGCACCTGGGACCGTGACCGGCCTCCAGTCTTCGGAATCGTAGGCCGTCAGACGAAACGAGTTCGTTTGGCCGTGGTTCACCACAGCACACGAGAGGAATTGGAGCCTTGCGTTTTGGAGGGCACCGTGCCGGGCGCTTGCGTCAACAGCGATGAATGGGAGGCGTATCATCATTTGTCCGAGGCGGATCGCGACCACGTCACGGTGTGTCACGCGCCGGGAAAACGAGAGTGGGCTCGGGACGATGACGGCGATGGGATTCGCGAAGTTCACAACAACAGCCTGGAGGGCATTTGGACGGGGCTTCGAAATTTCCTTCGCCCGTTCCGCGGCGTGCACAAGAAATACCTGGATCAGTACGTGGCCGTCTTCGAATGGGCCCACAACCTCAAAACCGCAACGATCGGATTTCTCCGCGCTCTACTCGGAGTTCTCACCCCAAACGCCCCATGAGCCGTTTTTTTTCTCGTCAGGGCAATCGCATCTTAATTCCAAACAGCGTTTTTCATGCTGAGAATGCGGGCCCGAGTGACCCCCATCGAGAATCCCAGAATGCTCGAACCCCGTTTTCAACCGCGCCAAGCGGAGTCCTGCAATTTAGATGCGATTGCCCTGGTTTTCTCGTCTTCTCCCTGCCTACTCAGCCTGCGTAGAGTTTCGCCTTTGAGGGCCTAACGACCCTCCTTCACTTGTTTGCAAGGATTATCGGACTCACGATGCGGACCGCGCGGCGCCCCTCACGGTTTATCGGGCCGACGGCGTCGGAGGAGCTTGCGCTTCGGTCTTGACTATTCAACAGGGGCGGTTCGCGAAGCACCGGTTATCCGCCGCTTTCGCAGGGCCAATTCCGGCGCCTCTCTGATGCAAGTGAGGAGGATGCCCCACGCCAGCACCATCGCACACCCGAAGCTGCGCACCAGACCGCCCTGGGCCACACCGGCCGGCATGGTCAATCCCAGCGCGTACCTATCGCGTGTTCCGTGAACGGACCATTGCGAAGCGGCATGGCCACGTCCCCGTGGGCAGCGTTCATCAGCGGCAATCCCCCCTCACCCGGTCTCCTCCTTCGGGGAGAGAGGGGTTCTCGAAAGAACTTACCGCTGCCCGTTCGGGCGACGCCCATTCCCGCCGATGGTGATGCAATCGGTTGCCTGGAATGGAGTGCCGTCGAGCAGACGACCCGCGATCCGCAACTCGATCGGCGTCTCCGGCGGGGCCTGATCCAATCGCAGACCGGTCCTGACCGCCGCAACGGAGAAGCGCAGGGCGAGGTCCAATTGCCCGTCGCCCGCGTTCGCGTTGCATCCGCACGCCGGCCCATCGAACGGCGTCCCCACATCCTCCACCGTCGAACGCGGACCCGGCGGACCTTCGTTCGGGGCGACCGCCTCGCCCACGTCATCGACGCGTGCGACGCGGATCGAAGATTTGTTGATCTTTCGCACATCGGCCCCAGGCGAGCCCAGGATCGCCATCGTCAAGTAGCCCTGCTCGGACGACATGACCCGGTTGGGACACGTGTTCGGCTTGACGTCCAGGGCGAACGCGCCGCCCTCGCAACGTCGAGCGTCCGGGTTGCAGACCATTCCGGGCGGGCAGGGCGGGGCTCCATCGCTGCAGGACCCGTCCGCGTCGCAAGTTTCGGCGCCATTGCAGAAGTCTCCATCATCACAGTCCACGTCGTTCAGACATTCAACGCATTGATCATCGCTCTCTCGACAGAATTGTCGCGGACAAGGGTCGGTCCCGCTCACGCAGCCGGCGACGGCGTCGCAAATCTCTGCGCCGTCGCAGAAGACCCCGTTGTCACAGGCGCGGTCATCCGGAGCGCGGACACACTGATCCCATCTCGGGTCGCACGCATCGACCGTGCATGCGACCCCGTCGTCGCAGTCCGGCGGCGTCCCGGGCTGACAGTCGTTCAACGGATCACAGGCCTCGACCCCGTTGCAGAACACGCCGTCATCGCAGAAGGCGTGATCGACCCCATGCACGCACGCGTCCATTACAGGGTCGCACTCATCGGCTGTGCAACTCACTCCGTCGTCGCAGTCCGGCGGCATCCCGGGCTGACAGTCGAGCAGGGCGTCACATGTCTCAACACCTGTGCAGAAGAGTCCATCGTCGCACAGGGCATCGACCAGATCGTGAACACACGCGTCCAGATCGAGGTCGCACTGATCGACCGTGCAGCTCACTCCATCGTCGCAATCCGGCGGATCGCCGGGTTGGCAGGCTCGCACGGCATCGCACCATTCCCCCCCGTCGCAGAACGTCCCATTGTCGCAGAACCCATCGTCGGGCAGACTGACGCACTGGTCCGTTACACTGTCGCAGTCGTCGATCGTGCAGTCCACGCTGTCGTCGCAGTCAGGCCGCGGCCCCGACCGACATCCCCGCATCGGGTCACAGTACTCGACGCCATCGCAGAACCGTCCATTGTCGCACAACGCATCGTCCGCATTGCTGGAGCAACCCCCGGTTGCGACGTCGCACCGATCCTCCGTGCAGGCAATTCCGTCGTCGCAGTCCGTATCTCCCGTGCAGGCCACGGTCTCGGCGTAAACCCAGAGGTCATACTCGAAGCTCCGCGAATGGGCGCCGATGAATCCCGTGTCCTCGGCCCCGGTGACCGCGATGTCGATGACCGTGTTCCTTCCCGTCGCGCCCAGACTGACGGCGGAGTCCCGCGTGCTGCCCACCGGGTTCGTCGTAGCGCTCAGACCGCAGAACGCGTCCCGTGAACTGTTGCTATCGCCGATGTTGAACCCCGTCGTGCCCCCGACCGCTAAGGCCAGGACGGCGCTGAACCCGCCGTTGACCGGAAAATCGACGTCCACGATCGTGAGGGTCGAGGCCCGAGGAATGAGCACCTGCACCCAGTCCACGTCGCCGGGCGCGATCATTCCGCTGGCCAGGTAGAAGCATCCCTGCCCCGACAATACTGCGCGGGGTCCGGACTGGGTCATTGGGAACTCCGGCGGCTCCACCAGCGCCGGCTGAGCCTGCACCGCGACCTGGGTGCATAAGAACATTGCGATCGACCAGAATTGCCTCATCGCGTCCCCTCTCGTCAACGACTTGGAAGCGCTTACCGCGGCGGTTCGTAGGGTTGCCGCCGGCAACCGAGCGTAAGAGCTTCGCCCGTGAATGTTTTGGGAGATGAATCTTGAGGCCCCGACTCAATGTGGCACGGAATCCCTCCACTGGGGACTCTCAGCCGACCGCGGCTTGCCCACAAGGATGTCCTGTCGGAGACTCCTTACGGAATTACCCGGAGCAAGTATCCAATTCGGCAGGGCGCACGTCCAATGAACTTGCGCCGCCTCACGTGGCGCGCCACGCTCCGCACGGTTTATCGGGCCGACGGTGCCGGAGAAGCTCGGGCTTGGGTCTTGACTATTCAACGTGGGCAGTTCGCGAAGCGCCGGTTATCCGCCGCTTGCGCAGTGCCACTTCCGGTGCTTCCTTGATGCACGTCACCAGAATCCGCCACGCGAGCACCATCACCCGTCCGAAGCTGCGCACCAGACCGCTCTGGGCCTCGCCGACCTGCGGGAACCCTTTCGCGTCGGGCCGCACATGCTCCCAGTTGTGAAACAGTCGGCCCCACGGACTGTGCAGCGCCTCACGCACTCGTGCCCGACCGAGGAGGGGATACCAGAACCAGTCGTGATAGAGCACACTGGCGATATACGCCCACGGCGCGAGCCACGTCTTCAGCGACCATTCGAGGAATCCCTTCAGTCGTCCCCAGTAGATCGCGTGCTGCATGTTGGCCGCGAAGGTCATCCGCTTGAAGGGTCCGACGAATCGCCAGTTCTCCGCGGCGGCCTCGGCGTCGCCCACGACCTCGATCTCCCATGGATCGCCGCAGCCCAGGCCGTGCTCGTGCGCCAAGCGGATGAACTTCACGTCGGCCAGCGGATCGAATCCCATGAGTTTGGCCGCCATCGCGTCGATGGCCACCTGGTCCGCCGAGGCCAGCAGGACGTTCTTCACCAAGGGGACCATGCACCGCGGCCCCGGTCCGTCCCCCGCGAATGTCCCATCCATCACCGCGAACACCCCGCGATGAATCCGTTGTTGGATCATCAGAAGATCAACCAACGTCTCGTGAATCACCGGGTGCGTCCAATGACGATGCTCGTTGAGCAAGCCGCCGAAGGCGTTTTTCATCGCCCCGGTCATCGTCGTAAACACGTGCGTCTTGACCGTCGGCAGATGGATGATGTTCTCGCCGATGAACCGCTTGGGGATGCTGAATCCCTTGGGATAGACTTGGTTCAGACATAGAAACCGGTCGGTGAGGTCTCCCACGGCGTCGCGAATGTCGATCCACTCTACGTCGCCGTCGTACAGGTGCACATTGGCCAGTTCGTGCGCCTCGACCACGTTGATCTGCTTGTTCTCCCGTTCGCCCAATCGGGCGTCGATCACGACCGTGCGATTATGGCAGGCATGAATCCGATTCGGATCGTATCCGTCGCGCTTCATCGCCCGAATCACGCCCTCCAATTGCCACGGGGTCGTTGATGCCGCGGGGTAGAAGAAATGCCAACTGATATTCACCTTGAGCGCCGTCTCGGCGTCCTTCGCAATGACGTTCTGATACCCGGCCAGGTTCATCAGCCGGTGGTAATCCTCGAGCACCGTTTCCGGAGTTGTGCGGACGATCGCGACTGTGGAACGACTCATACTTCGATTCTCACGACGGCCCACGAGGTCCGACCAGCCCCGCAAGCCCACCCGGACCGAACAAAGCGACCTGATACGCGATCACCAGCGCACACAGCGCCCACAGCGCGATCGCGAGGACCATGGCCCGGTCCTTCAGTACGATCTCCGTCGGTCCGCTGTAAATCCCCAACTCCGTGAGCATCGCGAACCGGAAGATGCCGTAAATCACCAGCGGCAGTGTGTAGAACAGATGCTCCTTATGGAATGGCGACGGATGCCCCTGCGTGTCCAGGGTGTAGAGGAGGAAGGTGATGACCGCGATGCCTGCCGAGACGGCCAGGAGGTGATTCAGGAGGTCGGGCGTATAGCGCACCAACGTTCGGCGATGATGACCGATTTCCTCGGCGTTGCCGATCATGGCGATTTCGCATCGTCGCTTTCCGAAACCCATGAACAGACAAAGCGTGAACACGCACGCGACCAGCCACTCCGACGTCGGCACGCCCACTGCGACGGCCCCCGCGAACGCGCGCAGGACGAAGCCGCATGCCACCACGATGACATCGAGGATCACTCGTCGTTTCAGAGTGAGCGAATACACCAGCGTCAACGCCAGGTATCCGGCCAGAACCGCCGTAACGCCGGACGAGAGGAGCCATGTGGTGAGCGAGATCGCGGCCGCGGCGAGCACCGCCGCAACCACGACCGCCGTGGCCGGACGGATCGCCCCGCGTGCGACCGGTCGCAGCCGCTTGGTGGGATGACTCGCGTCCGCCGTCCGATCGACCACGTCGTTGAGGGCGTATGTAGCGCTTGCGGCCAGGCAGAACGCGGCAAACGCGACCATCGCTTGCCCCAGCGAGTGTCCCGACGACAGCTTCAACCCCGCCGCCGGCGCCGCGAAGACCACCACGTTCTTCACCCACTGCGTCGGCCTCAACAGCTCGACGATATCGCCGAGCCGCGCCGATGCACGCGCCGTCACGCCCTCAACGCCGGGCAGCGCCGTTGTACGACCGTACGTCATACCGACTCCCCGAGCTTCAACGCCTCGCGTTTACCGTCATTCTGTCGGGATTCTACCCGCCCCGCCGCTGTCTGGGTAACGCCTGCCGCCGAGGCGGACGTCCGCGAACCGGTTCGTGTTTGCCTCCGCTTGACCCCCGCGCCTCACCACTATTCAATACTCCCCTGCGGCCGATCTGAGTTTCAGGGTCGCCGCTATCGAACCGGAAGAGCAGATGCCGCCGCCGACCAACCAATACCTGACTAGCGTCGCGCGGACCCACGCCGCCGGCAACGCCACCGAACACAGCTACCGCCCCGCCCTCAAGGCCCTCGTCGAGTCTTTTCAACAAGGCATTACCGCAACGAACGAACCCAAGCGCGTCCAATGCGGCGCGCCGGACTTCATCGTCACACGCAAGAACAGCACCGTCGGCTACATCGAGTGCAAGGACATCGGCGAAGCCCTCGACAAAGTCGAAACCAGCGAGCAATTCAAACGCTACCTCGACGCCCTGCAAAACCTCATCCTCACCGACTACCTGCAATTCCGTCATTACGCTGCGGGGAAGCTCGTGCAGGAAGTCACCCTCGCCCGGCCCGACGCCACGGGCAAGATCAAAGCGCTCCCCGATGCCGACGAACAACTGACCAACCTGTTCAACGTTTTCCTTGCCACGGTATCGACCACGATCGGCACCCCCAAGGCCCTTGCCGCCCGCATGGCTGCCGTCGCTAAGGTCACCCGCGAGGCCATCGAAAAAGCCCTCGCCCTCGAAGACTCGTCCGGCACGCTCCACAACGAATTGGACTCTTTCCGCACCACCATCCTGCCCGGTATGACCGAAGCAGAATTCGCCGACATGTACGCCCAGACCGTCTGCTACGGCTTGTTCTCGGCCTGTGCGAATGTTCCCGGCAACAAGGCGCGACAGTTCACCCGTGAACATGCCGCCTACGACTTACCAGCAACCGACCCCTTTCTGCGCGACATCTTCGACTACATCGCGGGCACGAAGTTGGACGCCAACCTCGTCTGGGCCGTCGACCTCCTGGCCGAAATCCTCCGAAACGCCGACATGGGCCAAATCCTCAAGGACTTCGGCAAGGCCACCCGCCGCGAAGACCCCGTCGTGCACTTCTACGAGACATTCCTCGCCGCGTACGATCCCAAGCTTCGGGAAACCCGGGGCGTCTACTACACGCCCGAACCAGTCGTGTCCTACATCGTTCGCAGCATCGACCACATCCTCAAGACCGATTTCGACTGCCCGACCGGGCTGGCCGACAACACGACGATCACCGCACGCGTCCCGGACGCACGCGCCAAAGGTGAGACGGTGGAGAAAGAAGTCCACCGCGTCCAGATTCTCGACCCCGCCACCGGGACCGGGACCTTCCTCTTCGAGACCGCTCGTCACATCTTCGACGCGTTGAAACAGAATCGCGGCTTGTGGGCGGGTGAGAACGGCTACGCCGCCAAACACCTGCTTCCCCGCCTGTTCGGGTTCGAGTTGATGATCGCTCCATACGCCGTCGCTCACATGAAACTCGGCTGGCTACTGAAAGAGACGGGCTACACTTTCCCAAAGGGCGACCGTCTGCGGATCTACCTCACTAACACATTAGAGGAAGCGGAAACCGTGAGCGGGCCGTTGCTCGCCCTCGCCGGGGAGATCGCCCGCGAGGCTAATGCAGCCTCCGAGGTCAAGACGGACCATCCGATCATGGTCATCATGGGCAACCCACCCTATTCCGGACACTCCGCAAACAAGAATGAATGGTCGAGGAACCTGCTGCGAAATCGTCTTCCACCTCCTGATGGGGCACCAGGGTACTTTGAGTGCGACGGGAAACCATTGGGGGAAAGAAACCCGAAGTGGCTCAATGATGACTACGTCAAGTTCATACGCTTCGCCCAGTACCGCATCGAACGAACGGGCTACGGAATCCTCGGTTTTATCACCAACCATTCCTACCTCAACAATCCCACGTTCCGCGGCATGCGCCAGAGTCTCATGCGTACCTTTGACGACATCTACGTGCTTGATCTGCACGGTGGCATACTAAAAAAGGAAACCGCCTCCGACGGCTCTAAGGACGAGAACGTTTTTGACATCATGCGAGGCGTGGCCATTGCCATTCTGGTGAGGCGAAAGAGCGGTAGAACCAAGACACCTTCCACCGTGCGACACGCGGACCTATTCGGGCTCCGGAAAACCAAGTATGCCTATCTCAATGAGGAGGACACCTCCACGACGAAGTGGAAGAAAGCGAAACCATCTACGCCGCACTACTTATTTGTGCCGCAGCCAGTGGAACGCCTCAAAGAGTATGAAAACGGCGTTTCAATCACCCACGTCATGCCGGTCAATTCGGTGGGGATCGTCACCAGCCGCGATGATTTGGTGTTCGATTTCGATGAACAAGCACTGCGCCGCCGAGTAAAGGATTTCATCGATCCGGCCCACTCTGACGATGAGGTTCGCGCTCGAAATCTCAGCGCAGCGGACAAGCTCGACGTTCGCACGGCGCGGGACCGCCTGCGGAAGATCCGACGCATGGGCGAGTCGATCGTCCCCTGCCTGTACCGACCCTTCGACGTGCGCCGGCTTCTCTACCATGACGCTGTGATCGAGCGTTCGCGATTCGACATCATGCAGCACATGACGATCGGCGCGAACGTGGCGCTTGTTTCCGCACGCAGCAATAAGTCGCCGACCCCGGATCACTTCTTCTGTACGCGGTGTGTCATGGAAACCAAGTGTGGAGAGAGCACGACTCAAAGCACGCTCTTCCCGCTGTACCTCTATCCGAACGGCGACGAGTTGATTCAGGCGTCACCGTGGCCCGCAGGGAAGGACGGACGCCGTCCGAACCTCTCACCGCAAGTCGTCGAGGAGTTGTCATCCCGACTGCGACTCAAGTTCGTCTCCGACGGCGTCGGCGATCGCAGGAAGACCTTCGGCCCGGAAGACATCTTCCATTACATCTACGCCATCTTCCACAGCCCGACCTACCGCACGCGCTATGCCGAGTTCCTCAAGATCGACTTCCCGCGCGTCCCGCTCACGAGCGATAGGAAACTCTTCGCTCGCCTGTGCGACTTGGGTGCCGAGCTTGTCGGCCTGCACTTGCTGGAAAACGTCCCGACGCCTCGCGCCACGTATCCGATCCCCGGCGACAACCGCGTGGAGAAACCCCATTACAAACCGCCGACCGACGAGGCGCAGGGTCGGGTGCACGTGAACAGCACGCAATACTTTGACGACATTCCCCAGGACGTTTGGGAGTTCCACGTCGGCGGCTATCAGGTTTGCGAAAAGTGGCTGAAGGACCGCAGAGGCCGCACGCTCACCTATGACGACATCGAGACCTACCGCAAGATCACGGAAGCGATACGCCAGACCATCCGTCTCACGTCCGCCATCGATGCCTTCATTCCCGCATGGCCGCTGCCGTAGCCCGATTCCGTAGTTCGGTGGTGACAACGGCCTCGGTGGATTCCAGCGCCCCCATCCATTCTGACAGGAGGTTAACCGGTCGGTTCTCAGACCGGTCTTGACGCAAACGCCATGATCTCGAGCGCCGAGGCTCCCTTGCCGTTTCACCGCCCCGGGACGCCTCAATCCTGTTTCAGGTAGGCCGAAGAACGATGCGCGGTTTAGGGGCAACTCGCATTCGGCGTCGGCTTAGCCGTGTTGTTCCAGATGATGTACGCCCCTTCGCCGTTCAGCAGATCGAGGGCGTCCAGGATGTCGGCCGCCGTGACGGCGCCGCTGCGGTCCACGTCTCCGCTGAGGAGTCCCGCGGGCAGCGGGGCCGTTCCGTTCAGAGCGCTCACCAGAGCCGTCACGTCCGTCGAGTTGGCCGCACCGTCCGCGTTCAGGTTCGCCGGATGGGAGATGTAGCCGGCTGACGTTCCGGTATCGGCGTAGGTGATCTTGGTCACCGCCCCGGCCGTAATCGGACGCCCCAGTTTGATCGTAAACTGCCCGCCGCCGTCATCCGTAATGCTGGCGATGCCGTTGGCGACCCCGGAGCTCGCCGTCTCGCAAAGCTTCCAACATCCGAGCAGGTTTGATCCCGCGAGCGCGGTGACGTGGACCGTGTCGATGCCCAGCAAATGCGCCGCATCGTCCGGCGGAAAAGGCCGACCGGCGTCGAGAATCCCCGGAGGTGGGTCGACAAAGGCTACCGCTCCGGCGGGGCAGTCGCCGCAGAGGATCGGACATAACGCGTCGGCTCCGCATCCGGAACCCTCGTAGCCAGCCCCCGCGCAGTCGGCGTCCCACACCGTGTCACAGCAGAACAAGTCGCAACCGCAGACGGCCTCACAGCACGACTGGTCGACACACCCTGTAGTCCCCAGGGCTCCACAGCAATCGCCGGTCGCGGGACAGTTCGGCTGAGCCGGCGGGTCGCAAGAAATCGTGAACGTTCCCGTCCCACGGTCGGGGAGCGCTCGAGGCCAGGCGCCCAGCCGGATCAGGTAACTGCGCCCGGCGACGGCATGGAACACGGCGGTGGATTGCGGATGCCCCTCCCCGCAGCGATCATCGCCGCAATCCAGCAAGGTAGCGTCCGATGGCGGACAGGCGCATCCGTCGTACACCGCGAGCTTCGTGTCAAGCTCGGTCTGCCCGCAGGTCCGTACGTAGACCGTGTCCGTGCAGGATGCCGTCCAGCAGTACCACACGTCCTTGACGATTTGCTCATCGCCGCCGAGGTTCACGCACGCCGCGTGGACGGGACCGTCGGTCGTCGCCGCCGTGGTGTCGAAATTGAACGTCCCCGCCCCGGCGATGGGCAGCGCATCGTCGCATTGGTCACTCGAGCACAACGTCCGGGCCTTGTCGGCACAGCTCGGATCCCAATCCGAGGTGCAGCAGAACGGATCAGCGGTGCACACCTTGTCGCAGCAAAACGCGTTCTCGCATCCGCCCGTGACATGCTCCGTGAAGCAGCCGCCCGGTTTGTTGATGCACGCCCGAACGGGACACGTCCCGATCCCCACGCAGAACAGACCCGGCGCCGACGAACCCTCCAGCGACGCGCACTCCCCAGGGGTCAGATCCTGGCACACCACCGAGCTCGGGTTGATCGGGTTAGGATAGCAACAGGCGTGGACCCCGCATGGCGGATCGAACGGGTTGGAGGCACACGTCACTCCCTCCAGCCACCGTCCTTCGCAGGAGGTGGAGAGGACCCCGTCCGTGCAGGTGCCGGTCACGTCGTTGCAGCACGCCCCCGTCGGCGGAGCGCCCTCGCACCACACCTTCGCCCGGAAGCTCCCCGCGGGAACGCAGTCCGCCCCCGGACAATTCGTCGGGTCGAACCCATTGGGAGGGAAGATGAAGCCCGGCAACCAGGTGAACGGCGTGCTGGGATTGTCGTCGTGATCGCCGAAAACGGCAAAGCCGTCCTGACTGAAGCCGATGTCCGCAAGACCGCCGAAGATCGGTCCGGCGTTGTCCGAGCTGGTCGTCACGACCATCCACACCTTGCCCGGTAACTGAATGCCGGTGAGAGGGCCGACCAGAAGCCGCTGGAGGGTCAGATCCGCCGCCAGATCGTTGAAATCACGCTGCGTGCCGGGAATGAGGGCCAACGGAGTGTCATCGGTGTCCACCGTCGGCGTGCCGCGGTCGTTGTTGGTCCACAACTCCACGTGAGCGTTGAAGGTCGGCGGCGCGGGCGACGTGCCGTCGCCGGCCATGAGCAACTCATAGGCGACCGCTTGGCAGGGTGCGCCGGCGCCCAGCGTCAGGTCGTCGCCCCATTTCAGCCCCGCGTCGACGCCGACGAAAATGCCCGTCCGGAAGCTGTTTGCATAGACCTCGAAGTTCGGCCCGCAGGCGTTGGCCGCACAGGTCATCCCCGGCTTGAAAAGTCCGTCCGGGCAGCCGGGCTCATTCGTTTCCGTGCAAGTCTCGAAGTCCACACCGTCGCAACAGGCCCCAGGCTGACAGGCGTTGGGCTGGCAGGTCGTGAAAGCCCCCTGCCACACCCGCGGCGAGGAGCAGTTCGCTTGCGTCGTCTGCGTGCAACTCGTCCCGTTGCAGCATGCGCCGTCCGGCGGTGTGGCCACCTGGCAGTAGATGTTGGCCCAAAAGCCCGCGTAGGGGTTCCCCCCGAAGAAATAGTCGGTGCAAACGTCGGGGTGGGGGTCGGTGTCGTTTTCCGAAAACCGGTCGGCCGTGGAACCGATCTCCGCCTGCCCGGCGACAAGCCACCCGACGTCGTTCCGTGAGAACGTCGTCGCCAGCCAGACCGTCGCGGGAATCGGGATCGCCGGATTGACCGTCGCCTCCAGCTCGTAGGATGCGTTATCGTTCGGTACCGTAAAATCGGCGGCGGTTCCCGCGATCGCGGTCGATCCCAATACGCAAGGATCGCCGGTCCACAGCTCGGTGTGTACAGCGTACGTGCCCGACAGCCCGGGCCCGAACACCGCCAGGCTGTAGTAGACTGCGTCACACGCCCCGTTGGCGAGCCGCAAGTCGTCGGCCAGTCGTTGATTGATCCCAGGCGGGTAGTAGGAAGGCCGGGTCGCCTCGTTCTTGTAGACCTGCGTACTGCCGACGGGTGGAGCGGACACGCCTCCGAAACCCGGCAGCGGCCGGATGTCGGAGGCGTCGATCGCCCGTGGCAGCGCGACGGCCGATACGGACGGAGACGACGACGCGGCAACCGAACCCGGTGCGACATCGCTAGGAACCCTCACCGACGTTCGGTTCACCATCCGCCCGTCGTCCCGCTCGGCCGATTTCACGCTCGGAACCGCCATGATGACAGCGATGGCCATCAGACCCGACGTCCGCACCCCGTTGATTCGCATTGCGATCACCCCATCGACTACGACACCCCAACCCGTCACGCGGGACGCCTGCCCACATCCACCGTTACGCGCCTCCGGCGTCCGCAATCCCGGCGCGCCGGGAATTCACCCGCAGGGTCGGTTCGATCCAGACCCGGCGCGCCGGGAATCGGAAATCGGAATAGGCCGGACGTGTCAGCCTCGGCTGTTCACACTTATTCCCCCAAAGGTCGTGGGACGCAAGCCTAGCAGCGCCTTCGGCCTGCATCCAGCCCCCCTGACCATCCGGTCACGCGGTGATGATATGGCCGCAAGTCGTGCCGAGTAAAGCCCGAACCCCGCCTTGCCGACGCCCGATATACGCTTCGGGGCTTACGCTCTCTTCCGACCGCCGCACGCTGGGTGCCCCACCGCTTGCGGCGGGGTACAGATGTTCAGCTCCGTGATCGTCCCATAAGTGCCCGGAGCCCCGGCGCGCCGGGATCCGCCACTGCTGAAGTTTATGGGACCTGCTGTGGCTGGGTGGGATCGCCATGCGTCCCGACGTGCCGGGACCGCCATGCAAACGCCACCCGTGGCCGGCGCAGGCCCACGCGCCGCCGACATCGCCCGGCGTTACAATGCCCTCTGGCATTCGACAACAACCGAAGCGAGAAACCCATGAGCCATCTTCCGTTTTCCCCCATCGAGCAGGCCTTCGACGATCTTCGCGAGGGCAAGTTCATCATTCTCGTCGACGACGAGGACCGCGAGAACGAAGGCGACCTCGTCATCGCGGCCCAGAAGATCACCCCTGAGGCCGTCAACTTCATGCTCAAGGTAGGACGCGGGGTGCTCTGCCTACCCATGACGCGGCGGCGCTGCGAGGAGCTGAACCTGACGTTGCAAACCTCGCAGAACACCTCCCGCTTCGCGACGGCCTTCACCGTCACCATCGACGCCCATCATCGCTTCGGGGTCACTACCGGCGTATCCGCAACCGACCGCGCCAAGACCATCGAGGTCGCCTGCGTTCCCGATACGAAACCCGCCGACCTGATCCGCCCCGGTCACGTCAATCCCCTGATGGCCGTCGACGGCGGAGTCCTCGTCCGCGCCGGGCAGACCGAAGGCTCCGTCGATCTGTGCCGCCTCGCCGGTTTGCGATCCGTGGCCGCCATCATCGAGATCATGAATGAAGACGGCACGATGGCCCGATTGCCCGATCTCACCGAGATCAGCGAGCAGCACGGCATTCGCCTCTACACGGTGGCCGACATCATCGAATACCGGATGCAGCGCGAAACCTTCGTCACTCGCGGCGTTTCCACCAAGCTCCCCACCCACTTCGGCGAGTTCACCCTGATCGAGTATCACTCACCCGTCGATCCCGAACCGCACCTGGCCCTGTGTTGCGGCGGACTCGGCACGCTCGACGCCAACGGTGAACCGATCGTCCACGAAGAGCCCGTGCTGGTCCGCGTGGAATCGGAGTGCATGACCGGCCACGTGTTTCACTCCGTGCGCTGCGACTGCGGCGGACAACTCGATGCGGCCATGCAGATGATCCAAAAGGTCGGCAAAGGCGCGGTCATTTATCTGCGCCAGGAAGGCCGGGGCATCGGACTGCACAACAAACTGCGGGCGTATGAATTGCAGGATCAGGGTCTGGACACCGTTGAGGCCAACCAAAAACTCGGCCTGCCCGTCGACCGCCGCGATTACGGCGTCGGCGCCCAGATCATCCGCGACTTAGGCCTGCGCCAGCTCCGCATCCTTACCAACAACCCCAAGAAGGTGAACCGCCTCGAGGTCTACGGCATGAAGATCGTCGAACAACTCCCCATCGAAATCCCCCCCACCGAACACAACCGCGACTACCTCCGCGCGAAACGAGACAAGATGGGGCATAAACTGAGGGATGTGTGAATCGATGGCAACCCATAAATCCGCCCTATACGGCACTACCGGCGGTGGGCCAGATAGAGTCGCTGAGGTGGAGTGTTCAATGCACGTCCGACTAAACGTGCGCTGGAAGGCTTGCCCATGAAGACGTATGCGATTTTCGTTACGTTGGTCGCCATCGGACTGTTTCTCCTCTGGCAGGCATCGGGAAGCCCCCCTACAGTGCCAGCAACTGTCTGGCTCACGCAGCTCGCGTCCGTCGTCCTCATTGCTGGGACTTTTGGAATAGTCGACAAGGCTCTTCTGAACAGAGACACATTCAATCGCATTTCCAAGTTGTTCAAAATACACGAATCTGTAGAGAAAACGGGATTGAGAGAAATCGGGAGCGACGCGAACAAGTTCGATTACGGGCCTTTGATTGAGGCGAGTTCCACATTGAGCATTGTGGTAAACGATGGACGGACATGGGTTTCTGACAAGATTACTCATCTGCAGGTACGCTTGACGAAAAACGTGACGACCGAGCTTTTTCTCACAGACCCTGAGAGTCCTGTGCTCCCAAAGCTTGCCGAGAAGACTGGGTACTCCGTTCAGGAGCAGAAAGATAAGATCTCGCAAGCGATGAAGCGATTGACAGAAGAGTTTGAGTCGAGCGGCAAGAAGGGAAAGTTGAAGATATACTACTTGAAATACTATGCCACGCACGCCGTCTTCATTGGGGATGATGAGGTCGTCATTACGCTCTATGGCATTTCGAGTGGGCGTAAACCCGTACCCGCATTTGTGTTCTCGCTGCGTGAAACCGGCGCACTTATGCACAAACATGTGAAGGAAGACGTGGAAAAACTTCGCAAAGAGTCCGTCTGCGTCTACGATTGCGGGCCCATTAAGTCGGATTAGAAGCAACAGCGGCCCGGATGGTCGCGTAGGGCGGGTTACGCCCGCCGTCGGTCTTGTCGGCGTGCGAAGCACGTCCTACATTGATTATGCATGCTTAGAAGCCCGTTGAAACGGGCTGAAACATGACAAAACCCATGGAGGAAAGCGTGGTTTGCGTGCCCCAATCACCAACCCTAAAGGGTTGGCCTGTACCCGCCTTCGGCGGAGAAAGCCCCGTGAACGGGGCTGTCGCGAGTCGGTTGGAGCCGTTCACCTTACGAACTGGTTCGGACCGTCGCAGGTTTCGGCACGACGTTTCAGCGTCGTTCCCCGCCGCAGGCGGTCCAGGCCGGGCGTTTACGCCTGGTTAACGGAACGCGACAATCCCATCCCTTTCCTTCCCTCCATCTCAGCCCGTTTCAACGGGCTTCTCGACGGGCCCACCGTCTTCCAGCCGTTCGATCCGTCTGTGTCGCACATGAGCAACGCACCGTCCGCGGGGCGAGGCGTAACTCGGCTCCGCGATCACGGTTTCGCCGGTTTAAGTCCGAGCTTTTCTCGTAGCTTCTCGGCGGTTTCCCGCGTGCGGTCAGCCAGGCAGTTCACATCGTTCCCCGTTTCCGCGATGAGCCTTTCGCGGATGCGTCGTACATCGTCGACGGACGTCTCTTCGACCCTTCGGGGTCTCGACATCGGTCAATCCTCAAGCCCGAACTTCCTTCTGACCTCCGCCAGGGAAACGGTCGGCGCGTCGCCTTCCTCGGCCTTGGCTTGGCGGAGCTCTATCAAATCCTCGGCGTCGGAAAGAAGATCCTGAATCGCCAAAAACTCATCGTAGGGCAGCACGACGAACTCATTCTTGCCGTCCTTCTTCAAGAACTCGGGATGGAACTCGATCATGCGCTCACCTCGTTCATCGTCGATACACCTCCCGCCGATGCCTGATCCGGTAAATGACGATTTGGTCGCCCTCGATCTCGAACAAGACTCGATAATCGCCGACCCGGAGACGATACTCCGGCGTGAAGTTCGTCAGTCGTCGCACGTCCCCGGCCAAACCCTCTTGGAGCAATCCTATCTTGGCGATGATTCTACGTGCGATTTCAGGCGAAAGCGGCTCTAAATCCCGCAAGGCCTAGCCCGCATTTCTCACCGAGGGGATAGAAACAGGCTGCCCTCTGTGCGATAACACCTGTAGTTTCAAGGGCTTACCGTTTATGGAGGAGCAGCCTGTATGGAAACAGAGTGTACCCAAGAATCGTTCGCCTTCCAAGC
>JAZDHF010000082.1:0-4560 GCA_043806315.1 Planctomycetota bacterium | reverse complement strand
ATCGACTCTGCGGTCAGAACATCGGCGAAAGGCAGGCCCTCCTTCCGGCGAAACGCTTCCGCCACGACATCGAATCGGTTCTTGTGTCTCGTTCCACGAGCGGCTACGGTCATCATGACAAAGCCCTCCCTGGCTTCGTTGTGACCCGAGCCAGGGAGGGAACGAGAAAATTATCGGCCAGGGAAGGCCAAAACCACTCTATCCATCCGGCGAGGCCGGAGCAATCTCTTCACGCAGGACGGAGATCGAAACAAATCTCGTCATGCGTAACAAGAGTGCATAGAGAGTGCGCGCCGCCCAAGCCGAAAACGCACGGCAGTGCCATTCGGGGCAGGCACCTATTTGTCGTCCGGTTGTTGTTCTTGGGCTCTGCTGAATCACGTTCAAGCCGGGGACACCATACGAATGGCACTGCCGTGCCTCGTTGCTCATCGCCGAGTCGTTATGGATTAAGCAAGGCTCTCCGCAGTTTCCGGCGCGGGTCGACCTAGAAGCCCGCAGCCCCAGCTTCGAGCTATGCGCGAGCTAAAGCGGTCCGGCTCTTACGCACGTTGTCTTTTCGCCTACCAAGAAGCGTGCCAGACGACAGGTGTAACCGCCGATAAACCTCGGCACCCCCGATGCTGAGTGCCTAGGTTGTGAGGCCTTCGACCTTGACGGCGAACTGGATCTGCTCGACTTCGGCGGGTTCCAAAGGATCAACGGGCCGTGACTCTCCCTCCGTTCTTCCGCTGCTGACACAGCAGTGGCACCCAAGTGGTCCGCGGAGGCATCAGAAGGTCCGCTCGACGAAGCCGGTGTCGATAGTCGCTTCGAGGAAATCGGGATGGGCGATCATCTTGCGTAGGAACGGCAGGGTGGTCTTCACGGGTCCGATGATGAACTCGGAGAGGCAACGTTGCATACTGCGGATGGCCTCCGGGCGGGTGGGCTGATGGACGATGACCTTGGCGAGCAGCGAGTCGTAGCGAGGCGAAATGCGGCAGCCGTCGTGGCCGAACGTATCCACGCGGACGCCGAGCCCGCCGGGGGGGCGGAACTTTTCGATGACCCCGGCGCAGGGGCGGAACTTTTCGTCGGGATCCTCGGCGTTGACGCGGCATTCGATGGCGTGGCCGCGAGGCTTCACCGCCTTTTGGTCGAAATCCAGCTTCTCGCCCGCGGCGACGCGGATTTGTGCTTTGATGAGATCAATCCCCGTGGTCATTTCGGTGACCGGGTGTTCGACCTGAATGCGAGTGTTGACTTCGATGAAGTAGTAGCGGCTCTTGGCGTCGACCAGGAACTCGACCGTACCGGCGCTGGAATACTTCGCGGCCTTGCAGAGTTTGACGGCGCAGGCGCAGAGATCGTTGCGCGTGCGGGCGTCGATGGCCGGTGAGGGCGATTCCTCGACGAGCTTCTGGTGGCGGCGCTGCAGCGAGCAGTCGCGCTCGAAGAGGTGAACGATGTTCCCGTGGGTGTCGGCGATGACCTGCACTTCCACGTGTCGCGGGCGGTCGATGTAGCGTTCGATGTAGACGTCGCGACTGTTGAAGGCCCCCTCGGCCTCCTGCTTGGCCTGCTTGATGGCGGCGACCAAGTCGGTCTTATCGTGGACGATCCGCATTCCGCGTCCGCCGCCGCCGGCGGAGGCCTTGATCATCACCGGGAACCCGATCCGATCGGCGATGCGGATGGTCTCGCTGTCATCCTCCAAGATGCCGTCGCTGCCGGGGACGGTGGGGACCTTGATTCGTTTGGCGAGGGCGCGGGCGGAGGCCTTGTCGCCGAGCAGCTTCATGGCCTCGACGCTGGGGCCGATGAACTCGATGTTACAGGCCCGGCATTTCTCGGCGAATTGGGCGTTTTCGGCGAGGAAGCCGTAACCGGGATGGATGGCGTCGGCGCCGGAGACCTCGGCCGCGGCGATCAAACGGTCGCTTTTCAAGTAGCTGTCGCGCGGCGCGGGACCGCCGATGCAGATGGCCCGGTCGGCGAGTGCCAGGTATTCGGCCCCGCGGTCCTCGTCGGAGAAGACGCAGACGATCTCCACGTTCATCTCGCGGCAGGCGCGGATGATCCGCAGGGCGATCTCCCCTCGGTTGGCGATGAGAATGCGTCGGAACATCGCGAAAAGCTCAAAGTTCAAAGTCCGAAGTTCAAAGAATCTCCCTTGGGCGGTCTGTCCTCAAGTTCGAACTTGGAGACTTGAACTTCGAGCCTGTCAGTGCGGTCTCACTAAAAGCAGCGGTTGTCCATATTCGACGGCCTCACCGTCCCGCACCAGAACCCGTTCGACGGTTCCCGTCGTCTCGGCTTTGATCTCGCTGAAGACTTTCATGGCCTCCAAAATGCAGACCACCGTCGAAGGCTCGACATTGCCGCCCACCTCTACGAACGGCGGCGAGTCGGGGTCCGGCGAGGCGTAGAAGGTCCCCACCATCGGCGAGCGGATCTCGTAGAACTCAACCTCGACGACCTCGCCCGCCATTTTCGCTTCCGGCGGGGCAGGAGGGTTGGGGTGCGCGGCAGAGTGAACGGCGTGAAGAACAGGCGCCTCGTTCGATTTCGGGTTGGGACGCCGCAAGTTGACCTCGACCTCGCCGTCGCGCAAGGAGAGCTCAATCAAGTCGTTGGCAACCATCATCTCCACGAGCTGTCGAATGCGATCAAGTTCCAACAAGGTTTAGCTCACCGCAAAAATGTCGAATGGTGAATTTCGAATGAATGCTCAAGGTGTTTTTTCATTCGACATTCGACGTTCGCAATTCGACATTGGCTACACCACCGCCCCTTTCAGCGACTTATCCAGGGTGGTCAACACGCGGCGCCCTTTGGCCGTCACCAGCACGTCATCCTCAATTCGCACGCCGCCGACGCCGGGGAGGTAGATGCCCGGCTCGACGGTCACGACCATGCCCGGCTCCAACTTTTCCTTCGACCGAAAGCTCAACGACGGCGGCTCATGGACATCGAGTCCCAACCCGTGTCCCAGACCGTGGGTGAAGAAATCGCCGTACCCGGCGTCGGCGATCACCTTCCGCGCCGCTGCGTCCACGTCGCACATCCGCCGACCGGGTCCGACCGCCGCGATCCCGGCGAGCTGCGCTTCCAACACGATGCCATAGACCTCGCCGAGCTTGGCGGGGATGCTACCGACGAAAACCATGCGGGTCAAATCGCTGCAGTAACGTCCGACGCTCGCGCCCCAATCGAAAAGGATGGCGCTGCCGCGTTTCACCTTGCGGAGGCCGGGACAGGCGTGGGGTACGGCGGCGTTGGGGCCTTCGGCGCAGATCGTAGGGAAGGCCGGGGCGGAGGCGCCGCGCCGTTTCATCTCGTACTCCAACCTCGCGGCCATCTCCAACTCCGTTTGGCCGACACGGATCGTGGAGAGCATCGCGGTGTAGGCGTCCTCGGCGTTGCGGATCGCCCGCCGCAGGGCCGCGATCTCACCGTCGTCCTTGAGGCGGCGCATCGTGCCCACGATCGGCGGGGCGATCACGAGGCGTGTGCCCTTCATGCGTTTTTTCAGTTCCGCGTGGTCGCCGACGGTGAAGTGGCCCGGCTGGACGGCGAGCTTCTTGATCTTGAGCTCGGTGCAGGCCTTCACGATCTCATCGTTCAGGAAGCCGCGGCGCAGCCAACTCCGCGCCCACGGAACCTCGCGTTTGATCTCTTCCGTGAAGCGCGTGTCGGTGATGAGATGAACCTCGCGCGGGGTGATGACGACGGCGGACTCCTCGCCGGTGAAACCGGTGAGGTAAAAGTAGTCCACATGGTTGGAGAGGAGGAAGGCGCCCGCTCCACACGCCTTCATTTGTCGCCGACACCGCGCCAGCCGCTCGGCGATCACCGCCGACGGGCCGCGTCCGTTTCGCTTACTCATTTCCGTCTCTCTTCGGGAACGATGACAACCTTCCATGACCATCCGTGCCTACGGCGCCGCCCCATGATGATTGGCGTGGGGCAATCTGTCAAAGGATGAAATAAGCGAACGTCGTTCGCTGTCCGCCGATGTTCGGCATGGCGGCGCTGCGCTTGGCCATGCCACCCAATTCGCGCCTGCGTTTCGTCGCTAGGACACGCCTAGCTGCAGCCCTTGGAGCTTCACCCGCCGCCGCGTCGGGCGACGACGAAGAAGATCGCTAGGGCCGCTAACACGCCGATGCCGATCAGTTGCCAATTCATCGTATCTTACCTCGCGGCGACGGACGCACGAAATAACCGCGTCGGATCGTACCGCGCGACCCTGGGCGCTGTCGAATATCTGCGTGCCATCGCCGTTCCACCCCGTGCATCCCATTTGGGGTGGCAAAAATGCCCACGGGCTGTCATTCTGAGCGCAGCGAAGAATCTCCTTACGTGTCGAGATGCTTCGCTCCGAGATTCTTCGCTCCGCTCAGAATGACACGAAACGATTACCCCCGCGACCCTTAACCCGGATTATTCATACCGCTCCGATTGGACGTGGCTGAGGCTGGGCGGGCGTCGGCCGTGATGCGTTGTGCACAAGTTGGGCAGGGTACGCGCAGAAAACCCCCTTACCCCCATCGAGAACCAAGCTGTCGGCGGCAT
>JAZDHF010000081.1:0-7700 GCA_043806315.1 Planctomycetota bacterium | reverse complement strand
CAATCCGCTGCGCGCACAATCTCCGTCATCGGTGAACCTCCTGTTCAGAACTCCTTCACAGCTCGTTCGCGCGAACAGCGACATTCTTTATTCGGTCCCCGGACCGCAGAAACTCCAAAAGTTATGGGTAAGGGTGAGGGCAAGGCCCTGTGCCCGTTGGGCGGGGACACGCTGGAGGCGATCGGCCGCAGTCTGAACCTCACCGGCCGCGAACTGCAGATCATCCAAGGGCTGTTCGATGGCAAGCGGGAGGACACCATCGCCGGCGAGCTGGGTATCTCCCGCTGGACCGTCCACGCCCACCTGGGGCGCGTTTACAGGAAGCTCGAGGTTGACTGCTGTACCGGCCTCCTCCTCCGCGTCTTTCGTGAATACGTTGCTCTCGAACCGCGGACTCCTCAATCGCCCATTCCCGCCGCCTCCGATCCCTGCCCTTCGCTACGTTTGGGCGGGACATTTTAGGGTTCTGTTTGTAATCTATTTAGGTTAATCTAATTGGATTAACCCAATTAGATTAACCTAAATAGACGGCTTGTTTTCGTTTTGCCATTACTGCTACATTGACCGCATCGCGTGGTCGCGGCTTCCGTGACGCGTCGTGACGCTTACGGATTGGAAGCGCGGCCGGCGCAAGGGTGTGGGCGTTGGGCGGGGTGGCACTGCTGTGTCAGCAGTGGTAGCCGCCACTGACACAGCGGCGGAACTTAGGCGGCGGGGCAAAGCGATCGGGCCCGTTATGAACGGGCGTGAGGGGATGAGGCCCGGAGGAGAAAGGGGCTTTCATCTTCCCTCCGTTGTGCATCTCCCTTAAGCCTGTCCTGAGCCGCGAAGGAAGCGCATGGGCCGCCCGCCAACGACAGAGGGTCGAGTGTGCTGATAAGGACACGAAGTAGGTCTTCCTCGATGCCGGCGAAAGGAAGTGCCATGGGTGTGGCACTCGTCATCGCTCTCGTGGGCAGCGCCTACCTCACCGCCACGGCCGTCGGGTCGCCCACGCACGCCTGGACGGGCTGGCTTTCCCTCCTTCCGTTGTTCGTCGCCATCCGCGTCCTGCGCCCGCTCCGGGCGTTAGCTTGCGGCGCTCTGTGGGGCGGGTGCCTGTTCGCATTCTGCGTCGCCGCGGGCCGCACGGCCGTTACGGCGGACCTTGCTTCGCTCGCTCTCCTAACGGCGATTCCGGCGATCTACACGTTCCTCGGCGCATGGCTCACCCGTTGGATCGGCTTCAGCCCGTTCGTGTTGGGCGTGGGTTGGATGGGGGTGGAGTTCGCCCTCGCGCCGCTGGGGCTGCACAACGGGTTGTTGGCGGGTACGCAGGGCGACACGGCCCTGATGGACTACATCGGCCGCGCATTGGGTTACGTCCTCGTCGCCTTCCTCGTAGCCTACGTCAATGCCGCCCTTGTGGCTCTTTTCGCACGCGTCCGCCTTCGTTTGCCGCGCCCTTTCCGGATCGCGAGGTCGGGGGACGGCGTTCTCTTCTTGAGATCTCAAATCATCGGCTGTTTGTCACTCGTCACTCTTCAACCTTCCCACCCCCGCGCCCCGCCGTTCTAGCCATTTGTGGCACAGCGGCCCTCCGCTGTGCTGATGCCTGAGCGATTTGTACTTGTGTGTGGGACCGACTTTCTAGTCGGTCGAGCAATAGAGGAGTAGGGCGGGCTTCGCCCGCCTTGAGAAAACAGAAATAATGTTAGCGGCGGGTCAAGCCCGCCTTACGTGCTAACAAAATAGGAGGAGTACGGTTATGTTAGGGTCTCGTTTTTCCTTTCTGACGTTGTCCGCGTTGCTGGTAAGCGTTCTCGTGACCAGTTCTCGCGCGGACACGCTGGCGACAATCAACGTTGACGTTCTGAAGCAGGGAAACGCCGAAAACCAGGGAATCCGACTCAGTCCGGTCAAAGTACAACAGGTCAACCTAGACAACATCAACTTCCGCGTGGATAGCGACCTTTTCTGCCCGGGCCCGGGTACTACGTCCGGGCAGGTGAAGATAAGCGTTCCAGCGAACTCGTGCGGCTTCACCCAAGGAGACCAGACGATCACAGAGGGCGGCACCTTGACCAAGTTGGTCGGGCCTGCAAATAGTGGCGTCACGTCGTTCAATATTACCGTCAACTACTCCGATGCGGACTGTGGGGAAAATACAGGGCCTGCAACCCAGACGCTCTGCGTTGACTGCAACGGGGGTTTGAAAAAGCATTGCACGGCTTCGGTACCCGGGAAGGGTGCCGTGTGCACCCCAGACGTAACTTTTTGCGACTGCGCTGCGCTGGGCGGCGTGTGGGATGACGTTTGCGTTCCGACCGTCTCCGAGTGGGGCCTGGCTGTCATGGCGCTCCTAGTTCTGACGGCCGCGACGGTGGTGATCATGCGTCGTCGGGCGGCGGCAACGACCTGACCGATCCGCACTCGCATGGATGGCGGGTGATCTTGTGAACCATGCCCCCGACCGTCGCCCTGGACGACGACGGTCGGGGGTCTTTCCTTGTCCGGGTCGGGTTGCACCTGCAACGACGAACCGCGTGATTGTCGTTGGAAGGGCGGGCGTTATAATCGGCACCCGTCGGCGAGGCAGAAGAACACTGCACGCGGGTCGTGACCCTACGCCTTATTGAGAAGGCGTGGTTCCGCAGAGCCAGACCTGAGTGCTGGAGGCACGGAATGAAAATAGCCCAGCGTTTTAACGCTGGGAACCGGTCGGTCCGCATGTTTTTCCTTTCCCCCGCTCGGATCGGGCGAGTTTCTCGCCCGATCCGAGCGGGGGAGGGGAGAGGTGGTTCGGCGATGTCCCAGCGATGAATCGCTGGGCTATCCTCGGGCACCCTTCCAGGGTGCTACCGCCAACGCCGGGGTCGGTGCTCGATGCGATTTCGGATCGAAGATGTGTACAAGGTCAGAGTTGGGACCCGCGCCTGCGTCGGGCGACGCCCAGAATGGGCGGCGCTGCATTCGTTAGGTGTGCGTCCTGAGACCCCCTCACCCTGCCCTCGGACCCTCCCGGACCCTCCCTCCTCGGTCGGCTCGTCTGACCCTCGGTCGGCTCGTCCGACCCCCCGGCGGGGGAGAGGGGTTCGGGGACGCACTCTGAATGCCCTTCCGGGCGAAGTGGAGCGATATGCGTAGACACTCTTTCGACCCAACGCGACGGTCTGTACAAGGAGCGCGGGGATCGTCGCCGGGCGCTTCCGCTCCCGGCTCTGATCGGCGCCGGTTCGCGTGGTTCCACAACAAGAGGCCCGTCTTTCAGTTCGTCGGCCTCTTCGCCCTATTGATGGGCGTCTTCTACGCCCTCACCTTCATCCCCGTGTTGAACAAGAAGGCCCTACCCGGGTTGCAGAAGGCCAACGCCGCGGTTTCGACCGCGATCCTCAACTTCTTCGGCGAGGCCGCCACCACCGACAAGACGATCATCAGTTCCCGGCGTTACTCCATCAACATCGCCCACGGCTGTGACGCGATCGAGCCGACGGCCCTGTTCGTCGCCGCGGTATTGGCCTTCCCCGCGTCGTTCCGCTCCAAGCTCCCGGCCCTCTTCGCCGGAACTTTCCTGCTCCTGACCATCAATCTGATCCGAATCGTGTCGCTCTTTTACACGGGGATTTATTGGCCTGCGGCGTTTGAAACCATGCACGTGGACGTGTGGCAGCCGGCGTTCATCGTCTTATCCCTTTTCTTCTGGACGATGTGGGCGCTCTGGGCCACACGCCCCAAACCACGGCCTGCCGATGTCTCCGCGTAAGCTCATCAGCGCATTCCTCCTCAAGATCGTCGTTATCTACGCGCTGCTGTGGGTTCCCTGGCCGGGCGTTCAGCGAGGTTACGCCGGTCTGTTCTGTTACGCCGGCAACTTGGCCTTCCATGTTTTCGGGAGCGCAGGCCGGACCCGTTTCAGAGTGCTCGACCCGTCGCCCGCGAACAAGAACGCGGTCGACTGGGAAATCAAGCTTGAGAACATTCGAACGCGCGCAGGAGGCACCTTCGAACAAGACCGAAGCACTCGAAAGATGGGCTACCTACCGGCGGCTTTCACCGCTTCGTTGGTCCTCGCGACTCCGATTCCTTGGCGGCGACGCCTTGCGGCGATGGTCTGGGCGATGCCCCTAATCACGGCCTTCGTGGGATTGCAACTCACCCTCCGTTTGGTCGACGCCTTCAGTAACCCCGACGTATTCAACCAATTCGAGTTGGGGCTGTGGACCAAACGGCTCTTGGGCATCCTTCTGAAGGTGGTAGTTATGTCGCCCGTGACGGCCTTCATCGCCCCGGTCTTCGTTTGGATCCTGGTCACCTTCCGCCGCACCGACTGGGCGACCCTTCTACCGTCGCCCGGTTCGTCGGCGAAGCACGAACCGCCGTCGTTGTCGACACCGCTGCGCGGCTGTCCCTCTTGATTCCCTTGACCCGCGAAACCGTCAACCCCGTGCGGATCGTCGTCACCGCCGAAAGCGGTGATGATCGCCTTCGTTTCGCAGCCGTGTCCTTGGCGCGGGAACTGGCCCTGCCATACCTCGAGGGCGATGCGATCTCGATGGAACACCGACCGGAGTTTGTCCTCGCGCTATCCCCTGCGAGACTCGAACTGCGTGAGACGTGCCGCGGGTCTTCTCGTCCGATCTACGTGGACTTCGTCGGTGGCGCCGCGGGTTACCGCCGGGTGTCGGGACGAACTCGTCGCCAGCCGATAGCCCAAGCCGTCGGGCTTCGCAATGGTCCGGTCTCCCTGGTCGACGCCACAGCCGGTCTCGGGCGGGATTCGTTTCTTCTAGCATGTCTGGGTTGTACCGTGACGGCCATCGAGCGTTCGCCGGTGCTTGCGGCCTTGGTCCATGACGGAATCGCCCGAGCAGGCGGTCGCTCTCCCAAGCTCGACGAAGTTCTCGCTCGGTTGAGATTTGTCCTCGGCGACGCCCGCGACGTTCTTCGAACGATGACCGACGCCTTCGCGCCGGACACGATTTACATCGACCCGATGTACCCGCCGTCAAAGAAGTCCGCGCTGGTGAAAAAGGAGATGCGAGTCTGTCGCCGACTGGTGGGCGACGACCCGGACGCCGGCGAGCTTTTCGATCTGGCCCGCCGGGTCGCAAAGAAGCGTGTGGTGGTCAAGCGTCAGCCCCACGCACCCCCGCTCGGCCCCAAGCCGACCACGACCTGCCGTGGAACGAGGGTCCGCTACGATGTATACGTAGTTGGAACCTAATGTAGGGTCTGGCCAACGTGCCACTGCTCTTGAGCAGTGCCCGTTTCCGATCACCCCGGACCGTGCACTGTTGTTCCAACAGTGGCACACCTGCCGGGCCTGGAACGGTACGCGTCCATCCACTTCCCATCGATCAGGGCCTCTGCCGACAGCCCCGTTGATAAAAGCTGTGTCTTCGCCTGTAGTTTGCGTGGAAGATTGAAGTCAATCATCGCCACGAAAAGCAGATTATCGGCGTGGGTGAGGCCCAGGTTCGCGCGGTGCAGTCGGTGGAGCGTCAGCCGGCGCCGGCGGTGGCCGGCTATTCGATCCTGCTGTTGGCCGCGGCCCGGGCCTATGGAACGGATACGCCAACCGGACGGCTGCCCCTGCCGAAGTGGCAATCGAAACGACCGCACGAGCGGCTCTCGACGCAGGAACTCGTCCGACAACTCCGAAGCGAGGTGTGGGCTCATGCTATAAACACGCTTCAACCGGATTCCGACGACTTCGTGTACGGCACCGGATCGCTCACGAAGTCGTCGGAATTGAGGCTGCCGGCGGTCTCGGCCATGCTCTACTCGGCCACGGGCTGACCCTTGGGCACGACCGCCGCCGCAGGCACCACCGCCGACACCCCACAAAATGGCCAAACCTCAGCGTGCCACACGTTTTTCAACAGGCCGCTGGAGGACTGAACGCCCGACGCCTGTAAGGTCGATAGATTCGTAAGTGAACGTGCCGGGCCTGCGCGCCCCAGGCTCCGCGGAGGGAGCGATGGATGAAACGAACAAGTAGCCGAGGCCGGCCCAGCCGGCGAATCTCCACGCCCGTCACCATGCCGTGGTATTGCGCCGCGGCGTGCTTAACCGTGATGCTATTGGCCTGCGGATGTGCCTCAATTCGCCAAGTTCAGGCCCGGCAACAACTCCGACGCGGGGAGGAATGCCTCAAGAGCGACGACCTCGAAGCCGCGTTGGCCGCGTTTCAAGAGGCGGCCAAGCTCTCCCCACAAATGGCGGTCGCCCATTCCAACTTGGGCCTGATTTACCGCCGCATGGGCGAGTATGAACAAGCCATCGACTCGTTCGTCGAGGCCATCCGCCGCAACCCGTTCTCCTTCGATGACACCTTCAACCTCGCCCAGCTCTACCACTTCACGCAGAGAGTGAAGGACGCGGTCCAGGCCTACCTGCACGCCGTTGAGCTTAGGCCCGACGACTTCGACACCCAACTCAACCTCGGGGTGTGCTACCAGCAGACGGGCGACTTCACCCAGGCTGTCGAACGCTTCGAGAAGGCCATCGAGATCGACAGTGCGCGCCCTCATGCTTACGTCAACCTGGGTGTGGCGCTGGACGCCCAGCAGAAATACTACGAGGCGATCCGCGCCTATCGGGAGGCGCTGGAACGTGACAGCCGTCAGCCGCTTGTTCTGGTGAACCTCGCCTCCACGTACATGAACCAGGATCGTCTCAAGATGGCCCGGCAGTCGTTGCTGCAAGCGATTGAGATGGACCCCAACCTCGCCGCCGCGTATGAGGCCTTGGGCTACTGCCTGTTCCGCTCCCGCGATTTCGTAGCCGCGGAGCGGGCCTACGACCAAGCCTTAACCTGCGACTGGCGATTGCCCCGCGCCCATGCCGGCCTCGGCTCCCTCGCCATGATCCACTACCTCGAAGACAAGACCCGCACCGAGTTCCGCGACCGCGCCTTGGAACACTGGCATCGTTCGCTGGAACTCAATCCCGACCAACCGCGAATCCGCAAACTCATCGCCGAGTACAAGCCGCAGCACGACGACCCCGAATCCCTCCTCCTCGACGATCGTGGAAAGCCATAACTGTCGGTCGAATGGATGTGGCGCCGTGCCGAGTCGTCGGCCAACCCAACTTCCGCACCCGTGACGCGAAATTCGGTCTTTTTTGGTATCTGTTTACCGTTTCTGGGGCCTGTTTTTCCCGGAGAATTCGCATTGTTCCACGTTTAAGCGGCGCCCAAACAGGCCTTGTGTTCGGTGGTTGATAGGGTTGCAACTGCGTTTTCACGCGAAAAACGCAGTTCGTAACTCCAAAAACACGGTAAACAGAGAGACTGTAGCAACGTTACAGAGCGACGCCATTCGAGGCGTGAGCAAAAAAGGCTAAGGAATCATGGGGCAAGCATCCGAAAATAGTAACGCGCTTGGGGAATGCTCCCGTTCCACATCTCTCCCAGCGACTTCCCGAGAAAAACCTTCGAATTCGCGTTGCGTCAGGCACTACGTACTCTGTATTGATGCTACAGTCTCTAACTCGACAGTCAGAAGTTTTTCCAGCCTGATTCGGCCGTCAGAGGCAGGCGTCTTCCTTAAGCAGGGTCATGTTCAGAAGGGTCATGTCGTCGACGATAGCCAGAAGCTTCTTGTAGTTGGCGGAGTATTCCTTGGCACGCTCCTGGCGCTTCTTCCCCAGGTAGATCAGGTGGGTCTTGTGGTCCTTATTGAGGGAGAAGTAGCTCTGCTTATTGCGGGTTCCGA
>JAZDHF010000080.1:0-17640 GCA_043806315.1 Planctomycetota bacterium | reverse complement strand
TTCGCCGCTTTGCGATCAGCCTTCTGAAATGTCACCCGGCAAAGGAGAGCATCAGAGGGAAGAGCCGAATGGCGGGCTGGAACAACGAGTTCCTTATGGAAGTCCTTATGGCGCAAGGAGTTTAATGTGCGCTGGCCCTGGCGTGTGGAGTAGGAAGGGCTCACGCTTCTCGGAGACTCAGGGACAGGGCAATCGCATCTAATTCCAAACAGCGTTTTTCATGCTGGTATCGAGGGTCGCGGCGATCCGAGCGAAGCAGTCTGAGCCGGCCCAACCCACGTTCCAGCCGCGCCAGGTAGGTTCCGCAGATTTAGATGCGATTGCCCTGGATGGGAGGCTTTGGGTCGGCCAGGGACGGCCCGCCACCCGACCCTTCCGTATACAATGGCCCGGATCCACGCCCGGTGTGAGGATCGACGCCAGAACCCGAATCCCGAACACGGGACCTGCGCCACATTCATCCCTCTTCAGTTCGGAGACCTCTGGCAACGCGGCGGACTCGCAATGGCGGGGACATCCCGACCCTCGCGGCGACAGTAGGCCGCTCGGTAGATTACCCGTCCCTCCCGCCCGTATTTGATCTCATAATTCGTCCCGCGCCATTCGGGATCGGCGACTGGGGCGGCCTCGTCCCACGCGACCTCGGTCAACTCCAGCCGATGGCCCAGAAGGTCGCGGATTTGAATGAAGTATTCCTCATAGTCCGATTGGACCAGCCACCGGCCTTCGGGAGTCAGCACCCGCACGGCGGCCTCCACGAAGTCGTCCTGAACGAGGCGGCGCTTGTGATGCCGCTTCTTGGGCCAGGGATCGGGATGGTATAGGTGCAACACGCTGACGCAACCCGCCGGAAGATGCCGCATCACGAAGTACTTCGCGTCGGTCCGCATCACCCGCACGTTGCTCAGCCCCCATCGGGCCATTCGATCCGCGCAATAACGGAAGTATTTGTTCGCCCACTCGATCCCCAGCAGTCGGATTTCGGGGTGCGCCCGGGCGCGGCTTAACAAGAACCCGCCCTTGCCGCAGCCGATCTCCAGCTCGAAAGGTCCGGGCGAGTCGAACCACGCCATCGGGTCGATAACGGCACCCTCCCCCGGCGGCTCGACCATGATGTTCTCAATGGCGACCACGGCGCTATCATCTTGCACGATGCTCTCGGGTTCAATGCGCTCGCCGGACCCGGCCGACCAGCCCGCCGGCGCCAAGCTTGAGCGGATCGATCCCCGGACCGGGTCGCGCCCCGCTGGACGGCGTGCAGCGTCCGCTATAAGCAACACCCATGGGATCGAAAATCGGCGAGTTTCGGCGGAAGGTCGCGTTCGGCGCCTATGAACTCACCGGCCACGCCAAAGATGAAATGGAGGAGGATGGGCGGCGCCTGCGGTTGGTGTGCCGCCTGTTGGAAAGCGGGCGGCTGCGGGTCATTACGGTGTTCGCGGAATAGCCGATGAAGCTCGATGACTGTGAATGCGGGGGCAAGGTTCGCACGCGCCGCGTGACGGTTGATCTTCGTCGTGGGGCGAAGCTCTACGTTTTTCATAACGTTCCGATCGGCGTGTGCTCGACGTGCGGCGAGCGTTACTACCCCGGCCCGCTCCTGGAGAAGCTCGACGAGGTCGCCCAACACGCCGCCCAGGGCGCGAGAACGGTGAAGGCCCTCGCCTTCGATTACGCCGAAGTCGGGTAGCGGATCTTAAAACGCGCGTGGCGGCGCACTGACTGGACCGCAGTGGGCCACGCCGCCATGCCGGTCTACTTCAGCAGCCCTCGTTGCCGGAAGTACGAGAGAATGATTTGATCGAAAGGCACGTCGGTGCTGGTAAACAGGTAGTTGACGCCCCGGCGAGTGCAGTACTCTTTGATCCGCTCGCAATAGGCTTGGAGGTTGTGGCGGTAGCGGTTGAGCAAGGCGCGGCTGACGGTGACCTCGGCCGCGTCGTCGTCCTCCACGTCGGTCAGTCGCAGATCGCCGGCCAGCACCGGGTCGATCTCCTCCGGGCTGAGGATTTGCACGGCATAAAGATCATACTTCCGCCCGAGAAGGTAGCGCAGTCCCTCGTCGAACCCGCCCTTCTCGAAGAAGTCGCTCAGCACAAGGACGATCCCAGGCTGCGGATGGCGGATGGCGAACTGCTTGCCCGTCGCCGGCAGGTTGCTCGGACCGTCGTACGCGACGCGGGTCAAGAACTCGATCACCTTGAACATCCACCTTCTACCGCGGATGCCCGCGAGTTGCTCTTGCAGGCCGTTGGAGTATGTGTAGAGGCTGACGCGGTTGAAATTGCTCAGGCCGATGTAGGCGATCGCCGCCGCGACGCGCCGGGCATACAGTCCCTTGTTCGGCTGACCCCAGTCCATGCTTTTGGACACGTCGATGAGTACGCTGACGTGCAGGTCTTCCTCCTGCAAGAACAGCTTGAGAAAGAGCTTCTCCAGCCGGGCGTAGATGTTCCAATCGAGAAAGCGCAGGTCGTCTCCGGAGACGTAGCTGCGGTAGTCGGCGAACTCAACGGAGTCGCCGCGGCGTTTGGTGAGCCGCTCGCCGCGCATCTTGCCAGCGAAGATTTTCCGGCTCACCAAGGCGAGCTGGTCGAGCCTGGCCATGAAGGCCGGGTCAAGTAAGTTGTCCAGAGCCACGCGTTCGAGAATCGCCATCCCAAACTCATTCACGGAATCGTGCACTTTTCGCAGAGAGCCGCCCGCCGTACCCGTCGACGATGGGCTATCTGCCAGCCTCGGGAATCGCCTCTCCCGTTTCTGCGGCCTCCGAACAAGGATTGCTCTGTGTGTTAGGTCGTCCTCTACTTCAATCGCTCGGCGTTTCCGTTGCGTGTCCCCCTTGCGGGGTTGGCTCTGGAACATTGCGTCGCTCCAGCACCGCGTGTTTAGGTCCCATTCTTATCAAGAACTGTGATCCAGGCTCGGCATCGATTACGCGAACTAGATCGTCCCAGACATCCAGGATTGCTCTCATCTTGTCGAACTGCTTCTTCGCGTGAACTTTGGCGCTCAGAAGCACATGCGTCATACCGAATCGGCGACAAAGCATTGGCAAGGCCTTCCCATGCCCAGCACCTCCTGCCCCAGTTTTCTTCCCTCTGTCAGTGGAAATGAGAATCCATCCCTCGTTCGCTTTCTGAGGAATCCAATCGGAATCGGGGATTCCTTGCGATTGAAAATCGAGAAGGTGCTTGAACTCAATATCCTCATGGCTGTATTGGACCGCCTGCGCAAGTTGCTCCATGATTGGTTTTCCGATACATTCATCAAACAGTAGTCTTATCGGTTTCACGCTGCGCGTGGTAACGTCAGGTGGTCAATGTAACGGCACGCTGCATCAACGTCGGCGATGTCCACGCCATAGACCCGTGCCGCTTCCGTCAACCCCCCCTCGGCTTGACAAGCTTCCCACAGCGTGCGCGCAGAGATGGCGCAGTTCTCAACGATTGGCTCGCCAAGGCGGAGGCTTGGATCCATTCTTATTGTACGGAGCGCGGCGTCACCTCGCGCCCACTTGAACGCGACGTAGCTGTTGGCAACGCCGCTTGCGTCAAATCCAAGGTCGTCCATGTACAGCTCTACAACGGTCTTCATGACGCCCTGCCGCCTGTTCGTCCCCGTAATCTTGTGGTAGTCGGCACCCTCCAGTTCGATGTACAAGTCTTTTCCAAAGAGATGAATGGTCCGCCGGCGCGCGAGCGGATACTCGACTGCGTACTCCCGTTTCGCGCGATCGATACCCTCACGGATCGTGTTTAACGGAACACTGTAGTTGACTCTCGCATTTCGGATTGCCAATGCTTGCACAAAATCGAGGAACGTGACGAGTCTCTCGTCGCGCGAAAACCGCGGCTCGGCCACGAGGCGACCCTGCGCGTTCCCGTAGAACCAGCGGTTTAGTGTTTGCACCGGAACCCGCGCGTAGAACGCGGCCTCGGCAGGCGTATACAGCCCGAGGCCGAGCATGTTATTTGTTGCGACCATTCCCTCGTTCCCTTCCGTGGACGAACGATTGCGGAGACGCACGCGACGTCGTCAGTGGATGAAAACCATGCTCAAGACTCGCGATAAGATCACGGGACACCCGAAGCCACGCGATTCGCCCCTGCGGTCTGCTCACCGCTGTACCGTCGGTCGTCTTACACACGGTCATGTTGGTCCGGGGCTGGCACCGCGGCGAATCGTTCCGACGCTTTCGTTCCGAGCGTTCCACGGTCACCCGTTGTACAGTGCGGGCTCGCAGAGCTTCCCCGACCGCTAAGGATGTGTCGCGCGTGCCCTTGCCGGGGTTCTTGGCCATCCGGGGACCCTCCACGCTTCCAAAGAGAGTATACGCCCCGAGATTCCCTGTGTCGAGTACATGCTTCTGTCCTTTCACTTGGCCACCCCCTTCTTCCGTGCGGGCTTTGCAGATTTGGACGAGGTCGTGGTTGCGCCCTTTGCGGCCTTAAACGAGCGCATGACGACGCAGAACTCCTTGGCCTCGGCGGCGTTAATGTTGCGCTCCAGGAAGGCCTGGACCTCGGCGCGGGTCGCGTGGGGGTGCACCAGCTCCGCGGCGCGGAGGGCTTCGAGGAACGGGTCGCTCACCGGAATGGCATGGCCGCCGAAGCTCCACAGCATCACCGACGCCGCCGCGTAGTCATCGACGCCGTCCAGCGCTTCCAGGTAATCCCGGGCCTCACGCCGACCGAGGGCTTTGAGCCGGTCCAGAGAAACCTTGTGTTCACGCTCGTAAATCGCCTGCAGGGCGTCGATCAATCGGCGGGAGCGGTCCAGTCCCTGGGGAATGCGGTCGCCGATGGCCCGGTATACCTGTTCGACGCTGGACACGCGGACTTCGTTCCAGTCCACCATCGACGTGAACAGGCGGTCGATGGCGCGATTGGCCTCCGCGTCGCCGCATTCCACCCCCAGAACGGCGATCGCCAGACGCCGGACGGGGTCGTCCGGCTTGGGGATCGTCGGATCGGGGACCGACGGGCGCAGTTTGGCGTAGGCCTTTTTGAGCCGCGGGGCGTAGAGCGTGCCCTCTTTCATTCGTCGCGCTCCTCCAAGTCGTCCACCGGCAGGTCCTCAGCGACGCCTGAATCCGCGGCGCTGTCCGCGTCCTCGGGCGGGACGAGGTCCGGTTTGTTGCGGCGGTTCTCGTCCAGCAGTTGCATGGTTTGCTTCACCTTCTTCAGCGTCTCATCCACCTCGAAGCGCAATTCCGGACACTGCCGCAGGCCGATCTCGTGGGCCACCATCCCCCGAATGAACCCCGCCGCGTGTCGCATCGCCGTCATCGTCCGACGCTCCACCGCCGCCTCCCCCGACACCGAAAGGTACACCGTGGCGATCAACAGATCGCCGCTGAGTTGCACCCGCGTCACCGTCGTCAGCGGCGAGACCCGTGGATCGTTGATCCGCCGGAGAATCGCCTCGCTGACGATCTCGTGGATGACGCTCCCCACTTTCTCCTTCCGAAACGGACGCATGATACAACAACCTTCCCTTCCCGTATGAGACCGACCCTTGTGGGAGCGATACTTGTGTCAAACACTCCGCTAGTGCCCCACCGCACCTAATTCTGCGGGTCGGTGTGGCCCAGCCGCCCCCGGCTGGGCCGGAGGGCACAGCGGAGGGCCGCTGTGCCACAAAACACCGAACCCGAAAGTTTGGCTGCGACGAAGCACTAGAACAACTCGCGCTCATACTCCAGCAAGGTCAATCCCGCCGTGGCCCGAACCATATCGACGATCTTGTCGAACTGCGAATGGATGCCGCGAGAATCTCCCGACACCATCGCGATCCCCAACTGACAACGCTTGTGCGAGTCGCCGTGACCCACCTCGGCCACGGAGACGTTGAAGCGGTTCCGCAGCCGCTGCTTGAACCCCAGGATCACCCGCCGCTTGTCCTTGAGGCTCCGGGCCTCGAAGATCGCCACTTCCACGGTCAGCACGCCCACGATCATTCCGAGGCTTCACGAATGACGCGGGTGGCGAAGACGCCGTCCTGGACTCCGACCTTGAACAACCGCACTCGCCGATCCGCGGCCACGTAGGGTATCAGCCCGATCCGCGAAAGCGCCTCCAGCACGAACGGCTGGTCGACGACCGCCACTCCATAGTACGCCAGTTCGCTGCGGACGTGCTTTTCGTCGAACTCGTAGGTCTTCGCGTTGGGAATGTACCCGGAGACGAGCGGCTCGATCAGGAACGCTTTGGGATCGCTCCCGCGGATTTTGGGCAGAAACAAGGAGCGCACGCCCTTGGATTGTCCCTGTCGGACGGCCACGCCGCGGTACTGCCGAACGATATAAATCTGGTCCTCGGTCTGATCGACAAACACGGCCGACGCCTCGTCGGGGATGAAGTACTCGTCGGCGAGGCGCTTGCGCTGCTCATGCGAGGCCGGTTCCAAGTGCTTGCGGAATTCAAAGTAGTTGGGGTAATCGCTCAGCGTCGGGTCGTTCCAGGGGAACGCGACCTCGACCACGTAGGATCCGTCGGCCGGATGAGGAAACTCACCGTTGGCGCGGAACTGGGTGCAACCGGCCACCTGATGGATGCGCCCGCTGGCCGGGGCCTTGGATTCATCCACGCAGTAGACGGAAGCGCCGGTCGGCGTGGAACCCACGTACAGGCCGGTCACCTTGGTCTCGCGGATCAGACCCGGCCCGCGGGCGCGGGACGCGGCTTTGCCGGCGTCGTCGCGCTTGGGCGGCGGTGCGGTCGGATTCGCGCCTCCAGAAAGCTGGGCCCATTTTTCGGCGTCGAACATGGGGATGACGAACTTGCGGGCGACGACGATGACGATGATGGCGAGCGCCGCGGCGTAGATGAGCCGAAGCACCACGGCGAAAGGGTTGAATTCTCCGGGAGTCCGCTTTTTCCGCCTGAGGAGCCGCTGTTCTCGTTTTTTCTTCCGTCGTCGGCTGCGGGCATCCGGCTCCTCCGTTTGCTGAACCTCACTGAAAAGGAAATCCAGATCGGAGTTGGCGTTGTCGGGGACGGCCGCGTTGCGGCCGCAGTAGGAGCAGCGGACGACGCCGCCGGCGTCCTCGTCCCGAGCGCGAACCGTGTGGCCGCATTCCGCCTTGAATTCGATCATGGGTGTGTCGCCACCGTGATCGAGACTGCTGACTGTTAGACGCTCTCAGGACCCACTAGTGCTCCGTCAGCGATGAATTGACGGGTTGAGGGTGGCATGCCCAAGCCCGCCGAAGGCGGGCGCCGGCATGTTTTGCTCCGGCATGGCGGCGCTTCGCTTGGCCATGCCACCCGTCACTTGAGCCCTGACAGAGCACTACAGGCTGCGGGCGATCTTCACGATCTCGTACGTCTCAATCACATCGCCCACGTGCACATCCTCAAACCCGTCCACGCGAACACCGCACTCCATCCCCGCCCGGACTTCCCGTACGTCGTCCTTCAAGTGTCGCAAGGACGCCAGTTTACATCCGTCGCGCACCACCACGCCGTCGCGCACGATTTTGGCGATGTGGCTCCGCTCAACGGTCCCCGAGGTCACGTAGCAACCGGCGACCAACCCCACCTTGCTGACGCGGAAGACTTGCCGCACCTCGGCCGTCGCCCGCGACTCGATCCGCTCCTCCGGGGCGAGCATTCCGGACAGCGCCTTGCGGATATCGTCCACCACGTCGTAAATGATACGGTAGGGCCGGACCTCCACGCCGTGCTGCTCGGCCAGGCGCCTCGCCCCCACCGACGGTTCCACGCGGAACCCCACGATGATGCCCCGGCAGGTCGCTGCCAGAAGGATGTCACTATCGTTCACTGCGCCGACCGCGGCGTGGCGGATCGTAAGCCGCACCTCGTCCGACGGGATGTCCGCCAGCGAGGCTTTCAGGGCCGCGATGCTTCCGTCCACGTCGGCCTTGATGATCACGTTCAGTTCCGGCACCTCGTCGGCGTCGCGCTGCTTGAACATCTCCTCCAGGGTCTTGACCTTGCGGGACTGGAGGCGACCGGTCTCCACGCGGAGGCGCTTGGCCTGATCGGCGATTTCCTTGGCGAGTTGCAGGCTGTCCACGACGTAGAGCTTGTCGCCGGCGACCGGGGGCTCGTCCAGACCCCAAACCTCGACGGGGATGCCCGGCCCGGCGGAGGTCTGGCGTCCGCCGCAATCGTCCAACAACGCGCGGACCTTACCGAAGGCGTTGCCGCAGACCGCGAAATCGCCGACCCGCAGGGTGCCGTCTTGCACGAGAAGACGCACGACCGCCCCCACGCCTTCCTTCATCTCCGCCTCAATCACCGTGCCCACCGCGGGAAGAGTCGGATCGGCGCGAAGCTCCAACAGACTGCTGAGATCGGCGAGGTGCTCGATCAGTTCCTTGACGCCCAGCCCCATCGTCGCGGACGTCGGAATCACGTCCACCTCGCCGCCCCAGTCCCCGCTGGGGGTCAGTCCGTGCTCCGTCAGTTGCCCGTAGATTTGCAGCTTGTTCTGGTCGCCCAAGTCGATCTTGTTGAGGGCGACGACGATGGGCACCTTGGCGGCCTGCGCGTGGCGGATCGCCTCGACGGTCTGGGGCATGATGCCGTCGTCGGCGGCGACCACCAAGACCACCACGTCGGTCATCTGCGCCCCGCGGGAACGCATGGCCGTGAAAGCCTCGTGCCCGGGCGTGTCCAGGAAGGTCACCGCCCCGTGCGAGGTTTGCAGATGATACGCCCCGATGTGTTGAGTGATGCCGCCGTCCTCTCCGGCGACCACCCGCGTCTTGCGAATCGCGTCGAGCAGACTGGTCTTGCCGTGGTCCACGTGCCCCAGCATGGTCACCACGGGCGGTCGAGGCTGCAAGTGCTTGCGCTCTCGTTGGGAGAACGCCTCCTCCAACTCATCGAGTCCGGTTCGAGCCGGGATCACTTCGAGTTCGATGCCGTAGTTCAGGGCGAGCAGTTGGGCCGTGTCCGTCGGGAGCGTCATGTTCACGTTGCCTAAGATTTTGTGCTCGTCGCGCAACACCTTGAAGAGTTGGATGAAGTTCAAACCCGTCGCCGCGCAGAAATCTTTCATCCGCACTGGTTCGTTCACGGTCGCTTTCGTCTTGGGTCCGGACGGCACCGCCGCCCCAGGACCGCCCGAGACCCCTCGCCGACGATGGATTTTCCTTCCCGTGGCCCCGGCCAGACGCTCTTTCCGCTCGGCCAGATCGCGGTCGCGCCATTCCGCGAGTTGTTCGCCGGACTGCATCAGATTACCCTCCGCCCGACGCGGATTAAACCGACCGTGGCGCTTGGCGGCGTCCTTCTCGGCCACGCGGGCTGGGTCCAGCGGTGGGAGGGGCCTGGGACCTCCCGCAACGAACGGACTCGGCGCGTCGGTACGCGGGACAGCAGGTCCGCGGCGTGGCGGACGTGCGTCGTAGTCGGGGGCTTCGTAGCGGACGACGCGCGGGCCTTGGAGCTTTGCAGCCGCAGGGACGTTCTGTGGTCCCGCAGGGGTAATCGCTTTGCTCGGCCGGGGGGGGGCTTCCGCCGGCACAGGCTTCTCGGTCGGCGCGGTCGGCGCCTCCGCGACCACGGCGAACGGGGCGTGGGGCTCCGTGAGCGGCGCGCTGACGACGGGCCGCTCGGCCACAACCTCGACCGGCGGCGGCCCGGCCATCGGGGGCATCGGGGCCATCGGGGCCCAAGCGACCGGCTCGGCCGCCTCCTCGGCCACCTCCTCGGCCACCTCCTCGACAGCCTCCTCGGCAGCCTCATCGGCGTCGTGGGGCGCAAGGTCGGGCTCGGCGGCTACGGTTGTCGGAGGCGGAGCCTCCATCGTGGCGGTCCCCGTCGCCGCCGCCTCCACGTCCACGTCGTCGTCCCCGCCCGCTCCTTCGGCGGTTGCGGTTCTTCTTTTCTTGTGCGGGATCCGAACTTTTCCAAGATCGATGGGCTGCGCGGTCTCGAGCGCGGTGGAGTGACGACCCTCGCTAAACCACTCTTTGATCGTGGCGTGCAGACCGGCGCTGAGCGTCGACATGTGGTTCTTGACGCTGTCGATGCCTTCCGCCCGGCACTTGTCGATGATCGTCTTGCTGGGGACGTTCAACTCCTTGGCCAGGATGTGAACGCGCATTTTCTCAGCCAACACCGATCTCCATACACCGCCTGCCCGCCGCCGTTCATGGGATTAGGTCCCCACGGTCTCTCGGAATCGCTGTCGCGGGTCACACGCCATCGGAATCCACTTTCATCGTCGGCTTATCCTCGTCCTTGTCGCGAGCCAGGTTTTGCTCGACCCGCTGCGCCGCCCGCCATTCGGCGGCGAGATCGGCGATGAGGGCGGCCTCTCGTCTTTCGGCGCTGAGCGGCTCACGCCGCGCGGCCGCGGGTTCGCCGCCGGCGGCGCCTTCAGGCGCTTCACCGCGAAGAGCGGCTTCTTCCGCCGCCTTTTTCTTGGCCTCTTCAGCGGCCTGCTTGGCGGCCTCCGCCTCCAGGGCGAAGCGCTTGGCCGCCTCTGCCGCGACCGCGACGACCTTGGCCGCCAACTCCTCGCTCATACTCAACTCTTTCACCAACGGCTCGGGGCCCACCTCCGACAGGTCGCCCAGCGAGATCACCCCGATCGCCAGCATCTTGTCGAGCACCACGTCCTCAACGCCCTCGACGCCCTTGAAGGTCTGCTCCATCTGGTCGACGTTCTTGTCGTATTCGGCGGGAGTGAGAATATCGATGTCCCAACCGGTCAACCTGGCGGCTAGGCGGACATTCTGCCCGCGCTTGCCGATGGCTAGCGACAATTGGTCTTCATCGACAACGACCGTGGCCCGGCCCAGCTCGAAACACAGGAAGGTCTCCTTGACCTCGGCCGGTTTCAACGCGTTGGTAATCAGGACCTGCGACGATTCATTCCAGCGGACGATGTCGATCTTCTCCCCGCCGAGCTCGTCCACGATGTTCTTGATGCGGCTGCCCCGGACGCCGACGCACGCCCGACGGCGTCGACCTTGGAGTCGATGGAGGACACGGCGACCTTGGTGCGATAACCGGCCTCACGGGCGAGGACGCGGATTTCGATGATCCGTTCGGCCACCTCCGGCACTTCCATCTCGAACATCCGCCGGATGAAGTCCGGGTGGGTCTGGGTGAGCACGATGCGGACTTGGTTTTGCTCTTCGCGGACGTCGAGGATCATTCCCCGAATGCGCTCGCCGGGCTGATGCGCCTGGCCGGGGATTTGCTCGCTACGGGGGAGAAACGCCTCCGTCCGTCCCAGGTTGATCACCATCCCGCCGCCTTCGTAGCGGATCAAGGTTCCCGTCACGACGGTGCCCACGCGCTTCGAGTATTCCTCAAAGATCGAGTCGCGCTCGTCCTCGCGGATTTTCTGGATCATGACCTGCTTGGCGGTCTGGGCGGCGATCCGCCCCAGCGACTTCATGTCGATCGGCTCGCCGGCAACCAACGCTTCGATATCGCCGGTGATGCGATCGATGCGCACGGCGACGTCCTCGATTTCCTCGTAGGCCTTCCTCGCCGCGGAGACCATCGCCGCTTCGAGGTCCACAAAGACGCTCTCCTTGGCGATGTTCTTGTCGCGACTGAGTGAATCGATGAATCTCAGGAGATCCGTATTCATGCTGCTCCGGTCGTTTCTCTGTCCGTCTCGTTCGACACCGCACGGAAACCAAGCGTCCGTGCTCGTCCTAATCCTCAGGCCGTCGCCCGCCGCACCCGCAAAAAAAAACGTGGGCGCACGCTGCGATCCCACGCGGAAATCCGGCCGAACGGCAAGATGGAGTCCGCAGCCTAGCGCATCGCGTCACTCCGACTGCCGGGGTGACTTCCCCTCGGCCGAAAGTCCAACCCGCGCTCGACCCGGCTAGTTGCCACGGGTCGAGTCGCCACGTGAGGACCTAACAAACGTCACAGCGGCCATCCCCATTCCTTCAACACCCCCGGAATCGCTCACCAGGTCATCCCTGATCCGTTCCCGCAAGGTGCGTCGCTTCGCCCGCCGACGCATCGACACACGCCGGCTCGACACCGTATCCAGACGCGAAGTCGAGACGAATTATAGGCCGACCCCATCCGCTGTCAATTCAAGAGCTTCGCGCCGCGTGTCGAGGGATTCACGTCGCTCAGACATCTTTGGAGCCTCGAGGACGTACTCGGCGGCGGTTCCGCATGAACTCCATTGAATATGTATGTTTTATCTGAAATTGGAAACTCCCACATTGCTCCCGCACATCCCGCGTTGCAACGGGTATAACTACGCGAACGCAGGGTTCCGAGATGATGAGATGGCCGTCAGATAGTCGACACGCGCGAAGCTCTCGCCTCCACGGGCCCCGGCGTCGCGCGAATCTCCGCGTCGTCGCTGCGGTAGGTCTCACGCTCGCCCTGGCGTACATATCATCGAAGTCGGTCGCCCAGGCGCCGGCCATCACCGGAGCGGAAACCACGCCGACCGTGGGCACGCTCGTCGAGCAATACTTCCGTACCGATGCCGACAGGGATCGGAACGAACTGCTTGCGCTCATCGAGAAGATGGCGGACGGATCGATCGAGGCCGTCGCGGACGCAGTGCGACGGGTCATGGTTTGGGACCCGATGCCCGGCGGCGACATCGCCATTCAGACACCGACGTCCGGGACCATCACCGCCAGGTATCACGGGTTCCTCGATCTCAATCCGGCACCGCGGCCTTGTCCTGAGCCTCGAAGGAACGGACTCATCCTGTGTCTGCCGAACGACGACGAAGAAGCGGATACCAGCCGGACCCTGAACCGGGCCATCGCCGTCTTAGGTCCGGCGTTTGACAACGGCTGCGGCCTGGTCGCTCTGTCTCGCCGGATCGGCGGAAGTTTTCATCAGTTGCCCTCGGACTCGGACGATCTTCGGTTCATCATCCGGGAACTGCGTAAGCGGATTCACATCGACACCGACCGGGTGTACCTTTACGGAGGTGGCCGAGGCGGTGAAGCGGCGTGGATCGCGGCCATGTTCCACCCCGACCTCTTCGCCGGTGTCATCACCCTGTCAGCGTATCCGCCTGTTCCGTATCCCGAGCAGCTCTATCCGATTCTGCTCGGCAACCTGCGGAACTTGCCGGTGTTGAGCCTTTGGCCGGCGAGTGAGAAGGGATCACCCGATCCCCGTGTGGAGTCCCTGGCGGCGCACAACCGCGCGATCGCGGAGTTGGCCCAGCGCTTGTCGGTGCCGATCCGCGGACTCGAAGCCCCGTTTGAGCAATCGCCGTTGGGGCATCTACCTCCCTGGGAATCGCAGGAGGGTCCAATCCAGTCGCTGCGGGCGGCTGTGCGCCCGCCGCCGGGGCGGACGGTGAGCCACTGGTTTCGCTACCTGGGTCAAGGCGACGTCGGTTGGCTCCACGCGACGAAACTCGCGGGCGACGTGTGGGACGACGACCAGCTTTCGATCGTCACATCGCCGACCACGGATCGCGACAAGTTCATTTCCGACGTGCTCAAGGAGAAGCTGCTTTACCTTGGAGGGCGCGTTGACGGCCAAACGATCCACATCGAGACCAAGGGCTGCGCCCAGATCGAACTGCGACTGTTTGACGGGATGGTAGATTTTGCGAGACCGATCACCGTGCTTATCAATGGCCGGAGGCGACATGATGGCTTGGTCCGACCGAGCGCCGCGACGCTTTTGGAATCGGCGTACGAGGAATGGGAGTTCCAGCGCTTGGCTCTGGCGAAGCTCTCGTTTTCGATCCGCGCGGACTCGGCGGGGGAGTAGTTGAGGGAGATGTGGGTCGGGTCCGCAGACCCGACGAATCGTCCCAACGCACGGCGTGAAGCTACGCGTCTGCCCGATGGATGGACCGGCGTAGCTTCGCACCTGACGACGTACAGCTCGCGTGTACCGCGTCGCCTACTTCTTAATCGTGATCCAGACGTAGTGCGTGCTGGCGTCCGACAGCGCGGCGATCAGTTTCCACGTTCCCTGACTGAAGCCGGTCCGGGTGCTCAGGTTGAAATGCCACCCGCCGTCCGTCAGCCGAAACTGGTTTCCGGTTGTGGCCGCGTCGGTTGGAGTGGCGTCGATCGGTGGGTCAGAGTCCACGGCGCTGCTGTACTTGACCGCCTGGAGCGTGTGGATACCGGTCAGCAGAGGATCGCCGCACTGCGAGGCCGCAAACTTCACCGGAATGGTGCTGCCCAGCTTGAAGGCCCGCAGCGGGTCGGCAAAGCTGCCGCCGGTCGCGTCGGCGCCGCCGATCGGGGGCAGGAAGCCGACGAAGCCGATGGTGTCGCCCACGCCGCAGTCGCAAACGCCCGGCGCGGTCTTGTTGGGATCGTCCGGGCAGCCGTCGCAGGCATCGCCGACGCCGTCGCTATCAAGGTCAGTTTGGTCCGGGTTGAAGACCGTCGGACAGTTGTCGTTTGCATCGAGCACCCCATCGCAATCGGAATCCGTCTCGAATTCCCAGGTGTCGCCGAACCAGATGTTGCCATAGTCGTTGTAGCCGCCGAACAGCACGGTCGCGCCGCGGGCGCTGTCATAGGCCATGGCGAGACCATACCGCCCCGGCGGGCTGGTCACCGGGGTGCGCTGCATCCAAGTCGCCCCATCCCACTCCCAGGTGTCAGTGAGGAAGACGTAGGGGTAGCTGGCCCCCCCGAACAGCACGGTCACGCCGCAGGCGCTATCGTAGGCCATCTCGTGGTATCCCTTTTCCGGGGGGCTGGTCACCGGGCTGCGCTGCGTCCAAGTCGTCCCATTCCATTCCCAGGTGTCGCCGAGAAAGCTGGGACCGATGTTGTCTTGCCCCCCGAACAGCACGGTCATGTCGTGGACGCTGTCGTAGGCCATCGCGTGGCTATACCGCGCCGACGGGCTCGTCGCTGGGAAGCGCTGAGTCCAATCCGCCCCGTTCCATTCCCAGGTGTCACCAAAGAAGCAGGGGCTGAAGAGGCTGCAGTCTAAGCCCCCGCCGAACAGCACGGTCACGCCGCGGACGCTGTCGTACGCCATCGCGTGGCTCCCCCGTGCCGACGGGCTGGTCGCTGGGAGGCGCTGCGTCCAGGTCGTCCCATCCCACTCCCAAGTATCGCTGAAGTAGCCGCTGCTACTGTTCCACCCCCCGAACAGCACAGTCACGCCGCGGGCAGCGTCGTAGACCATCCGGTGGGTGTACCGCGCCGACGGGCTGGTCGTCGGGCTGCGTTGCGTCCAAGTCGTCCCATTCCATTCCCAGGTGTCGCCGAAAATGCTGCCGCCGTAGTTCCCCCCGAACAGCACGGTCACGCCGCGGGCGCTGTCGTACGCCATCGCAACGAAACGCCGCGCCGACGGCCTGGTCGCCGGGCTGCGCTGCGTCCAGTTGACGCAGGGCGGATCGCCGCTCGCATTAAATGCACCGCAGACAACCGGGCACACGGTCGCGGCGATTATCGCTGCGCGACTCAAAAAGAAATGCAGAAGGCTTCGACCTCTTCTTGAACTGACTGACCGAGCTTTGCAAGCCATTTCCATCCTCCATTCGCTGTATTGCGCCGAGGATCTCGGCGCAAAAGGAAGAGCGTCGGACCAAGGACGCTCGTAGAACCCCCGGGAAGGGGCGAAAAGAACGTGCCCTGGCCGACGCCCGTTGTCCGATACTTTCCATTTGTCAGACCTCAAGCCGTCATTGTACCTGGGTGAGGCACCTGAAGCAAGCTACCTGATTCTCTACGTCGCTCCGGCGGTTAACTCCTTGTAGGTGGCGGCTTTACAGCCGATGGCGGCCTCCACGAGGCGATCGAAGAGGTTCGCTTCCAGCCACCGTCGCCTGGCCCGATAGGTGAACTTCGCGAAGTAATCGTCCACATGGTTGGGCGACACCCAGAGGTGTAGTCGGGTCCGCAGACCCGACGAATCGTCCCAACGCACGGCGTGAAGCGTCGGGTCGATGACCCGACTACGCGTCTTCCCCTATTCCACGACCGCATCGGCCTCGAACTCCACGAGCCATTCCGCATCGATGAAACGGACCACCTGCATCACGGTGTTCGTAGGACGGATGTCCTTGAAGAACTCGCCGTGGACCGCGCCGACGGCTTCCCAATCCTCGATGTGCAGCAGAAGGGTACGCGTGCGGATCACGTCGGAAAGGCTTGCACCGGCTTGGGCGAGGGCGTCGCGGATGATTTCGAGGCAGCGTCGCGCCTGTCGCGCCGCGTCGCCGCGCGCTATCGTCCGACCGTCGGCCCCGAGAGGCGCGGTACCGGAAACGGAGATGATCCGCCCGGCCCGTACGGCGCGGGAGATGCCGAGACGCGGCTCAAAGGGCGAACCGCTGGACACTCGTTGACGGAACGGCTGCGTCATCATGATTTGTCTTACCGTCGCGGACGTGCGGGATCAAACCCATTCGCCCGACGTAGTGTACCGAATCTTGGGGCAGCCGTTGGAAAAACGATAGGCTTACGGCCTTTCAAGGAATCGAAGAAAGGAGAGTGAGTCCCGGCGCGCCGGGATGAGGAATGCGACACGGCCGGAGAAATCCGCAAGCAGGACCCTCCACCGCGGGCGGTTCGTCGGGTGTACCTGGAGGCGGATGGAGTGTGGCTGCGCGGACAGAAGCCCCGTCGCCGGCGGGGCGGACGCGAAGCCCCGGGAGATGGCCGTCCGATGGCGACGATCTCTTCGCCGTGGCGCACGGATCACCTGTTGATGTACGTGGGCGCCGACTACAGCCGCCTGGAAGCACGAGGCGACCGCGCAGAAAACCGAGGGTGTCCTATCCGTAATTGAAGGTTGAAAAGAAGGATGGCGGCTCGATCGTACCGGTATTGGGATGGGTAGGGTTGTGATTTCGGCTCATGGGGCGAACGGGGTGATGGCGAGCGGGGCGGGTCGCACGGAACGCCACCAAAATGCCTGAATCGGCCACCAAGTCTGTGTGCCTTCTCACCCCGAACGCCCCATGAGCCGAAAAATTTTACGACCGCCCCCGAGCGCTTCAAGATGGGCAAGGATCGCCAAAGATTGAAGGGTGCAGGGGGTGTTTGTGTTATAGCTCCAGCGCAGAACCACGCGCTTCAGCGCAGAACCGAGGTGCCCCTTGGACTCTAGCCCGAATTATTCTGCTCTCCGCCAAACTCGCTGATTCTTGTGGTCGGCCGACCGCTGGATTGCGGAACACCAACTCAAGGCCTCGTCAGGGAGGAGACTTGCCCCCTTGCAACCGCTTTCCCAGTACTGGCAAGGGCCTTGGCCCACGAAATCGAACGGTCGCCTCTTGCAAGCTCTTGTGGTCAGCCAGCTTCCATCAGCGGAAATGGCGGAGAGCCCAAAGTGCCCGATGAGCAACATGCGGAAGTACACCGCCGGCAGCAGCGACGGCCGGCCAACCTGGTCCGCATAGAATGCCCGACACTGTCTCTCGACGAAACGGTCGAACCCTTCGGCCTCCAGAATCTTGTTGACTTGTTGGTAGAAGGGATCACCACCGCTCTGTGGAAGGTCAGTGGCCGCAATCCATAACGCGCCTTGCTCTGTGTTGCTTCAGACGGGAATGGAGTTCTCGGGCGTGTTGGTTAGCCCAACTTCCGCACCCGTGATGCGAAATTCGGTCTTTTTTGACCCTTGGCAGGCCGGCAAACGCCCTTTTCGCAGCTAAAAACGCGGGTTCACAGCGCTCAAGGGTCAATATAGTGACTAATTCATTGCAGAATTG
>JAZDHF010000079.1:0-2289 GCA_043806315.1 Planctomycetota bacterium | reverse complement strand
AGGATGCGCGACGGCTGGTGGGTGAATATGTGACCCACTACAACGAGGTTCGTCTTCACAGTGCCATCGGCTACGTGACGCCGAAGGACAAGCTCGAGGGACGGGAAGCGGCAATCTTCGCGGAGCGGGATCGCAAGCTGGCCGAAGCGCGGGAGCGTCGTAAGGCTCGACGTGGCGCTGCCCGGCAAGCCGGCGCCGTGAACCCCGATCCTTCGAACGCGGACGTGCAGGCCGCTTGACGGTGGAACGATGCGAAACGACGATCGAGATCAGCCGGTGAAACGGAAGCGGGCCACGCCGGAGTGCGCCCCGCCAGGGATAGCCGGTAGGGTGTGCGACGGACGGAAGTTCGGCGGAGCGGAGCAGGAGGCTCCGCTCCCCACCCTCTCGTTCGGAGCATTCCCCCATGCCTCAAAAAACTCAGGCATCGGAGTACGGCGGACGCTCGCTTGTGGAAGCGAGCCAGAACTCCATTTCACGCTGAACCACTACAGTAACCGCTGCCGACGGCTTCACGTCGCCTCTGCCCTGTCGTATTCCATGCCGACATGCTTCATCACTCCGCCCCGCCGCAGATCCGGCGTATTGCTGGAGCGGACTTGGCATGGATATCGCCGACGGCTTCCACGAAGAGTCGGTTGAACGATCAGCCGCGAGGAACTGATTCGGCTATTGGACCAACCAGCTCCGAGAAGTATTTCGGGATTTTGGTTTCAAACGCAATGCGCGCGCCGCTGGAAGGGTGATTGAAGGAAAGGGATTTAGCATGCAACGCTAGACGTTGGTGAACCTTGTCCACGTTCCCATATTTCTTGTCGCCGACGATCGAGTGCCCCGTCTGCGCCAAATGCACCCGTATTTGATGTTTTCTGCCGGTCAACAGATCGATCTTCAAGAGACTAAACCCGTTCCTCTCCGTAAGAACGCTGTAGCGCGTATGAGATAACCTACCCCTCGTTTCGTCTTCCGTAGAATACACCACGTGGGCCTTGTTCTCCGCCAGATACGACGTGATCGTTGCTGACTTGGGCGTCAGCCTGCCCTGAACGATCGCGAGATACATCTTCTCCACTTCTTGCCATTGACTCTGCAAGCACGACTTAGCCGTCTCGCTTCGTGCAAACACGAGAATCCCCGAGGCTTCTCGATCCAGTCGATGAACGACAAAAACACGTTCTCTAGACTTGGCGTTACCCTTGCGGACGTAGTCGGTGAGTTTGTAGTAGAGCGTTCCCGCTCTGATCGTACCCGTGCCGATCGTCAGGAGTCCTGGCGGCTTCTCCACGACGAGGATGTCTCGATCTTCGTGAAGGATCACGATCCCCCGGGGCCGGTGTCTTGGGGATGAATGTTGCGTTCTGGACATGCTAAGCCGACATTTTGCCGCTGACCTGTTTCTCGAACAAGCCGGACGGTCCACGGGCCATGATAACGCCGTGGATCCCGCCAGCCCCAACCGCGCCGCCTCGGACTCCGCGAGCCGCTGGCAATATGCCGCGTGTTTGACGCGCATCGCCGATGCCCTCACCGTCCGCGGCGTCCCGACCAAGACCGGCAAGTCCGCGACCTGGACGCACCAAGCCGTGGCAAGGATCGCCCGACGAGCGTAGGTCTCCGTCCGCCGGACCCGCCCCGCGAGCACACCCATCCGTGCTGCAGGGCCGCAACGTCTTTAGCCGACGACCCCGGCTCGACGCATGACCCGGCGGTCTGCTATACTCCGGCTTCAATTCGGTGCTGGGCGTGCAACGTGGTACCGGACGGTTCCATGCGTGGCCCCACCGACGGCATGATCGTTGCGGTCTGGGAGCGTGGGCGGTGGGCGACGACCAACGGAAGCCGGGCAGCGACCTGTTCATCGTCGACAACAGCGACGCCGACTGGAAGGTCCGCAACTACCTTACCGATTGGTGCGGCCTCGCCAAGAAGATCGACATTGCAACCGGATACTTCGAGATCGGTGCTCTCCTCGCGCTTCGGTTGCGAATTGCCCCCCGGCTCGAATCAGCCCCTCAAAAACACCGTAGAGCGTGGTTTCAATTCTCTGTCCCAGTCCGTAGCGATGGGACCGAGGAAACTTGGCCAGGCGCCCCAGAAACCACTTGAGCAGTTCATAGGTTCGATCAATCACTAAGAGGTTCTCTTTGGGGGTCAATGCCATTTCTAGTTGAAATTCCGAACGGCCCATGAGGTTTACGCAACCTCCACGCCGCGGATCTTCAGCAGGCTCTGCAGCGCCGCACGCAGCCGCGGCAGGTGACGATGCCCGCGAACCTTCCGCAGGCGCGG
>JAZDHF010000078.1:0-10933 GCA_043806315.1 Planctomycetota bacterium | reverse complement strand
GAAACGTCGAGATTCCACTGCTCGAACTCCCTTTGGCCGATGGAAATAGCCGCCAACTATGCTTACACCTTAACAGCGAACCCGCCGTGCAGGAAATGCCTTGTTTTGCCGGTTATGTTGGCAGTAGGTCAGGAGTTCTGGACCTACTGCCAACATAACGGCTGAATCGCCTGATGGTGCAGTACCCGTCACGAGAGGTCCTTCGATTCTGGCAACCGGGCGGCGGTTTTGACCACAACATTTTCCGAGAGAAGACGGTCCCGACGGTCATGGAGCACATTCACGCCAACCCCGTTCGGCGTGGTCTGGTGAAAGAGTCGACCGACTGGGAATGGTCCAGCGTCCGATTCTGGGACCGTTGGTCGAACATTCCCATCCGAATGGACGAACCGTTCGTGTGAAGCCCACTGCTCAAGAGCCGTGGCACACCCCCAAGCTGGCGTTCGCTGATTCGGCGCGGTATGCAGGGACCATGACGGGCGCACGAGTTATCGACGGCAAAACCCTCGCGGAACGCATCAAACGGGAAACGGCGGCCACGGTCCGCGGCCTTGCCGAGCAGGGCGTGCGCGTGAGTTTGGACGCCGTGTTGGTCGGCGACCCGGCCGCCGGTGAGATCTACGCCCGTTCGCAGCATCAGCGGTGTCAGGAAGTCGGCATCACCTATCGGCTGCACGCGCTGGGCGCCGATGCCCGCGAGGGCGACATCCGCGGCCTCATTCGTGAGTTGAACGACGACCGCTCGGTCACGGGGATCCTCCTCAACCTGCCGTTGCCGCCGGGGCTGGATACGCCGGCGATTCAGTACTGCATCGATCCCTACAAAGACGTCGAAGGGGTCAACCCCGCCAACATCGGGCTGTTGTTCTACGATGCGCCGATCATCGCCCCGTGCACCGCTCTGGCGGTCATGGAGGTCCTGAAGGAGGCCCGTGTCGAACCGCGCGGTGTGGACGCCGTCGTCGTCGGACAAGGTGGGATCGCGGGCCGGCCGGTCTCGTTGTTCTTGTTGCAGCGAATGGCCACGGTCACCTGTTGCCATATTGCCACACGCGACGTGTACGAACACACGCGGCGGGCCGATGTCTTGATCGTCGCCGTGGGCAAGCCGGGCCTGATCCGGGCCGAGCACGTCAAGCCCGGCGCGGTGGTGATCGACGTGGGCATCAACACCGTCGTCGGCGCCGCGGGCGAACGCCGGATCGTCGGTGATGTCGCCTTCGACGAGGTGAAGGCGGTGGCCGCCGTGATGACCCCCGTTCCCGGCGGCGTGGGACCGGTGACGGTGGCCATCCTGCTGCGCAGCGCCGCCGAGGCCGCCCGCCAACAGCTCGCTACGCCCCGTCGCTTGGATTCGTAACGATAACCATGGTACTTGGTGAAGTTGAAATCCGTGTCCTCGGCGTGTTGGCGCTGGTACAATCTGCGAGTGATGGCCAAACCCCGTCGACGAACACAAGACGATCGAGCGAAACAAACCAGGACTCCCGCGCAGCGACACCGGCGCCGGCGTCGATACGGCTTGGCGGGGGGGCTCGTTATTGTCCTTGCTATTGCTGTGGCGGTGGCGGCGTGGCCGCGTCGCGGCAAGTGGCCTCCGCGATTCGTCAGCGGGTCCGCATCCGGCGCCAACGTCCTTCTGATCACCTTGGATACGACGCGGGCGGATCGGCTCGGCTGCTATGGGTATATCGGCGCCGCAACGCCGACGTTAGATGCGCTCGCGACCGCCGGCATTCGCTTCGACGATGCCGTTACCGTCGCCCCCATCACGCTGCCCGCCCACGCGACGATCATGACCGCGGTCGATCCTCCGCACCACGGTGTTCGGCACAACGGCGAGTATCAACTTGACGAGAAGCACGAAACACTCGCCGAGCTGTTGCGAACCAATGGGCATGAGACAGCGGCTTTCGTGTCCGCCTTCGTTCTTGATGGGCGGTTCGGCTTGGATCAAGGTTTTGATCTGTACGATGACGATGTGGGCGTCGCGCCGCAGACGGCCGCTTCGGAGTTCGCCAAGCCTATCCACGAGCGGTCGGCGGGCGCCGTCACGGACCGAGCGATCCAGTGGCTCAAGAATCGGAAAGACGCGCGGCCATTCTTTTGTTGGGTGCATTACTTCGATCCTCACAGCCCTTATCACCCGCCTGCTCCCTTTGCCGCCCGTTTTGCGAAGGAGCCTTATGACGGCGAAATCGCCTACATGGACGCACAACTCGGCCGGCTCTTGCAAGCGCTCGACCATTGCGGCGCGGCAAAGAACACCTTAACCATCGCGGTCGCCGACCACGGGGAGAGTCTGGGCGACCACGGGGAGGCCACTCACGCCAACCTGATCTACGACTCCACGATGCGAGTTCCGTTGATCATCTCGCATCCGATTCTGATTCAAGGTCCCTACGTCGTGGACGGTGTGGTGGTTTCCGTGGCCGACATTCTCCCCACCGTGGTCGACCTCCTGGGGCTTGCAGACACAAGCCCGCGAGACGGGCGAAGTTTGTTGGCCGGGCGCGCCAACCGCGATCGCATGTGCTACATGGAGACGCTCGCGCCGTATCTCGACGAAGGCTGGTCTCCGCTTTTCGGCATGAGGCGACACGCCGACAAGTACATCCTCGCGCCGAAACCCGAGTACTTCGACCTGGTCGCCGATCCCAAGGAGTTGGAGAATCTTTATGACACGGTCGTTGACGCTGCCTTGGTATCGCGGGACTTATTGGTTGGAGAACTCGCATCCCGAACGGCAGATTCAAGCTCCCTCGTAGCCGTGGTCGCCTCCGCCCAGAAGCCCGACTCCGAGACCCGGCGCCGGCTCGAATCACTGGGCTATGTCGGCTCGATCCACCGCGCAGCCGTCGACGGTGGGCAGTTGCCTGACCCGAAGGACATGATGCCGGTCGCGCATACCATCGACGCGGCGGACAACCTTGCAAACTCCGGCCGACTCGAGGAAGCGCTGGCTATGATCGAGCCGGTCGTGGCTTCGTTTCCGGAAAACCCGAAGGCGCTGCTGAGCCTCGGCAAGATCCACTTGCACCTTAATCGCCTCCCGGAGGCCGAGCGAACGTTCCTCCGGGCCAACGAGATCCGACCCAGTGCGAGGCTCTGTATCCTGGCGGCGCAAATCATGCTCGCGGACATGCGGCTCGACGAGGCGGCCAAACTCCTGGGTCAGGCGGAAACGCTCGAACCGCTGCATGGCGGCATCTTCCTGGCACGCGGCGATCTTTTCGCCCTGCAAGGGCGGCCCGACGAAGCCATCGCCGCGTATGAGCATGCGCGGGAGGTCGATCCTTATCGTGCCGCCGCGGAGGCGCAGTCGCGGATCGCCCGCCTTCGCGAGATCATGCTCATCGTCAAACCGCCGTGATTGGACATCTCTGAGTTGCCTCGGCGTTATTCCCGGTACGGACGTCCGGATTCATAAAACCGCAACTGTCCTTCGATTCTGCGCACCGCCGCTGTATCGCCCTGCGCCCGCGCGAGCGAGAGGGCGTTTCGGGCACTGGCTGCCGCTTGATCGAAGTCGCCTGAAGCTGCTTGCGCCGCGGCGAGCAGGGTGAGGTTGTCCGCAGTTGGAGGCCCACTTTCGTAAAGCACACGCGCCAACTTGAGGGCTTCGTCTGGGTTGCGCAGATCATCCCGGGGAATCGTGGCGAGCAACCACGCCAAACGAAGCGTCAAAACCCCAACATTGGGGAGGGCCGCGCGGGCTTCGCGCAAGGCCTGGATGCCTTCCTTGGGCTTGCCGGCTGCGAGCAACGCCTGAAAGAGCGTCATGTGGGCCGGGGCATAGGCGGGATCGTATCGAAGGGCTTTTTGGAGCAGCACCGCCGCCTCATCCGCGCGGCGCAACTCAAACAAAACGTTTCCCAGGTTGGCGAGCGCATGCGGCGAGGTCGGCTCCAACTCGACGTATCGCCGAAGGTGCTTCTCGGCCTCCGCGAACTTCTGCTGTTGGGCATAGGACACACCCAACCGTCCGTGCGCCTTGCCAAGATTCGCGGACGCTGAAACCGCGGCCTCGTAGTGCTTGATCGCCTCGGCGGCTTTGCCTCGCTGTCCCAGGATATCACCCAACGTACAATGCGCCACCGCAAGATCCGGCGCGATCGCCAGCGCCGCCTCCAGGTTCGTAACGGCCTCATCAAGCTTGTTCTGTCGCTGGAGGGCCTCACCCATTCGCCACAGCCGGCGCGGGTTGTCCGAAGCAATCCGCAGACTTGCGGCAAACGCCTTTTCGGCATCCGCGGCACGGCCCAGTTCCAGGTAGGCGATCCCCAGCGTGTTGAAAAACTCGTCGGATTCCGGCGACTGTTGCACTAGGGGCTCCATGATTGCCAAGACTTCGGCATATCGCCCCTGCAGTTGCAGGTCTACAGCCTTCGAATGTGCCCGATAGGCACCGACCATGTCTTTCGGGTCGCGCCCTGAATTCGATCCAGCCGTTCCGGGCGGCGAATACCCGACGCTCACGTAACCCAGCGACCGCAACCGGCTAATCATCTCAGGGTCGCGAACGGAATTCGATTCGGCGCGCAACTTCATCGGTTTGGTCAGGTTCCAAAGCGTCGTTTGCATCTGCGCCGCGATGTCGGGGTGTTCGGCGATGACGTTGACACTCTCGCTCGGATCCTTGGTCCGATCGTACAGTTCGCTGCGCGGCGCTTCGATGTACTTCCACTGATCCGTGGTCACCGAGCGGAGCGAAGCCCAGCCGAACCCGAGCCGAGCGTATTCGCTTTCACCGTAGACGGGCCGATCGATTATTTCCGCCGTTTGCCAGGCGGGCATAAGGCTCTTCCCTTCCAGGTCCTCACGCTCCTCCCAATCGAGAAACTTGGCGATCGTCGGGAACAAGTCAATCAACTCCACGGGCCGGGTCACGACGTGTCCGGATGGCAGCGCCCTGGGAAATGAGAAGATGAGTGGAACGTGCATGGTTGTGTTGTAAATGAACAATCCGTGTTCCGTCTCGTCGTGTTCCCCGAATGCCTCCCCGTGGTCGCCCGCCACCACGATCAGCGTCGTGTCACGCAACCCCTTCTCATCGATCCATTTCAGCAATCGAGCGACCTGCGAATCCACAAACGCGATCTCTCCGTCGTAGGGACTGGCAAAGCCCTCACGAAAGCTCTCGGGCGGCTGGTACGGCGAGTGAGGATCGAAGTAATGAACCCAGGCAAAGAAAGGCTTGTCGGGCGGCGCACCGAGCCAGCGCAATGCGGCGTCGGACACTTTGTCGGCCGGGCGTTCAATCGCCTCCGCAGCGCCGAGATCATCATCGTACATGTCAAACCCGCGTCCCAGACCAAAGCCTGAATCCAAAACCAAAGCGGAGACAAAGGCGGCGGTTCGATATCCGCGATCCCGAAAGACTTCCGCCAGAGTGGCCACTCCTTTGCCGAGCGCCACTCCGTTGACACGTACCCCGTTGGTCGCGGGGTAGGTTCCGGTCAGCATCGACGCATGCGACGGCAGCGTTAGCGGCACTTGGCAGAGCGCATCCTTGAAAAGCACGCCGGACCGAGCCAGCCCGTCGAACGTGGGCGTCCGCGCGTTCGTGTATCCGTAGCACCCGATCCGGTCGGCGCGGGTGGTGTCCAGTGTGATCAGAAGAAGCGAGAGACGGCCAGCGCCGTGCGAAGAACCGCCACCATCGCGTCGCTCGCAAGCGCCAAAGGGAAGCCACAGGAGGAGGATGGCGCACACCTGAACGAACAAGAGTTTTCGCATCACCGCGGATCCTTCATCGTACACTGTCCAGGCTCAATTGATGGGTGGCATGGCCAAGCGAAGCGCCGCCATGCCGAGGCAAGACATGCCGGCGCCCGCTTCCGCGGGCTTGGGCATGCCACCCCCATCCGGATCGAGTATACGTCACCAGCCACTATTGCGGGGGTTCTCATAACAGGTCTCAAGGGATGAAAAACCACCAAGGATGCATTTTATGCAGTGTAACAGTCTTTTGGCCTTGGGTGGCGGTTCGCGTGCTTGAGCAACGGTGGGCGACCGTAACGTCTAATAAAAAAAAAGAAATTCGTGGGATTTTCGTTGCAACCCCCTGTCAATTCGGGTAACATGCCGGTTGTTACGTGGGTGACGCAGTTCGCCCGCGCGAAAAAGGGATAGGCCGGAAAGAAGGCCGAGTACCTTCGAGTTTGCCAAGGGAAGGGAAAGTGTCAGTCCTGGAAGGCAGCAGAGCGAATTCAAGTTTGCGCTCGCCGACGCCATGGCGTCGTGCGGAGCGTGGCATCCGCGCGAGTCGGCCGAACTTTGTTTCGCAAATCGTGATTGCTGCCTCCATCGGCTACCTACTGGTCGGCAGTGCCGCACTCCTGGCAAATGAGATCCATTTCAGGGCGCACCCACTGTTCGGGTGGCTGACTCTGTTTCCGCTGTTGGCGCTGATTCGATTATGCTCTGCGCGCACCGCGGGGCTTTGCGGAGCGATTTGGGGCGCCGGCCTCTTCTATTTTCTTGCGTTGCAGGGCAATGCGCTCGTACCGCCGACGGTCGCGTCGTTCGCGTTTCTGGTCGGGCTACCCGCTGCCTATGCGTTCGGAATGGGTTGGGTCACTCGGCGCTTCGGTTTTAATCCTCTGATTCTAGCGTTCGGCTGGTGCGGCGTGGAGCTCGCACTGCTGCCGCTCGGCCTGCGCGGGGGGCTACTCGGCGGCATCGCCGGCGACTCCGGCAGTTTCCTGAGTTTGCTGCAGGGCTTGCTCGGTTACGTTTGCATGGCGGCCCTCATCGTCGCCGTCAACGCCATTGCCCTTTCGTTGCTTACCAAGGCGTATGCTAGAGCGTGCGCCTCGCCGCGTATCATCCGCGGGCCTGCCGTGGGACCGCGGCCTCGATTCATTCCGCGGGAGACTCCGGTTGGTTGGCGCTTCTATGGTCACGCGGCCCAACCCCGCGCACCTCCGGCGTCGTCCTAGCGAACCATGTCCCTGCCGCTTGCGGCGCAAGGACATGAGGCCGTTGGAACGTGGAATCATTACTCCGGAAAGTAAGGTTACTGATCAATCAAAACAAACTCGCCTCTTCGCGCGGTCAAGTGCCGCGATGGAAGAGAGCGGAAACAAAGGAAAGAGGATTCAGATGAAGGTTTTAAAATTTGCTGCTGTTCTACTGCTGGCTGTAGGAATGTTTTCGACGACGGCAATCGCACAACTGCCCGAAGACACTTGCATGACGGCGATACCCGTACCTGGGCCTCTCGCGCCCTGCACTGACTTAACCCCAACCGGTCCGTTGTCGGGGGCGGCGATGTGCGGCGGCACCGGCCCCATCGGCGGCGGCGGCGTGTTCGACCAATGGGTGTCGTTCATGGCCACAGCCACCGCGCACAACGTCACCACTAACATCGGTTCCACCGGAACGGACTCCAACTTTGTCGTTTGGGATGCCTGCCCGCCTGTCGGCAACAAGATCGGTTGCGCCGAGGATATTGTCTACGGACCACCAGTAAGCAACTACCTGAGCGACACCTGCGTCGGTGGGCTTATGATTGGCGCGACCTATTACGTCCAAGTCGGAGTTTACTGCGACGGATGTTACGGCGCCTGCAACGGTAACTACGCGGTCACCATCGGGGCCGCGACGGGCGGCGTGTGCGGCGACGGTATCATCAGCTGTGTCCCGGCTGGGAACCCGGGCGCGGAGGAATGCGAACCGCCGGGTCCTTGCTGCAGCGCAACTTGTCAAAACATATTTGTTTGCGGGGACAATGTTAAGTGCGGAACCGAGCAATGCGACGGGACCGACGATCTCGCGTGTCCGGGGCTATGTGCAGCTAATTGCACGTGCAATCTGCCGAAATGCGGGGACAACATTGTGCACCCCGGCCTCGGCGAGGAGTGCGACGGAACGGGCCTCCCGCTCTGTCCCTCCGGAGAGTACTGCGCCACCAATTGCCAATGCTTAGAGGGTATCCCGGCGGTCTCCGAATGGGGCTTGGCGGTATTGACGTTGATCGGTCTTGTGAGCGGTACGATTCTGTTTGGTCGTCGTCGTGTGGCGGTCAGTTAGAGACCGACGTACGTCCGACGTAAGCCCGCTTGCTGTGGTCGGCCCATGCCCGTGGGAATGGGTCGGGAATTGGTAGAGATACGAGAGTCGGGTTTCCCATCCGCCCTCTGCGGATGGGAAACCCGACCTCATTAGCGGAGCACCCATGGCCAAAACAGGGACGGGTTCCCGACTGATCCGCAAGGGAGCGGTTCTGCGCTTTGTGCTTTGGCTCGCGGGGTTGATGGTCGCGTTCAACGCGGTGTTCTATCTCTGGCTGGCCGAGAGCCGTTTCCTCCAGGTCTATCTGTCCTGGAACGCTCGTGCGAGCGCGTTGTTGTTGAGGGTCTTCGGGGAAAGCGCCACGGCCACAGGTACGCTCGTCGCTTCCCCGCGATTCGGGCTGGAGGTCAAAGACGGGTGCGACGCGCTTCAGCCGATAGCGTTCTTCATCTTCGCCATGCTGGCGAGTCCCGTACCCGTGCGGTTGCGATTGCGCATTGTGCCGATCCTGATGGGAACGCTGGTTCTGCTGCTGCTCAATCTTGTTCGTATTCTCACCCTCTTCTACACCGGCATTCATTTTCCCAGCGCGTTTGAGCCGCTGCACATCGACGTTTGGCAGTCCGTGTTCATCTTCCTCCCGCTGACGTTCTGGCTCGTCTGGGCGCAGCGGGCGTTGCGTCGTTCAGGCACGACCACCCATGCCAGCTCCTCCTAGCACCGCGCTGCGTTTTGCCCTTCGTCTCTTGCTCGTCTACGGGTTGCTCATCACTCCCTGGCCTGGGCTCAAGAGCGGTTACGGCTCAGTCTTTCGAACCTGCGGCAACGGATTGCTCAATGCGTTCGGGTTCAGAGGCATTGTGGAGCTTCGCCCCCCCGCCGAGGAACACGCGGCCTGGGACGTCGAAATGCACATGAAGAACCCGAGCAAGCCGCAGCGGTGGCATGTGGAATACAGCTCGCGGGGCTGGGCGTATCTGCCAACAGCGGCCATCCTCGCCTTGATCGTGGCGACGCCGCTGGCGTGGTCTCGGCGCTGGATTGCGCTGGCAACGGGGCTTGTGCTGGTTCACATTTTCATCGCGCTGCGGATTGCGGGGGTGGTCCTTTACGGAATGTACTGGGGCGGCGCGATCCAACTGGGCGAGGTGCAGGCCAAGGCGGCCGAGGTCGTGCTCCATGGTTTTTCGAACTCGCCGGTCACGACGTTCGTCGTGCCGGTCGTGATCTGGGTGCTGGTGACGTTCCGCCGAAGCGACCTTAAGGCGATCCTGCTGCGAAGCGCCGCCGAAGCCGCCTGACAACAACTAGCCACCCCGCGTCGCTTGGTTTCGTAATCGCCGCCCGTCGACGCACCCCAGCCGCCGAACGTATAATGAGAACGCCGTTGCGACGCTGTCGCGACCACCGACAAAGTACGTTGGAGAAACCGAGCATGTTTCGACCGTTTCAAGACCCACAACTTTCGCTGAGCGCCTTACAGGACGAGATGAACCGTATGTTCGAACGCATCTGGCACGGGGGCGTGTCCACGCGGCCGTTTGACGGCCAACCGTGGGCGCCCGCCATCGATCTCTATGAGTACGATGACCGCTACACCGTGCACGCCGAATTGCCCGGTGTCAACGCCGACTCCGTGGAGGTCAGCTACCTGGGGAACTCGCTGACCCTCCGCGGAGAGAAGACGCGACCGGAAGGCGTTGACGACGCCACGCCGTCGTTGCGCAGTGAACGCCGCTTCGGCGCGTTCTGCCGGACGGTGGAGCTGCCCGGCGGGATCGACGCCGACCGCGCCTCGGCCAAGTGCCACGGCGGGGTGTTGGAGATCACCATCCCCAAATCCGCCGCCAGCCGAGCGAAGACCATCCGCGTCGACGTCGAGGAGCGTTGACCCGCGGCCTCAAGGCGGGGGAGCCTGCCCTGGAAGGGTCGTCGGCTACGGCGTACATCGTCCGCACTTGTCGCGGCAGAACGGACTGCCGCACGTCTGACCCGCTGGACAGTGCTCATTGCTGATGCACGGAGCGCCGCCGCCGCTGCACACCCCGCCGGAGCCGCAATCGCCGTCGATCGTACAGACGATCCCGGGGGTCGGTCCGCCGACGCAGGTGCGCGGGCACGTCTTCACGCATATGGCCTCTGCCCCGAGACCCAGCGTGCTCGACAGGGTGCACACGCCGCCGCCCGTGCAGGCGGTGGGGAGCAAGGGGGGCGTGCAATTGCCCCCGTTGTTGGACCCGCCCACGCATATGTTCGCCCAGGTGCACACCGTCGGCCCACACGCGAAAGCCCCGCAGGTAGCCAGCGACGGGCACGGGCACGGACCGCCGTACGGATAGGCCTTCCCGTTGTACGCGTCCACCACCGCCACAATGTCCGACGCGCTGACGTCCGTGTTGAGTTCCGGCAGGTTCGGTTGAAGCTGCGAACGGAAGTTCAGTGGAGCGTTCGCCACCTTCTTCCACTTGTTGACCAGCGCGGTCACGTCGCCGGCGGTGGGCTCCTGCCCAGCCCCCGGCGGGTTGTATGGCGTCTCCGCGTCGCCGGAGCGGCGCGTCTTCATCGTCACCGCAGTCCCCACGTTCGTGCACGTGTCCTCGTCGCCCGTGCACGACGCCGCGTAGGTCTTCACGCTGTACTCCGAGCTAGGCATGATCTCCGCACCCACCACCGAGATCGCGCCGCTCGCCGTCTCCGTGACCCAGTCCGCGTAGAACGGCGAACACTGCAGCCGCGCCGCACGGTAGGGTTCGCTCAACGGCGGACCCTGGCGCTCGTAGAACGTCCCCGGCTTGCCCACCCAGCGGGCGCAACCGCCGCCGGGCACAGGATCGCCCGTGCAGGTCGCGGACTCGTACGTGTGGAAGTCCTTCGGCGGACAGCAGATGGCGTTCGGCGGCTGCGGATTCTGCAG
>JAZDHF010000077.1:0-2972 GCA_043806315.1 Planctomycetota bacterium | reverse complement strand
CCTATCATTGCCCCGTGTCGATCCTAGGCGATGATCACAGGCGAAAAACGCTACAACCCCGTTGGGGTTGCTGCGACTCTCTCGCACAGTTCCCCAGGGTAGCCGCATCGCGGCAACCCTGGGCTGGAGGGCATAACGCCTGCGGCGGTGGGTGTGAGCGCACCCACTTCGCACGCCGGCAATGCCCTCGTGGGGCATCGGTTTTTCTGTCCGCCGGAAGTGTCACGGACCCGGGGCTTGAAAACAACGTCGAACGCACCCGAACAGAACAGGTGCCCGAGTGCGCCGACCCGGCGTCACAATTACTACTGAAGATGTAAAGTGTGTGTTGCGGGGGGGGGGGACTTCGGCGCGCAACGCGCACTCGTTCGGTGAACGATTCCCGATGGAAGTCAGCATCCGTTGACGCAGGCATCCTCTTTCCTCTCGCTGGCAGCGTACAAACTGCCTAGGGCGACTGACCCGCAACCCAAAGACCGCTTGCCTCTCCCGGAGTTAGTTTTGTAAACCAACCCGCCAACATAGCGGACGCTGCCCGCCGAGTCAAGCCTTTTCCGCTTTTTTCTTGAACCATTCAGGGACCGCGCCCCTGAAGCGACATGATAAAGTGCAAGTGCAACGGTCGGGCCGGTTTCCGGTGATGACCCTATCCCCGGAACGCCCCTCACTCTACCCTCTAGCAAGTGTGAGAGTGGTTTGGCCCGTCGCTGGCGCTCCGGGTTCGGATTGTTTCGCGGCCTTCGTTCACGGGCCGCGGAGACCGTCAGGCGCCCCTTTTGGTTGATGCGAGGTATGGGGGAAAGACGTCATGATCCGTTATGAATGCGATCGCTGCGGCGTGGCCATGGGGGCTAACGATCTGCGACGATTCATCGTGAAACTGGAGGTCTACGCCGCCGCCGGCCACGTCGATCTCACCCCCGACCTCAAGGGCGATCCCCAACGTGAGATGGATGAGATCATGAAAAGCCTTGCCGTCGCCGACCCCGATGAGGTCGAGGATCAAACCTACCGTTGCTTCCGCTTCGACGTTTGCGATGCCTGCCGCCGGAGCTTGTTGGCCAATCCGCTGCCGGCGTGATGCCGCTTTCCGGGCAGCCCCTTCAACTACGGCCGCACAAGTGCCGAACAATGGATGATGTATGCGCTGGCGGCGAATCAGCTTGGGGGAACGCAGCGATTCCGCGCACCGACCTGGGCGGCGTTGTGGTTCGCCGTCCTCATGGTTGTGACGGTTTCCGTGCGGCTCTTGGACCCCACCGGGTGGCTGGGATCGGATGACGCCGCCTACCACTCCGCGGCGGAGCACGTCCTCACCGGGCAGACCATCCATCGAGTCTTTCACCATTATGCCCGAATGGCGGTCGTCGTTCCCGTGGCCGCGTCGATGTGGCTCTTCGGGGAAAGCCCCACGACGGTCGCGTTGCCGATGCTCATCGCGTCAGTGCTCTGCGTCGTGGCGATCGTCGTTCTGGGACGACTACTTTGGGGATGGTGGGAGGGCCTGTGCGCGGCGACGATCGTGTCGGTGCTCCCCTACTTTCGGGTCCTCTCCACAACCGCATATCCCGACGTGCATGTCTGTCTTTGGACCACCGTGGCGATGTTGTTGGCCGTCCTGGCGGCGCGAACCGGCCGAACCGGCCGTGCCCGGGCGTGCTGGGTTGCCTGTGGGTTCGCACTTGGATTGGCCATTTCCGCGAAGCTCTTCGCTGCGGCGGCGGGCGCGGGAGTTCTGTTTGCGATCCTCGCTCAACCGTCCAAGGCCAACGTGGGACGACCGGCGGCGTTGGCGTTCGCCACCCTCGGCGTCGCGCTGCTGTTCCTTGTCGATGGGCTATTCTATCAATGGGCCGCGAACGATTTCTTCTTCAGCCTTCACGCGACGCAACACGCCCAAGACATGGTCCCGTCGCTCGCCAACTCCGCGGACGCAGGACCGACCGCCATCGCCGCGATGGTCGGGGAGCGTCTGACGATGCTGCTGCACCCGACTACCTCAGGGTGGGGCTGGATCGGCATGGTCTTTTGGCCGGTGGTCGTCGGCGTACTGGTCTTCAATCCTCGAGGGCGAGTGTTGGCGGCCTGGGCCGTCGCGACGTACCTGTTCGTCGCGGTAGTCCCCGTGAGCCTGAAGGAAGGCGCCCATGTTTTTCCGGTCTTTGATGGCCGACACATCCTGCCCGCGTCCGTGCCCTTCGCGCTCTGTTTCGCATGGATGGTGCGTCGAGGAGCGGGCGTGGCGATGAACGCGGCGTGGATCGAGCGGAGCTGGCCCGCGGTTCTCGCCGCCTTGTCCGCCCTTTCCTTCGCCAATCCGCGCGAGCTGAACGGCTTTCGGGACCGCCCGACAAGCCGCATCGGCGTCGCCGTCTCCCAGATCGCGGCCATCACCCCATGGGACCACGACCGTGATATCTTCATGACCCCCTCCCTGTACTGGCGTTTCCGGGTTCTGTTCCCCCAAGAGTTGCGATCACGCCTCCGCGTTGCGGCGGACGGCGAGGCACCGACGTGGTGGCGCGACACCTGCGCGGACATCACCTCACGTTCGGCCCCGCTGCCGCCCCCCGGCGACGCGTACCTCCTCGCCACGCCCGGCCAGTTGCGGGGTGAGACCGAACAATGGGACTACGGGGTCGGGCTGCCCCGCGAACGACTTTCGGCGTGGCAGGCCGTCGAGCCCCGCACGCGGATGAGCAGGTTTGCAGACAAGAGGATCGGAACCACGCGGCGCGGGATGGTCGGCCCGGTGCCCTTTTTACTCCTACTGGGAGGCGGTTCTGCCGCGCGCGAGAGCTTGTCCCCTCCGCGTCCTACGAACTCCACAGCTAACCCGCATTTCTCACCAAGTGTTGCGAGTCGATGCTGGTTGAGCCGAAAACAGAGGTTAGTGGCAGGTTGCGTAGGGAATGCGGCGGGAGGTGGTAGGCTACGCCGCGTTCGGCGGAGTGGAGGAGGCGGGAAATGCC
>JAZDHF010000076.1:0-26923 GCA_043806315.1 Planctomycetota bacterium | reverse complement strand
GGGGGCATTTCCCGCCTCCTCCACTCCGCCGAACGCGGCGTAGCCTACCACCTCCCGCCGCATTCCCTACGCAACCTGCCACCAACCTCTGTTTTCGGCTCAACCAGCATCGACTCGCAACACTTGGTGAGAAATGCGGGCTAATCGCTTCGCAGAGGCTTTCCCGGCACTCCTCGAGTGACTTGCCCTGCCCGTTTGCGCCCGGCACTTCGGGGCAATACCCGATCTACCAGTCGCCGTCCTTCTCAAAGATGCCGGTAAATTCGTTGGCCATGGCCGTTACCCCTGCGGACTCGCGCGGCCTAAAGCCCGCTGCATCGGATGCGCGCCGCCCGCTGACAGTCTACCGCGTCTGGACGAGATGCTCCACCACACCGGGGTCGGCCAGGGTCGTGGTGTCGCCGATATCCTCCATTTTGTTTTCCGCGATTTTGCGGAGGATGCGGCGCATGATCTTGCCGGAGCGGGTCTTGGGCAGGCCCGGGGCCCAGTGGATCACGTCCGGGGCGGCAATGGCGCCGATCTGCTTGCGCACATGGGCGGTCAGTTCCTTCTTTAGTGCGTCGGTGTATTCCTGGCCGGTCTTCAGAGTGACATACGCATAAATGCCCTGGCCCTTGATCTCGTGGGGATATCCGACGACGGCGGCCTCCGCGACGGCGCGGTGCGACACCAATGCACTCTCCACCTCGGCGGTGCCCAGGCGGTGCCCGGCGACGTTGATGACATCGTCGATGCGTCCGGTGATCCAGTAATAGCCGTCCTCGTCACGCCGGCAGCCGTCGCCGGTGAAATAGAGACCCGGACAGCGCGTAAAGTACATTTCCTTGAAGCGTTCATGCTGGCCATAGACTGTCCGCATAATCCCCGGCCAAGGCTCCTCAATAAACAGCGCCCCACTGCCGGGCCCCTCGATGCGCTTGTTGTGTTCATCGAGGATGACTGGTATGACGCCGAAAAAGGGAAGCGTCGCCGATCCGGGCTTGGTGGGAATTGCACCGGGAAGGGGCGTCATCAGAATCCCGCCGGTCTCCGTCTGCCACCAGGTGTCCACAATGGGACACCGCTCCTTTCCCACGACGCGGTGGTACCACATCCAGGCTTCGGGGTTGATCGGCTCGCCGACGGTGCCTAACAGTCGCAGACTGGTCAGTTTGCGTTTGTTCACCGGCTCATCGCCCTCGCGCATGATGGCGCGGATCGCGGTCGGTGCGGTGTAGAACTGATTCACTTTGTACTTATCCACGACATCCCAGAACCGCCCGGCGTCGGGATAGGTCGGAATACCCTCGAACATCAGCGAGATCGCGCCGGCGCACAGCGGCCCGTAGACAATATAGGAATGTCCGGTCACCCAACCAATGTCCGCCGTGCACCAGAAAATGTCTCCGTCATGGTAGTCAAAAATGGTCTTGAAGGAGAACGTCACGTGCACCATATACCCGCCGATGGTATGCAATACGCCCTTGGGTTTACCCGTCGAGCCCGACGTATACAGTATAAAAAGAGGATCTTCGGCGTCCATCCACTCGCAGTCGCACTGCGGCGAGGCGTCTTTCATCACCTCGTGCCACCAGTGGTCTCGACCCGATTTCATCTGAATGGGCATTTTCTCGGGCCCGAGGCGGCGAAAGACGATGCAGGTCTTGACCTGAGTGCCCTCTTTGGCGGCGAGATTCATGGCCTCATCCGCGTTGACTTTCAGCCCGATGGCCTTGGCGCCGCGGAACACGCCGTCCGTAGTGACAAGAATCTGGCACGCGGAGTCCACGATCCGGTCGGACAGGGAATCGGGACTAAAACCCCCGAAGACGACGGAATGGACGGCCCCAATCCTCGCGCAGGCCAGCATGGCGATCACAAGCTCCTTGATCATCGGCATGTAAATCGAAACGCGGTCGCCCTTCTTGACCCCGAAAGACTTCAGGACGTTGGCGAACTTGCACACCTCGGTGTGAAGTTGTCGGTAGGTGAGCCGGGCATCCTCGCCGGGTTCATTGCCTTCCCAGAGGATGGCGGTCTGATCGCCGCGCCGGGCCAGGTGCCGATCGAGGGCGTTGTAGGTGATGTTCGTCCGCGCCCCGATGAAATACTTAATCGAAATCTCCTTGCGGAAGTCGAACTCACGGACCTTGGTCCACCTTCTCTGCCAGTAAAAGTCCTCGGCGATTTCTCCCCAGAATCCTTCCGGGTCCTCGATTGACCGCCGGTACATCCGCTGGTGTTGCTCGAACGACCGGACGTGCGCCCGTTCGCAGAACGTCTTGGACGGCGGGAACATCTGAACGTTGCCGGAGCCGGCCTCGCCGGGATTATTGGGTGTCATCGTCTGTCACTCCTGAAACTCGAAAAACCGCGGCCAACACGGCCTGTCACGGCGTACCTATCCATCGAGGGATTATAGCGGAATCGCCCCCGAATGCCCACTGCCCGGCCGCCCCGCCTCGGCCATCAGCCGTACCAACTGATCGACGGTCCGCTGCGTCGCTCCTTGGTGCTCTAAAACGACCGCCCGGGCGGCGGCGCCCATCCATTCCCTCGTCGTTGCGTCGCCCAGTAGTTCGCCGATGACGGAAGCCAGGGCGCCGGCACTTTGGACCCTGCGGATCGCACCGGCGTCGCGGAGCACGCTCACGGGGGATTCGAAGTTCTCCATGTGCGGTCCGGCGACGATCGGCTTCCCCAGAGCGGCCACCTCCATCGGATCCGATCCCCCCAGGGGAACTAACGATCGTCCCACGAAGACCACATCGGCAAGCGAGTAGAACTTCCGAAGCTCCCCCATCGTGTCGCCCAGGACGACCGCCGAATCGGCGCACGGTGCACCGGCAAGGCCGTCCGGGCGCAAGCTCCGACGGACGCAGGCGAAGCCGGCGCCTTCAACGAGCCGTCCCACCTCGTCGAACCGCTCCGGTTTGCGCGGAACGATTACGAGCAGCGGGACACCAGGCTCGTTCGCGGGACAGCCGTGCAAGTTGTGTGCCACAGATCTGCACCCCGACAGCACCTCGCGATAGGCGTCGAGAATCATGGCCTCTTCGCCCGGCCCGGTGCTTCCGCACACCCACACCGGCCGCGAACCATCGAGGATCAGCGCTCGAGCCAGCGCGTCCCCGCCGCCGACTCGGTCGGTCACGGCGGCTGAATCCCATTTCAACGACGAGGTCACCGCGACGCGATCGTGGGGCGCCCCCACCGACCGAAATCGTGCCGCGATGGTTTCGTCCTGCGCGCCGACCCAGGCGAGGTCGGCGAACATGGATCGCGCCGCCGGTCCCAGCCAACGGAGTCGCCGTGCACTGCGTTCCGTCAGCCGCCCGTTGACCACGGCCACGGGAATACCACGCCGTGTCGCCATTCGAACGAGGTTGTACCAGACCTCCAGTTCCACCAGCACGATCATCGTCGGGCGGACTCGGCGTAGGACGCGTGCGACCACCATGCTGAAATCAAGTGGGAACCGGAAGACCCGATCGGCCCCGTAGAGTTCGACGCCGCGGGCATACCCGGTATCGGTCGTCGTGGAGAAGACGATGTCGGCTCCCGGCAGGCGCTCGCGGAGTGCGTCCGCCAGTTGCGGCGTGGCGTTGATCTCCCCAAGAGATACAGCGTGAATCCAAATGCGCGGGCGGCGCGGATCGCGGACCGGCACGCCGCCAAAGCGTTGCCCCCACCCGCGGCGATTCTTTCGCAGGACCAGCGCGTTATAAAGCGCCACCGGAAGGTACGCGATTCCGGCAACGAGATAGACCAAGTCCGCAACCCAGTGCATCGGTGGGCGATCTTAGGCACGTCGAAGGGACCACGCAATTTAGGTTTGGGCCGACCAGGAGATGCCAAGTTTGCAAAGGGTGTGCGCCGGGCGAGGTCCTTGGGTGACACACGCATGTCAGACGCCCCGTCTGAAATGCACCCTATGACCATTTCTCTGTGGACGGGGCTTGACACAGCCCCCAGGGAGCGGTGTGCTGCGAGAAATCGGTTTCACAGTTTCTCGGTGTCCTTTGAAAGGAGACGTTCGTCATAAAGGCGTTCAAATCCGTTATGTTGATTCCAGCGGTTGTCGGGACGATGGTATTCGCGGCTTTACCGCCGGCCCAGGCGAAGCCGGCGACGGCTGAACGCAGCCGACATCACGAGCCATTGTATTCGAGTACAGATGAGATTGCTACAGCCGATGGTACGATCAGCAACATTACGGTATTGCAAGGGAACAACGGGGGGTATTCAGTTGCCTTCCAGATGGAATTCATTATCTCGACCATTGACCATGAAGCATGCCCCGTTGGCCTTGCCCTTTGAGTCGGATTGAATGCCCGAACGAGAGATGGAACGCCCCATGCGTAACACGGGCTCACTTTGGGCTGAATGTCCGGGGGAAGAGCCTGGCTTGATCCGTATGTTCCGGTGGAGGTGATTGGGTCGATGCGTTTTGAGGAAGACTTGTTGTGTAGTCGTTGTGGGTACAACCTGTCTGGACTCGCATCGGACAGCCGCTGTCCCGAGTGCGGGATTGCGGTTTGGTGTTCTGAGGCGGGAGATAGACTCGCTGCCGCGGACGGAACTTGGCTTCGGCATATCGCCCGAGGTCAGCGCAAGATCCTTACCGCTGCGATTCTTGTCATAGTCGTCCACGTTGTGTTCATCTTCTCGGCGGAACTCCTTAGGAGTCGGCTGAGCCCGTTGGCGTTTGACATCTCGCTCCCGCTTGCGAGATTGGGGGCCCAGACGTGGTTGCTCGTCGGTGTCCTTGAGCTAACGCGACGGGACCCACGCCTGACTCTTACCGAGCCGGGGCTTAACGTAAGGCTCTTCGTTCGTGCTGCTGCGGCACTCGCACTCTGCCTTGCCCCCGTGAGCGGTGGAATCCTAAGTCCCTCGGGGGGTTCAGCATTCCCTTTCGAGCTGCTTCGGGTTGCCTATACTCTCGTTCTTCTCCTAACGGTTGCGGGTGTAACGATTTACATGTCCGGGCTTGCTCTTCGGATCCCGGAGAAGCGGCTGGCGGACACAAGCCGGAGCGTGGGCTTCGGCCTGGGTGTGACGGCGATCGTGTACTTGTTGGGAAGGCACCTGCTCCCCGCCGGTTCCGTCGCGCAGGGTTTCGACCGTTCCTTCAGCCTAGGGATGCTTGCGTTGTTGACGAATTTGTTCGGCTTTGCGGTGTTGTGCTACCTCTTTCGCACTGTATACCTCTGGTGGAGCTACCGGCGCATTTGGAGCAACCCTGTATCGCGTGCGTGAAAAACTGTCCAACACCTTGCGAAGGATGCGTGCCCCGGATAATGCGGGACAGTCACGAATACCATGAAGCGGACAGCCGCACATCCTTCGGCACGGCCTGAGCCAGGCCGAGGTTGAAGAGGTGTTGCGGGGGCCTGGCGAGGACCTGCCGGCTCGAAGGAACTCGCGAATGAAGTTCGGCCGGACGACGCCCGGCGCTACCTGGCCGTGATCTACGTGCCCGACATAGACCCCAGTGACGTTTTCGTGATCCCGCGTATGAACTGAAGGGCAAGGCAAAGAAGGCCTTCCGCCGACGACAGCGGTGCAGACCACCATGACGAAACAAAGCAAAAACTTCCCGCCGGGTTGGGACGAGCAGCGCGTTCGCGAGGTGATCGCCCACTACGATGACCAAACGGAGGACGAGCAGTTTGCGGAGAGCGAGGCCGCCCATGAGGCCGAGCAGGTCACGTTCATGGCCGTGCCTACCGAACTGGTCCCAGAAGTGCGGGCCTTGCTGGCTCGCAAACGCAGCGCGTAACGGAGGCGAGTGTCGCGGCGTTATGTGGAGCCGCGAGCACGTGGCGTTTGGTCGGCTTCGAATCGGGTTCGTTTTTCGGCGGGCGTTTTGACGTAACTCCTTTCGCGGCAACCCTTTGCGTGATTTCCCATCGGGTTCGTTTGGTAATAGCGAGTTTTCCCGCGGCTGGCTTCGTCTGGCTTCGTTATTCACTTTACGATTCCATAGGTCGTTGTGGCACAAGGGGTTAGAGTTTTGTAACTGGGTTCGTTTGGTATTAGGCGTTTTTCGCACGACACCCTCTCCATTCCTGTCGCGGTACTGCCACGGGGCGCGGAATGGGCGACCGCTGTTCATCTACCCTATGTAACGCGCCCGGCGCTCGGTCGTGAGAGCGTGCTCAGGCGATCGGGCGAATGAAATACGTGGCTCTCCCTCGGGCTCCTCTACGAGCACGCGCAATCGCCGATATCGGACACAGGATCGGATCCGATAGCAATACGAAGCAGCCCAAGGAGGATCGGTCCATACTGGTCGAGATTCTCGTTCACAATCTGGAGATCATCGTCGTCAGATAGCCTGTCAGCACGAAACTCGCGGTCGCTGCCGTACCTGTGCAGTGCGCCGCACTCGGCGCGCGGTAGGTTCAGGGCCTCCTCTGGCGTGCGAAACGGAAGCACGAGGGCGTGCTGTCCATGTGACGCCGCGTGGGCGCTCACGCCGATCAGTTCCTTGTCCTCGACGCATATTCCCGTGTCCAGTCCATTCGCGCGAAACAGATCGCCCCAGGATTGCACCAACTGAAGCAAATACAGAAGGTCCGACAGCACGTCGCATATTTCGATGGACGCAATTCTCCTTGATGTAATCTCGAATCCACACTTTTCCAGAACCGCGCGAACGTCCTCCGGCGGAACCTTACCTGGAAGGCGCAATTTGGCTCCCATAGCTGACCTCCGCACCTTGCCACCCGCCCCGCGCGCTTGTACGCGAGGGACCAATCCTCGGTTTCGTGATGCCTTCAAGAAAGCGCCCAGTGCGAGACGCCCTTCTCGCACGTCGCCCGCCGGGAATCCGTTCCCGCGGGGTAACAGTCATGAAGCATGACCTTCGAACCGCTCTTGGCAACCCACCGCCCGAGGTAAGAGATCGAAAGCGCTGCTCGCCCTTGACGCTGCGCGCCCAGGGCTGGTACCGCAGTCGCACGCACCATTCGTGCCACCCGGGCAGTGAGGCGGGTTCCACCGGACTTGTAGCACTCGGTCCGCTCATTACACCACGCCATCCCAGTACCCAGTTTTCGGGCGGGATCGGGTAGTTGCGTTGATCCAATGTGCAAGGTCATCGAGGGCGCTCTGAGCAAGCCGGACATCTTCCCCGTTCTTGAGTTGCACCCAAAGATATCGCAGCATAAAAAATGTGCAATCGGGCACGTTGATGGAATCGTTGTGAAACATTGTGATCAGGGGATGGCGTTCGAACAAAGCCGTCTCTTTGCACCCTCCGCTGTCATCTACTTCGTACACGACTACTGCGTGATGTGGGCCGCCTGTCACCTCAAAGCCGTTCTCCCGCCACGAGAAGGTCCATTGGTCATCGTGTCCCCATCGTGGAGAGAAGATGTTCACCGAAAACCGTCGCTGGGCTACTTCCACACTGATTCTCCTTCAAAACAACGGGCTTCTGAGAGGTGCGATCGAAGCTCTCAAGTGCCCTGTGTCCAGCGTCCTTTGGTAGCCGCCTTCCGGGAAGGACGCCGAACCGGATTCGGTCTCGCGAACGGGAGTTCACCGGACATTTCAATATTCTCGACCGCGTCTTGCACGGCTTTGAGCCGAAACACGGCAGCTTTCAGGATTGTATTCGTTTCCTCTTGTAAACGTACCAACTCACGTAAGACCGCGGTTGAACTCTGATCGACCATTTGCGACCTCCTTTCGTCGTCCTGCCCGTCCCAACAGCTCCGCACGGACACAATACATGTTACAGGTGTGAGGTTACGTCCCCGCACCGGCGATACGTACTCGCGGACCGTCCCACCATGTGGAAACTGGGGCTCGACGCGCCCTCAAAGGAAGCCCCGAGGGGATTGGCAGTACCGATTGGCTCCCGCGGGGTCGTGTATGGTGAGCGGTCGTGAGATTGGCCGACTCGAAAGTCGGTCCCACAGAGTGGTCCCACAGCCGATTGAGTTGGATGTTCCCCGTCCGTGGGGGGTTCTCCTAGAATTCACGCCCCACCCTGCCCTCTCCCCGTGAGGGGAGAGGGGGAGGGTCGGGGTGCGTCGCAATCCCCGGTTGAAACCCGGGGCTACATTCGGTCGCCCCTGCCGGGGCGAAAAGCGGCGGGTCGGTGACCCGCCCTACGACCCCTCACCCTGCCCTCTCCCCGTGAGGGGAGAGGGGGAGGGTCGGGGTGCGTCGCTATCCCCGGGTTGAAACCCGGGGCTACTATCGGTCGACCCTGCCGGGGCGGAAGACGGCGGGTCGCCTGTGCTCCACGCGTTGACCGTCCGGTCGCTTGCGCTCCCGGCTCTGATTAACGCTCGCATGAATGCGGGGGCTCGGGAACGGCGTTCGCCATTCGTAACTCGTAATTCGTAATTCCGTTTGCCGCACCCCCTGTAGTCCCCCTCAACGAGGGGGACGGCTGCGGCGGCAAACGGCCTACATCATGCCGCCCATTCCGCCCATTCCACCACCCATACCGCCCATGCCGGGGTGCCCGTGGCCGCCGCCGCCCTTCTTCTCCTTTTCCTTGATATCGCTGATGATGCAGTCGGTGGTGAGCAGGAGGCTGGCGACACTGGCCGCATTCTGCAAGGCGACGCGCTCGACTTTCGTCGGCACGAGCACGCCCATCTTAATCATGTCGCCGTATTCGCAGGTCAGAGCATTGTAGCCGTAGTTCTGCTCCGTGCTGTTCGATACCTGCTGCCAGACGATTGAGCCGTCCAGGCCGGCATTGGCCGCGATTTGCTTGAGCGGAGCGCACAGGGCGCGGCGGACGATCTCCACGCCGGTCCGCTCATCGCCCTTGAGCTTCTTGGCGAGGTTGTCGAGGGCTTTGGTGCAACGAATCACCGCGACGCCGCCGCCGGGCAGGACGCCCTCTTCGACGGCCGCTCGGCAGGCGTGCAGGGCGTCCTCGACGAGGGCCTTCTTGTCCTTCATTTCCACTTCCGTCGCGGCCCCGACGTTCAACTGGGCCACGCCGCCGGAGAGCTTGGCCAATCGCTCTTCGAGCTTCTCGCGGTCGTAGTCGCTGGTAGTGGCGTCGATTTCGGTCTTGATCTGGCTGATGCGGCCCTTGATGGCGTCAGTCTTGCCGCCGCCCTCGATGACCGTCGTGGTGTCCTTGTCGATGCGGACCTTCTTGGCCGAGCCAAGGTCGGAGAGGGTGACGTTTTCCAACTTCGTGCCCAGGTCCTCGAAGATGGCCGTGCCGCCGGTGAGGATGGCCATGTCTTCGAGCATCGACTTGCGGCGATCGCCGAAGCCGGGGGCCTTGACCCCGCAGCACTGCAACGTGCCGCGGAGCTTGTTGACCACGAGCGTCGCCAGGGCCTCGCCCTCGATCTCCTCCGCGACGATCAGCAGCGGCCGGCCGGCCTGGGAAATCTTCTCCAGGATGGGGATGAGGTCCTTGACGGAACTGATCTTCTTTTCGTGGATGAGGATGTAGGGCTTGTCGAGTTCGCAGAGCAGGCCCTCGAACTTGTTGATGAAGTGCGGGGAGAGGTAGCCCTTGTCGAACTGCATGCCCTCGACCAGATCGACGGTAGTCTCGAGGGTCTTGCCCTCTTCGACGGTGATGACGCCGTCCTTGCCGACCTTGTCCATGGCGTCGGCGATCTGTTTGCCGATCTCGGCGTTCTGGTTGGCCGCGCACGTGCCGACCTGGGCGATCTGCGCCGTCCCCTTGATCGGGGTGCTCATCTTCTTGAGCTCTTCGACGACGGTCTCGACGGCCTGGCTGATGCCCCGCTTGAGGGCCATCGCTTCGGCGCCGGCCGCGACGTTTTTCAGACCCTCGTCGTAAATCGCCTCGGCGTAGATGGTCGCCGTCGTGGTGCCGTCGCCGGCGACGGTCGAGGTCTTGGAGGCGACCTCCTTGACCATCTGAGCGCCCATGTTCTCGTAGGCCTCTTCCAGTTCGATCTCCTTGGCCACCGTGACGCCGTCCTTGGTGACCGTGGGGGCCCCGAAGGACTTTTCAATGACCACATTTCGCCCGCAGGGGCCCAACGTCGCCTTGACCGCTCGTGCCAACTGCTTGACACCGCGGCGAATGGCCTCCCGGGCCTCCATCTGATACGCTATCTGCTTTGCTGCCATAGAGGTTTACTCCGTAAACGAAGTTGAAAGTTCGAAGTTTAAAGTTCAAAGACGAATCGACCCTCTCTTCGAACTTTGAACTTTACATTTTGGTCTTCGGTGTTAGCCGACGACGCCGAGGATGTCCGACTCGTCCATAATCATGTAATCTTCGCCGTTGACCTTGATCTCGCTTCCGGCGTAGTTGGTGAAGAGGACCTCGTCGTCCTTCTTGACCTGCATTTCGCTACGCGTGCCGTCGTCGAGGAGTTTCCCGTTGCCGACGGCGAGGACGATGCCGCGTTTGGGTTTTTCCTTGGCCGTGTCGGGCAGGACGATCCCCCCGGCGGTCTTCGCCTCGGCCTCGAGTCGCTTCACGATCACCTTGTCGCCGAGCGGCCTGATGTTCAATTTTGCCATTTCTCTGTCTTCTCCTTTCAAGTTCCTGCCGCGGTCGATCCGCGACCGCGGTTGGTTTCCGTAGACGCAAGCCTATGGGAGCGTCGGGTTCCAGCCAACGGGTCGCGCTGATGCCCGGCCTGCAAATCAGCGCAAAGAGCCACCGCCCACCATCCGGCGCCCGGAAGACCACTTGCAGACCGAAGGCCAGTTTCGCCGCTACAATGAGGTCGGCGCGGCTGCGATCCTAACCTGTTGCGGCACAATGAGTTACGTAAGGCATCCGCCAGGCGGGCGACCGTTCCCCTACTGAACCCCGGCCTCGCTTTCCTGTCATTTCACGTCCGCCAGGCAGTATGCGCTGCCACTTTGGCAGGAGCCGCGCGAACAGGTCGCAACGCGATAGAGCACCGGTAGGCCGTTCACGAAGGGCGTGCCCGAGGCAAGGGGCGGGGCGGCCATCCGGGCATCCGGCGCTCAGGTGGGGAATTACTTACGGGCGTCGAGGGCCCGGTCGCGGGTTTCGACGGCCCGGCTGATGACCTCCTCCTGGGTCGGGGTCTTCGCCGTTTCGAGGACGAAGTGTTGAGCGTGAGCGTCGTGAAGCTGACCGGGCCAAAGAACCTCGGCGAAAAAATCGAGGGGGATGCGTTCGTACCAAGGTGGTTTGAGGGTCCAGTGGGTTTGCAGCGTCTCGTACCCCTCCTTGCGGAGGGTCACTTCGTAATCGCCGTACCAGAGGAAATCGGTGGACACGGCGCTGCGTCCCACCTCTTGGTCATTGAGGAAGACGCGGGCGTTGGGCGGTTCGGTGGTGATGGTGATGGTGCGACGGACGCAGGCGGATGGAACCGTCGACGTTGCGACCATGAAAACCGTGAGGACGCCTGTTGCAAACTTTGAACTTTGAACCCTTCGAAACTCAGGGTGAGCTTTGAACTTCAGTCGCCCCCGCTCTCTCACGGTCGCGGCTCTGATCCGCTTCCACTTCGTGGCTTCGTGGCTTCGTGGCTTCGTGGCTCCGACCGCCCGCTCCCTTACGGTCGCGGCTCTGATTGTCCGGTCGCTCCCGCTCCCGGCTCTGATAGGCAATGGTGGTTGCATCATTCTGCGGGCTCCAGTTCGCGAATTTCGGCGGAAGGGCCGCCGGTGTCAAGGATGGCGACGGTGCAGCGGCCATGGACCCAACCGCAACACTCGCCGGAGTTCAAGAAGAGCTTTCCACGGTCGAAGCGATTGACGACCTCGTGCGTGTGGCCGGTGAGGATGATGTCGGCCCGGTCGATGTCCGTGGGATCGCACCAATCCACGAAGTGATGAACCAGGATCCGCCGCCCGCCGAGGGTGAGGTGGAGGGGGCCGTCGGTGACCTGCGGCATCAGGGCCTTCAGGCCGGCGCGCTCGCCGTCGTTGTTGCCGTAGGTGGCGTACATCGGCCCCTCGTACCGCCGCAGATGACGGATCGCGAACGGGGCCACGAAATCGCCGGGGTGAATGACGGCTTCGACGCGGCGCCGGCGAAACAACCCCAACGCGGCGTCGATCATCGGAAGGCGATCATGGGTGTCGGAGATGACGCCGATGAGCATGAGCGGTTTCAGATCCTCTCGACCTCATCCTCGCTACGTCCGCCCGTAGAGGTACTCGTGAAGGTATTCGATCGTGGCCTGCTGGTCGGCGACTTCGCCGGCGACGATGTCGCCGGCGGAGATGATCCCAAACAGCTTCCCGTCCTCGACGACGGGGAGGTGCCGTATTCGCTTCTGGGTCATCACGGCCCGGCACTCCGTGAGGCGCGTGTCGCGCTGGCAGCAGGCCATCGGGGAGGTCATCACCTCCTCGACGCGCGTGGTCTTGGGGTCTTTGCCGGCGGCGACGATCCGGTTGAGGATGTCCCGCTCGGTGAAGATGCCCACCACGCGATCGCCGTCGGTGACCACGACGGCCCCGATGCGGCGCTGGTTCATAGTCTTCGCCGCGTCGAGGACGGTGGTCTTGCGGTCCACCGTGGCGACGTCGGCGCCCTTCTTGTGCAGAATGGACTGAGCATTGGACATAGGCGCACCTCCCCGCGATACGAGCCTCACCGATCCACGGGAGATTGTCGCGCCGGTTGGGCGTGAAAGCAAGCGGGCGTTCGCACCACACCGCCATCAGCGAAGGCTGCATCCCGTTTGTAGGGGCGAAAATGCCCACGGGATGTCATTCTGAGCGGAGCGTGTCACCCTGAGCGCAGCGAAGGGTCTCGTCGCCGAACCGAGATGCTTCGCTGCGCTCAGCATGACAAGTGTTCCGCTCAAAATGACACGAGACGATTGACCCCGCCACCCTAAAGCGATGCGCCCGTCAGCGAATGCTCAACTCACTTTTGATCGACGCGGAGGGGATCGCCGTCGCGGGGACGAGGTCGCCTGCCTGAACTGCGGCCACCCGGCCGATCGCGGCGGGCCGGTGGAATCGCTCGCGCAGCGCCTCCATGAAGAGATAGAAAACGGGGGTGACGAAAAGGGTCAGCGACTGGGAGAACACGAGTCCGCCGACGACGGCCAGTCCCAACGGGCGGCGGGACTCCGCGCCGGCGCCCACTCCGAGGGCAATCGGCAAGGTCCCCATGAGGGCAGCCATCGTGGTCATCATGATCGGCCGGAACCGAACGATGCACGCCCGATAGATGGCCTCCGCCGCAGACAACCCCTGATCGCGTTGGGCCGCAATGGCGAAGTCGATCATCATAATGCCGTTCTTCTTCACCAGCCCGATGAGCATGATGACGCCGACGAAGGCGTACAGGTTTAGGTCAACATGAAAGACTTGGAGGGTGAGCAGGGCACCGAACCCGGCGAAGGGCAGGGCCGTCAGAATCGTGATGGGATGCACGTAGCTCTCGTACAGAATCCCCAGCACAAGATAGATGACCAGAATGGCGAGGACCAGGAGCGATTCGAGTCCTTGCTGCGACGACTGGAATACCTGGGCCGTGCCTTGAAAGCTCCCGCTGATCGTCGGCGGCAGCAGTCCGCGCGAGACCTCCGCTACCTGCCCCACCGCCGGCCCGAGCGAAAAGCCGGGTTTGAGATTGAAGGAAATCGTGACCGCGGGAAGTTGGCCCAGGTGATTGACCGACAGCGGTCCGACATCGCGGGTGATCTTGGCCAAGGCGTCGAGCGGGATCAATCCGCCCGATGCCGAGCGGACGTGCAACATCGGAACCGCCGACGGGTCCGACTGAAACCGCGGCTCGACGCAAAGGATCACCTGATACTGGTTATTCGAACCGTAGATCGTCGATATCTGCCGCGAGCCGTAGGCGCTTCCCAAGGCGACCTCGATCTGTTCCGGCGTGATCCCCAGCGTGGCGACCTTGTCGCGATCCATCTCGATCTTCACCTGCGGATTCTTGAGTTGCAGGTCCGTGGTGACATCTTGAAAACCGGGAAGCTCGCGCATCCGGTCCTCCAGCTTGGGAACGTTTCGGTAAAGCTCATCCACGTCGGGGCCTTGCAAAGTGTACTGGTACTGGCTCTTGGTCAACCGACCTCCCAGACGAATCGGCGGCGGATTCTGGAGGAACGCGCGGATGCCGGGCACTTCGGCAAGCTTGGGGCGCAATTCCTGGATCATCTCATCGACGGAGACCGTGCGCTTTTCCTTGGGAACAAGACGAAGAAACAGCGTGCCCGTGTTCATGCCGGAAGCGCTGCCTCCGCGAAGCCCGATGCTAGAACTGAACGACTCGACGCGGGGGTCGGCTTTCAGAATCGCGGCAAGCGCCTGCTGGTGGCGCTTCATCGAGTCGAACGAGATCCCCTCCGCCGCCTCCGTCTGAACGAAAATCCGCCCCGTGTCCTCGCTGGGAAGGAACCCTTTGGGGATCGTTCGATAAAGCTGAACCGTGAACACGAGGATGGCGGCGGATACACCCATTGTGAACCAACGGTGCCGCAGAACCCACCTGAGGGACGCTCCGTAAATCGCAAGGGCAGCCGCGAAGACGCGTTCCGACGCGGCATAGAGACGGCCGTGCCGCACCGTCCCCGCCGAGTGCAGGAACCGGCTGCACAACATCGGCGTCAGCGTCAGGGAGACGAACCCGGACACCAGGATCGCGACTCCGATGGTGACCGCGAATTCGCCCAGCAATCGTCCCAGAATCCCGCCCATGAAAATGACCGGAAGAAACACTGCCGCCAGCGAAAGGGTCATCGACACCACGGTGAAGGCGATCTCGCGCGACCCGTCCAATGCGGCCTGGAGGACCCCCTTCCCCTGCTCGAGATGGCGGACGATGTTCTCCAACACGACGATTGCGTCATCGACCACGAAGCCGACGGAGAGAGTCAGGGCCATCAGCGACAGGTTGTCAAGGCTGTAGTTGAGCAAGTACATCACTGCGAAGGTGCCAACGAGTGACATGGGCATGGCCACACTGGGAATGAACGTCGCCGAGAGGTTCCGCAGGAAAAGGAAGATCACCATCACGACCAGCCCCAGCGTGAGCATTAGCGTGAACTTCACGTCGTGAACGGACGCACGGATGGATTCCGAGCGATCGTACAGAACGTCGATCCCGACGGACGCGGGCAACTGCGCCCGAAAGCTCGGTAGCAGCGAACGAATCCGATCGACCACTTCGACGGTATTGGTCCCCGGCTGGCGCTGAATGGAGAGGACGATGCCGCGTTTGTCCACAAGCCAAGCGGCGGCCTTGTCGTTCTCTACGCTGTCCTCGACCTGAGCGATCTCCTTCAACCGCACGACGTTGCCATTGCGGTGCGAGACGATGAGCGATCGGTACGCATCGGCGTTGGCAAGCTGTCCGTTCGCCTCCACCGTGAAGGCGTGGTGAGCGCCGTCGAGGATTCCGGTGGGGAGGTTGACGTTCGCGCCGCGAACCGCCGTCGCCACTTCGTCGATGCCGATGCCCTTGGCCGCGAGGGCGTCCGGATTGACCTTGATCCGTACGGCGTATTTCTGGGCGCCGAAGACGCCGACCTGGGCGACGCCCATCACCGTGGAAATTCGTTGGGCCATCATCGTCTCGGCGTATTCGTTGAGGACGTACAGCGGCAAGGTCGGCGAGGTCACGGCCAAATACAGCACCGGTTGGTCCGCGGGATTGACCTTGCTGTACGACGGCGGGCTGGGCATATCCTGCGGCAACCGTTTCGCGGCCCGGGCGATCGCCGCCTGCACGTCCTGGGCCGCGGCGTCGATGTTGCGGTCCAAGGTAAACTGCAACGTGATCTGCGTTGCGCCCAGAAGACTCGTCGAGGTCATGGAGTCCAAACCGGCGATGGTCGAGAACTCCCGCTCTAGCGGCGTCGCCACCGATGAACCCATCGTTTCGGGACTCGCTCCGGGAAGAGTCGCCGAGACCTGGATCGTGGGGTAATCGACGTTGGGCAGGTCGCTGACCGAAAGCGTCCGGTAGCTCATCACTCCGAAGACCAGGATTCCGAACATGACCAGGCTGGTCATCACCGGACGGCGAATGAACGGTTCGGCGATGTTCATGGTTGACTCGCGGCTTCCGCGTTCGCGTTGGCTTTCGATCGGACCTTGACGCCGGGCGTGAGCCGCAGTTGTCCGTCCGTCACCACCACCTCACCCGCTTGGACTCCCTCGGAAAGCACCGTCCGCTCATGCACGTTCGCCCCGACCGAGACCGGCCGCATCTCGACCGTGCTGTCCCCGCGGACGACGAACACGAACGTGCCGCGCTGGCCGGTCTGCACCGCCGAGGTTGGGACCACGACGGCGTCCTGTTGCTTCGAGATCGTGAGCGCGACGTTGACGAATCGCCCAGGCCAAAGTCGGTGGTCCTCGTTGGGAAACGTCGCTTTCAGACGGACCATCCCGGTCAGCGTATCGACCTGATTGTCCACGAACGCCAGGCGCCCGATGATCGGATCGGACGGTTCATCCGCGAATCGCGCCTCGACCGCAAGCGGCACTGCCTGCATCTGTTGTTTGATGAGGGACAAATGTCTCTCGGCCACGGAGTACGTCACGAAGATCGGGCTGATTTGGTTGACCGTCACCAGCGCCGTCTTGTTGGCTTCGACGATGTTGCCGACATCGACGAGCCTGGCCCCGGCGCGTCCGTCGATCGGCGAGCGGATCGTACAATACTCCAGACGCAGCTTGGCGTTCTCCACCGCAGCCTGGTCCGCTTGAACCTGTGCCCGCACCGCGTCGGAATTGGCTCGCGCTTGGTCGCGCTCCCGATCTGCGGCCATGTTCTTCGCGAATAGGTCCGTGACGCGATTGGCCTCTCGTTCCGCGTCCTGGGCGAGAGCCTGGTCCTTCAGCAGATTCGCCTCCGACAGCCGCAACGCCGCCACAAACGGGCGCGGGTCGATCGTGAAGAGCAGGTCCCCGATCTTGACGTGCTGTCCTTCGGTGAAATGAATTTCGGTCAGTTGGCCCTCTACTTGGGGGCGGATTGTTACCGTTGCATAGGCCTCAGCCCACCCGATCGCCTGTACCTGAATCGGGACGTCCTCACGCGTTGCCGTCGCGACGGTCACGGGCATTGCCGCATCCGCGACCGGGCCTGTGGACGCGCCGGACACGCCTTTGGCGTCACATCCGGTCAAGAGAGCGCCCGCCAAAAGAATCACACTCCACAGCACGCACCCGATGGCGATCGGCATCGTTCGTACGCCGTTCATAGCGCTCTCCCTGAATCGCGTGAGAGGGGAGTTCGGCGCGATCGTTCACCATCCGTGAGGATGCCGTGAAAGACCACCTCCACAATCTCCCGCGCCTGAGCCGGGAGCGACTTCTGCCGTCCCGCGAAAAAGGTGGTGAACATCGTCCCGTATCCGAGGTTGCTGAACACGTTGGTGATTTGCTCGACGGACATATCCCGCACCCGCCCGTCGGCGATCAAACCGGCGAACAAACCCCGCCGGCGGCCGACGTTCGCCTCACGGTGCTCGAAATAGGTGGGCTTCTTGCGATCCCGGAAAACCGCACGTTCCTGGATCAACAGCTCCGCGAGTTCGGGATACTCATAGAAGAAGCCGAGATACGCGCTCATGCCTTCCACGATTTGTTCGAGGGGGTCGCCGACCGTCGCGCGTGCGGCATCCACGCATTCGCGCAGTCTTCGCATTCCGCGATCGACGGCCGCGAGGAACAACCGCTCCTTGCTTGGAAAGTAGCGATAAAGAGTGCCCTTGCCGACGCCAAGGGCGTCGGCCACGGTCTGCAAGTCCGTGGCCCCGCGTAATCCCGTTCGGCGAAGAGCTTAGCGGCCGCGCCAAGAATCTCATCGCGGCGGCGTTCCACCAACGCCGGATCCCGGGGCCGCCCGCGGATCGTTTGAGGACGCGCCTTCAGCATAGCTCCAACCGGATTTAACTGACCCCGTCCGTCCCATATATTGTACAGCGGCTCTCGTCGTTTGCCACAGGACCCCGATAAAATCGGGGGACAGCATACAAATCGGGGGACTACCTATTTCCTTACCGGTCGGCGGATGAGCCGGAGGAGCGGGCCAATGTCCTCGCGCCTACCGGACCTAATCGGCGGAGGAGACGAACCCCACGCCGCCGGGGAACAGACGACCACGCATCCGGGAAACGATTTGCTCCCGTTCCGCCGGGGCGAGTGGGGGACGACCGTTTCCACGCGCCGCTCGGGAGGTTCGCCGAACCGCCCGAGATTGTGAGCGTGGATATCCCCGGGTCATGCGAAGCAGGTCAGAGCGTGGAGCTTCATCCTCAGGTGCGCGGGCTCGGGGAGGCGTCGCGGGTTCGTTTTGCGGGCGTGGCGCGAATGAACATTCTCCGCGATACGCCGACGCCTGCCCCGCCCGGCGAACTCAAGTTCCCCATCCCCATCGACGGGGAGGAAGCCCGCCGAACGAAGATCGAGATCATCGCGGCAAACGACGACAATGTTTTCGTGACCAAGGTAGTGACGACCAACGTCATCGGGGGGAAGGTCCGGCCCGATCCTTCTACGTTCCGACGCGAAGAGGAGTAGCCGCGGGCCGGCGGGCGTCTGCTGTCCGCCGCGGGAGACCTGTTGCAACGGGGAATGCTGCGGCGAGCCGTGTGAGGGCTGTCTGGACAATGGGTCGCTTTCGGCCGGGACGATTGACGTGCCGCCGTCCCGTCGCCCGGACCCTTGTAGGTATCGCGGAGGCTGATACACTCCTGCATTCGGGTTGTGGGCTACTCCGGCGGTCCGAACGGGGAGGGCCGACCATGACCCATTCACGGGAGGATGGACGGTGCGTGAGGTCGTCAACTTCATACGGACAGGCCTGCTCGCGGGCCTGATGGCGCTTGCCCTGAACCTCGAAGGGACGGTCGCCGTCGGTCAGACGCCGACCTACTCGATCGAGGCGATTGAGGTCAACGAGATTCTGGTCCCGGGGGGCCCGGCCCATCACGTCACTGTCGCGGTCGGAGACGTGATCACCGCCAAGTTCTTCGTCCGCGACTGGTCGCCCAATGGAGAGAGACTGCGCGCTTACCAACTCAAGATCGACGACGCGAGCTACGCCACGGGGGAGCAGGGCGTCGTCCAGCCCATCGACTTTCAGATGAACCCGGACAAGGACCCGAACGCCTTCATCGACGAGTCCGATCCGCAGTGGGTTCACCGCGGCCTCCCGACGATTCCGCTTACAGACACGGCCTCTCTCGGTTACCGTTGGCTGAGTGTTCTGATCGATCTGTCCGGCGGCCCGGCCAGTGCCCAGGATGGAAAGAAGTATTCGTGCGGGACCGTGAAACTCACGCCGTCGCCCAACGCGAAGGGCACCTTTACGATCGCCCTTGTGGAGGACACCTCCGTTTCCTATTTGCTCTCCACGGAGAACGAGCAGATTCTACCCATGGAGTACGAACGGCTGGTCGTCGATGTGCGGCCGACCACGCGTTGGCGACGGGTACTTTCCAGCGATCCGCCCAACGGATCGGTCGATGCACGCCGACCTTCGAAATCCGCGCCTTCGGCCGGTTCCTGGTCGACGCTTCGCCTGGCGTTCAATTCCGATTGCAGTCAGATGACGCCGGATGACTTTGCGGTCGACGACGGGGCGCCGAATCCACCGCGAATCCAGAAGGTCAGCGCTGAGGGCTCGACCCTCGCGGTCATCTTGGATCGTCCCATCCGACAGGGGGCGTGGACGACGATCACCCACAAGAACAGCGGTACATTTACGCGGCTCGGTTGTTTTCCGGGTGATGTGAACCACGACGGCAAAGCGGACACGGCGGACTTGGTCATCTTGCTCGAGGCGCTGAATGGAGGGCGTAAGCTCGCCGACTACCAAGCCGACATTGACGGCAACGGCAAGCTGGGACCGGGTGACGTTTTGCAACTGCTCGACGTCATTTCCGAGGCCCGAGTTAAACCCAAGACAAGCGGCCCTACCCGCAGGCCGTAGCGACCCCGGCGAAGTCGCCGTGAAGTCCCAAGGGCCGTCTACCTTGCTTGGTTCCGTTTTGTCTGTAGACGGGTGTGAAGCACCCGTCCGCTAGTTATCGGTCCCTGCACGCCGCCTCGTGGGACGGTGGATTCACCCTCCCCTCCGGTCTTACCTAAAGGTTTTCACCTACGCCGCCGAACGTCTGTTGAACCCTTGCGTTGATTCCCGGACCAACGGGGGAGATGGAAAACGCGATGCACTCGAGCAGGCCCTTCTTGCTGTTGGACCCGCCGAGCACAACGGCATTCTGTCGGCGGGGCTCGCTGCGCGAGAAGGACACCGCCCCGAACGCTCCTTTTCCCAACATCGACCTGATCCTCCTTTCCGGTGCGGTACGTCAAGCCGGCTTTCAGCCGGCGTACATCGACGCCCAACTGGATCGCTTGTCCTGGGCGGAGCTTCTCCAACGAGCGAGCGAGCTTGGCGTTTGTGGCGTCGTCTCGTTGACTTCCAGCTCACGGGTCGATGACGAACTGGCCGGATTGAAAGGGTTCAAAGAGGGGCTTGGCGACGTTCCGTGCTACGTTGTGGGGACGATCATCCTGCAACAAGACAAACTGCGTCTCTCACGGCTGATGGCCGACAACCCATGGCTCGATGGCATCATCCTCAACGCCGCCGAGCACAACCTCGCCGAACTGCTGAAGGCGCCTGGAGGCAGCGCCGTCGAGCCGTTCAACATCGCCGTCCGGCGACCCACGCGGAGCCTCATACCCGAGGCGACGGTGCGCTACGGCGAATCGCTTCGCATCCCCCGGCCCGAGCACGCCATCTTCAAGGACCGGCGCTATTGTTTCCCGCAGAGTAAACGCGGACCCGTGACTTGCGTGCAACTCTCCTTCGGGTGTCCGTTCTCGTGTGAGTTCTGCATCGACAACCAGCTTTACCGCAAGATGCTCTATCGCGACATCGACGACGTGGTCAAAGAGCTCGTGGAGATCGATCGGCTCGGATTCCGCGAGGTCTACTTCAAGGACCTTACCTTCGGCCTGCACAAGGCGCTGGCCGGCGAGTTCCTGGAAAAGCTCGCCGCCAAACGACTGAAACTGCGATGGCTTTGCACGACGCGGATCGATGTCGCGAGCCGTGAGATGCTGACGCTGATGAAGGCGGCCGGCTGCTACGGCATTGAGTTCGGCGTCGAGCACAGCAAAGAACCCACTCGCCGACGCATCGACAAGCGGATCGCGGACGCTCGCATTCACGAGGTCTTCGCCGATTGTCGACGGTTGCGGATCGAAACCACGGCGTTCATCATGCTGGCGTTTGAGGACGACACCGAGGAGGACGTTCGCAACACGATCCGCTTCGCACGGTCGCTGCGGCCCAAGTACGTATCGTTCAACGTGGTCAACGCCTTGCCGGGCACGGCCTACGAGGAGCGGGCCCGCCGCGAGGGATTCCTACGCGAGGGTCCCAGCGACTTCGGGTTCGCCACCAGCAACATCAAGCATCGCTACCTCACGCCGCAGCAGGTCGAGGCGTTGCGCAGGGAGGCGTTGCGTTCGTTCTACTTCCAGCCGTCGATGATCCTCGAAAAGTTGCTCGACGTGCGAAGTTTCTTCGAGTTTCGCAAGCTGATCCGGCTCGGCTTGGGCGTTGCGTCGTAGCGAGGGATCGTCTCCGTGCATCTGCTTTCTCTGCCTCGTCATCAGATCGAGACAACGTTCTCCGACTACGCCCGCATCGCAGGCTCGCTCGTTGGTTTGAGACCGCGAGAGGATACCGTCGCCCAGTTCGAACAGGACTTCGCCGAGTACATCGGCTGCCGACATGCGATCGCGGTCTCTTCGGGGCGGTTGGGCATCCACCTCATCCTTGAAGCACTCGGGCTGAACCCAGGCGACGAGGTCATTGTCCCGTCCTTTAATCTCTTCGCGGTGATCGAACGATTTTGTCAACTTGGTCTTGTCCCGCGGTTCGCCGACATCCGCCGCGACGATCTGAACGTCGATCCATCGGCGGCGGAGCGGCTACACACAACTCGATCCAAGGTCCTGCTCGTAACGCACATGTTCGGCCACCCGGCCGACATGGACTCGCTGGTCGCCTTCTCCGAGGAGCACAACCTGGTTCTACTCGAGGATTGCGCCCACGCCCTCGGATCGAAGTTCGGCGAGCGATTCGTGGGCACATTCGGCCAAGCGTCCATTTTCAGTTTCAGCGTCTTGAAGTTGGTGACGACCTTCGGCGGGGGGATGATCGCCACCAACGACGACGACCTCGCCCGACGCCTTCGCCGCCGACTGACGGCGCTGCGCTTTCACCAACCCCGCCCAACGGGGCTGAAAAGGGCGGTGACGGGGGCGGTGATGGACTTCGCGACGCGCAAGGTGGTTTTCAGCGTCGGCGCCTGGCCGGTGCTTCGTCTGCTGCGGGCCATGAGGCCGAATATCCAACAGAGGATGATGACCGAAGCCCCGCACGTCGATCGCGACTTCGACCCGGAGCACGTGCCGCCGCTGCATCCGTTCCAGGCCCGGTTGGGGCGAAGTCAGCTTGCACGGGCCGAGGACTTCATCGAACGCCGCCGACAAGTCGGGCGGTGGCTTGATGAGGAGCTAGCCGGCGTTCCCCAAGTCACGCTGCTTAAGCCAAGTGCCACCGGTCGGCACAACGGATTGTACTACGGCGTGCTCGTCGATCGCCCGGCGGAGCTGTCGGCCTTCCTCTTCCGCCGCGGGATCGACTCCGAGACCAGCGAATACCTCAACTGCGCCGACTTGGAGATGTACCGCACATACCACGTCGATTGCCCCGTGGCGCGCGACGTCCAGTCGCACATTCTTCGCCTGCCGAACTACCCAAGTCTAACTCGCCGCGATGTGCGTCGAATTGGAGATGCGATGCGCCGGTTCTATGCCACCTCCCAACCGCCGGTCACCGGCGATCGTTCCTGTCCGCCAGTGCCGCCGCCGCTTGTTGCACCGCTTGCTCGGGTGTCGGCGCATGAGTGAGTTGCCCACGCTTAAGGAATGGTCCGAACTGCGGGTCGGTCAATTCCCACCCCAATAGGATCACACGCTTATCCCGCTTCAGGGCCAACACGACCTCGGAGAGCGTTCCGAGTTTCCCCGGGCAGGCGATGACCACGTCGCTGGAGAGCACGTTGAGCAGGTTTCGACCGTCGCCCATGTCGGTCATAATGGCGAAGTCCAGGTGCGGCGACGCATGCCCGTCGGTGGAATCGGGAAGGATTCCGATGACGGTCCCGCCGGCCTGCTTGGCGCCTTCGGCGGAAGCGGCCATCACGCCCTGGTTGCGGCCGCCGTTGAGCAACACCCATCCGCGCTGCGCGATGAGCGCTCCCAACTCTCTGGCCATGGCGTATACGCCGGGGCTCGCCTTCGACCCGCCCATGACGCCGATCACTGGTTTTCTCATCACGGCACCTTCCCGCGTGATATACTACGCCCCGTGGAACCGTCGTACGAATTTTTCGACCATACGGCCGACATGGGGATTCGCGTGCGGGCCGGGACGCTGGAGCAACTCTTGTTTCCGGCTGCGCAGGGTCTTTATGCGGCGATCGGCGAGATCGCCACGATGGGCGACGTCAGCGCGCTCCCCATCGAGTTCGACGGGGACGACGCCGCGGTGCTCCTGCGGGACTTTCTGACGGAGCTTCTGATTCTCTTCGAACGCGAGGCGCGGAAGGCGGTGGCGATCGACGTAACCGAGTTTGACGATAAGACCCTCCGCGTCGTGGCGGCCACGGCTGCCGTCGATCCCGAGCGAAGCGTTTTCCATCGCGAGGTGAAGGCGATAACCTATCACGAGCTGAGCATCCGCGCTATTGCGGGCGGGTTCGAAGCGACGTTGATCGTGGACATTTGAGGAATGTCGAATGTCGAATTCGGAATGGCGAATGGAGAAGGCATTGTCACCCTGAGCGCAGCGAAGGGTCTCGTCGCGACAAAGATGCTTCGCCGTGCTCAGCATGACATTCGATCTTCGCTATTCGCAATTCTGCATTCGGTGGACTGAGTAGGAACCACTTTAATGGGCGACAACTATACCGGGCCTCTCGAACGTATCGACGGTACTCGCTGGCGGATTCCGAAATCGTACAAGCCCGGCATGCGCGTCGACGGGGTCATCTACGCGGACGACGCACTCGTTGAGGCCATCAAGCAGGATAAATCACCTGAACAAGTGGCCAACGTCGCGTGTCTGCCCGGCATAGTCAAGTACTCGCTGGCCATGCCCGACATTCACTGGGGATATGGCTTCTGCATCGGCGGGGTGGCCGCCACTGATCCGCAAAAGGGTGGGGTCATCAGTCCCGGCGGAGTCGGATACGACATCAACTGCGGCGTTCGCCTGATTCGCACGAACATCAAGCTCGCCGACGCCAAAATGCAAATGGGCAAACTCGTTGAAGAAATGTTCAACACGGTTCCGTGCGGAGTCGGCAGGGGCGGGGTGGTGAAGTTCAGTAAGCCGGAGCTGCGAAAGCTGATGGCCGAGGGGTCGCGATTCGTAGTGAAACGTGGGTTCGGATGGGACAGCGACATCGAATCGACAGAGGCCCACGGCTGCATCCCGGACGCCGATCCCGATTTGCTGAGCGATCGTGCGTTGAGCCGCGGCTCCGACCAGTGCGGAACCCTCGGCAGCGGGAATCATTTCATGGAAGTCCAAGTGGTCGAACGCATCGACGAACCCAAGGCCGCCGCGGCGATGGGACTGGTCGAGGGGAACCTCACGGTGATGATCCACTCCGGCTCGCGCGGGTTGGGGTATCAGGTGTGCGAGGACGCCCTCAAGGACCTTGAGCACACTCCCCGCAAGTACGGCATTGAGTTGCCGGATAAACAACTGGTGTGTGCGCCGGTCGAATCCCCGGAAGGGCAGGCGTACCTCGGGGCGATGCGGGCCGCGGCCAACTTCGCGTGGTGCAATCGGCAGATCATGACGCATTTGGCGCGCGAGGCGTTCGCCAACATCTTTGGTCAACCCGCCGAACGACTGGGCATGACATTGGTCTACGACGTGGCCCACAACATCGCCAAGATGGAACCGTACGACGTGGACGGAAAGACGTGCCGACTTTGCGTGCATCGCAAGGGTGCGACGCGGGCCTTTCCGGCGGGACACCCGGAGTTGCCGGAGCGCTACCGCGGGATCGGTCAGCCGGTGCTCGTGCCGGGGGATATGGGGCGGGCGAGTTACGTCCTGACCGGACAACCGGGCGCGATGGAACATACCTTCGGCAGTTCGTGCCACGGAGCGGGACGACGCATGTCGCGCGGGGCCGCGATCCGGGCGAGCCGCGGACGATCCATCAAGAGGGAACTCGCCGAACGAGGCGTCATCGCCCGCGCCCGGGGGCGTACTGGGTTGGAGGAAGAGCAACCCGACGCCTACAAGGACGTCAACCAGGTCGTCGATGTCCTTCACACCGCGGCTATCAGCCGGCGCGTAGCGCGACTTCGACCGGTCGGGGTTATCAAGGGATAGTCACGGGTATTGCCGTTATTCTCTTGGTTCACGCCGATGCGAGCGAGCGTATTGCGCAACCTTGGTCGTTCCGATAAATGCGGGTTGACAACGGTGGGTCACACGTGGTAGCGTATGTATCCGCGAACAAATAACTTCATCAATTACTTCTTGGGCCGAATCGTGTAATTCCACTCTCCATGGAACTGAGCTGGGGTCCAATTGACCCGGGCGAGTTGCTCGTCACTGACCTCGATGCCGGTTTCGTAGCGGTTGGGATCCAAGGCCGCGCGCACAGTCAGACCGGTTTTCGTGGTGGTGCGCGATCCGTCGGGACGACGGAAGGATGACTGCTTCTTCAGCACCGACCTGAGCCAATCGCCCAAGGCGATTCTGAGTAGGAACGCAGAATGATTCATCCTGTTTTCGACTTTCGGACGACCTTGGTACTGGCGGCGGAGCCGCCGGGAGGTCGCCATGGGATACGGCGTCAAATTGACGGAGTCGCAACGGGACGAGCTCGATTACCTGCGGCTGCGAACGGGTTCGGCGGATGTCTACCGCAACTGTTTGATCATCCTGTTCTCCGATACGCACGATACGATCGCCACGATTGCTGGGCGACTGGGTTGCGGCACGGATACCGTCAAACGGATGCGGCGCTCGTATCGCCATTCTGGCGCTGCCGGCTTGCATCCCGTCAAACCACCGGGGCGCACCAGTCGGGCGACGCCCCAGTTTCTCGCGGAGATGAAGCGCGCCATTCAGGTCAACCCCTTGACCTTGGGCTACGGCTTCTCGACCTGGTCGAGCGTCCGCTTGGGCGCGCATCTGGCCAAGGTCACGGGCATTCGCTTCGGCGACGATCAACTGCGTCGCCTGCTGCATCGAGAAGGGTTTTCGATTCATCGCCCCAAGCACACCCTCAAAGGCAAACGCGACGAGAAGGCCTACGAAAAGGCCGGGAAGCAGCTTGTCCGCTTGAAAAAAAAGCCCTGAAACGAAACGCCTCCGAGGCATTGGTGTTCCAGGACGAGGTCGAGATTCATCGTCATCCGACGCTCACGCGTATGTGGGCGCCGGTGGGCACGCAGCCCGAAATTCCCGCGCCGGGCAAGAATGAGAAGAAAGTCGTCTACGGCGGCGTCGACTTCGCCAGCGGGCGGATCACCTACACCGTGGCCGACAAGAAGAGCGGAACGCTGTTCCTCGTCTTCCTGGTCGCGCTGGTCAGGGCCTACGCGGGTCGGAAGATCCGGCTGGTCTGCGACAACGGACGGTTCCATCATACGAAAATGGTGCAGGCGTGGCTGAAGGCCAATCGACACCGCCTCGAAGTCTTCTGGCTGCCGCCCTACTGCCCGAGTCTGAACCTGATCGAACGACTGTGGGGCCATTTGAAACGAACCGTGCTGGCCAATGTACTGTTCGCCACGGTTGACGACTTGGTGGTGGCGTTCCGAAACGGCGTCACCCGAATCAACGGACACAAAGAACGGATGGGGTTCATGTACGATCATGACGAACTCCACGCCAAGGCAGCGTAAAGGAATCTGCGTTCCTACTTAG
>JAZDHF010000075.1:0-2059 GCA_043806315.1 Planctomycetota bacterium | reverse complement strand
TTGTCTGCCCTTGCCCCGTCACTCCGCGTGCAGCATATGTAGGCGCGCTAGAGTGCGGGCAGGTGGTCCGCCCGGCAGCACAAACGCAAGTTTGGTCGCATCACACGATGAACCAGATACGCCAGAAATGGGAGCGCTGGCTCGAAGACATTCGCCAGCAGCTCCATGCTGTCATGCGCTCTCGCCTAGTCCTTCGCGAGACCTTTGCACTCATCCGCGATAATCCCAATTTGCCTCCCTCCAGTCTCATCTACCATCATCTGCGCGCCTGGTACGGGGACCACGCGATAATGGCCCTCCGCCGTCAGATCAAGGACTCGAGGCAATCGACCTCGTTCGTTCGACTACTCAACGATATTCAACCTGAATCCTGCGTGATTCCGGTCTGACTACCGGCGGTGTTGCGCGGTTTCCCCGAGGGAGGGGAGGGTGTGGATCCCCTTTGGGGAGGCTGTCGTCGAAAGCTACCCCTGGGGTAGCTTTTGACGACATGGCTCGAGGCCCTCGAAAGCTGGGAATTGTCGGCCGACCGGACACGCTGACCCGATATGGAGGCGTGTATCTGTTGCATCGGTTTGTGTCCGCGATCGGCTTGAAGCGTGCACTGGCGCAGCATTTCCCGCGCAGTCGGCGCAACAGCCACTACAGCACGGGTGAGCTCGTCCTGGCCATGCTCTATCCCATCATCCTTGGGATCAAGCGGCTCGAAACGACGCGGCTGCTGCGCACCAACGGTCTCTTCCAGTACCTCACCGGATTGCAGAGCTATCCGTACGCGACCACCCTGCGGCGGTTCCTCTCGCATACGGCTCCCACGTTGGTGCCCCGGCTCCGGGCCCTGCACGACCAGTTCTTGCTCAAGATGGAAACCATCGGGGCCCGCCGCGCACGGTACATCTTCGACGTCGATTCCACGGTGCTGGTGGTCTACGGCGATCAGGAAGGGGCGGAGATCGGCTACAATCCGACCAAGCACGGGCGGCGCTCCTATCACCCGTTGCTCTGTTTTGAGGGTGAGTCGCAACAGTTCTGGGAAGGCGAGTTGCGCCCCGGCAACGTCCACACCGCCACGGGCACGCTCGATCTGTTGACCGCGTGCTTGGGCAAGATTCCGCCCGAGCATCGGCACGTCCCCGTCTTCGCCAGAGGGGACAAGGGGTTCTATGACGGCGCGATCGTCGAGTGGCTCCAGGAGCAACAGATCGGGTTCGTGGTTGTGGCCCGCATCACCGGTCCGGTCAAGCGCAAGCTCGAGGGTCTGCGATATCGCATCTTCCGGAGTGGACTCGCCGTCGCCGAGTTCCGGTATCAACCGCTGCGCTGGTCGAAGCCCTACCGCTTCGTCGTCGTGCGACGGCCGGTCCGCGAGGATGATGACGGAGAGCAGCTCACCCTGTTCCAGATGAAGCGGCACAGCTACCAGGTTCTCGTCACCAATCTCAGCCTGTCGCCACTCAACGTCTGGAAGTTCTACAACAAGCGGGCCTCCATCGAGCAGCTCATCCGCGAGTTGAAGGGCGACTACGGGATCGGACACATTCCGACCCGGCAATTCATGGCGAATGAAGCCTACTTTCACTTGCTGCTCCTCGCCTACAACTGCGTCGTCTGGTTCCAGCGCACGTGCTTGCCCCCGCACCTCCAAACGGCGACGCTCCAGCGGCTGCGCGAGGATCTGCTGGTGATGCCGGCCCAGTTGATACGTGCAGGCAACCGTCCCAGCCTCAGGATTCCCGACCCCGACATGGCCAAAGCGTGGAAGGCCGCGCTTGCCAGCATCGATCGGCTGTCGCCCTGAAATCCCCCGTCTTCACGCAGGATTCAGGTAGAAGTCTTCTTGGTAACAGTATCGGCGACGTCGCAGCCAGCACGGGCCGCGAGTTCAGCCGCATCGCGGCGGGGCATGACCAGAGCACCTGTGAACACCACCACTTCACCCGCCAGCGGTCCATCGGGGTTGCCCACCTTGGTTACGTGGGGGGGGGCGTCAGAAGCGAGAGAGGACCGACTCCGAGCAACCCAGTCTGCGACGGAGACGGTCGTGTGGGCGACGGCATGC
>JAZDHF010000074.1:0-5638 GCA_043806315.1 Planctomycetota bacterium | reverse complement strand
GGCGCAGCGGAAACACCGACGAGTGCGGGGAAGGCCCCTCCGCCGATTCACTTGCGCCCCGCAATCAAAGCCCATCCGCAACAACGCAAGCGGCTCTATGCCCCTTCAAGAGTCGTGACATCCGCCGGGGTGAATTGATATAATCAGAGCAGTCGCGGGAGTCCGCGTTGTCTAAGGGGGCCGAACCTGTGCGGCGTGCATCCGTTGTTCTCGATTGTGTTTCGTTCGTTCCTCGATTGGCGCTTGCCATGGCACTGATTGCGTTCACCGTGGCGTGCGTAAGCCAGGCCTACGCCAACTCTGATCCTCCCGAGCCTGCGGCGACGAACCAGGAAACCCCGACACCGGTCCCACCAACCAGGGACGCAAAGCCCGCGGACGCCCCCCCCGAAATACAACCGCTCCCCGCGATCGTGATTGAGGTCGAAGGTTCGGTGGATTGGGCGACCGTCGGGGTGTCGCCGGTCGCGAACGAGGGTTGGACGGCGGTCAAGCTCAACGATCAGCTCAAGCCGGGTTCGCAAATCCGCACCGGATTGCGCTCGCACGTCAACTTGAAGTTCGGTGAAACGACGGTCGTGAGCCTGCGCAGCGCGACGTTCGCGGGCCTCGACCAACTCTACCGCAGCGCCAACGTCGAGAACGTCCGCATCGGGCTGGGCTACGGCACCGTTCGGGGCGGATCGAGCGAGGGCACGGTCCGCGCCGACGTGATCGTCGATTCACCCGTCGCGACGCTGGCCAAACGCGGCACCGAGGGGTGGGAGATCGAGGTCGAGCCGGGCACGGGACGGTTTCGGGTTTCGCTCGCGGAGTATGGATTGGTGGAGGCGATCCAAAAGCTGGGGCAGGACCGCTTTCGTTCCAAACTCGTGCGTCCCGGCCAGTACGCCACCGACGCGAACATCGCCAATATGTGGATCAAGCAGAACATCTTCGACCACAACGTGACGTTCTATCAGCCGGAGTCGGTGACGGCCGCCGACGCGGAGTTCACGCTGACCAACGCGACCGGCTACGGCGTGCTGGCCCCCGGCGGCGGATCGACGTTGGCCAGTCTTTCCGGACGGGTGAGCGCGGACTTCGTGCTCAATCAGATCGGGGCGAACTTCCCCGCCGCTGCGCCACTGCCCACGACCGCGGTCGGTCGGCCCGGACCGATCAATCGACCCGAAGGTAACTTTGGCACAGGCTTGACCTTCCGAGCGATGGTTCCGGCGGGCGCGGGGAGTTCACGTGCAGGGGTTACTTCGTCGCGCCGCCCGGCGTTTCTCCGGCCTTCGGGGTGGTCCGCGCCGCACCGTTGAGCGGCGAGCCGTAGGGCTTACACTTTCTTGCCGGACCGCTGGAATAAGCGGTCCGCAGGCTCGAATACCCCACCGAGACGCGCAACCCGCGAATCGGGGGTGAGGTTCACCATGATTCAGTTTTGCATTATGAGCGGCTACGACGGGCGTGTCCGGCCCGAACGCAAGGTTTATGTGACCCTGATGGGCGCCTGCGACCTGAAGCGCTCGACTGTCGCCCGGCAGATTCTGGCCCAGCGTTTTCAGGAACGGGAGGGCAAGACCCATCCGCCGCGGCAGTTCTTCCTGACCATCATGGGAGCAGTAGACATCAAGTGCCCGACCTTAGCCGAGGAGTTCATCGACCTCCGCGAAATGATCAACAGCGGGACCCTCTCCATGGACGACTGGGACCGGGCGATCGCAGACCTAGGCCGGTCCGACATCTCCATCGCCTCCTTTACGCTCATGGGCGGGTTCTCGGAGAATGAGCTTCCCAGCGAGGAGGAGGAGATCGAAAGCCTGGCCGTCCAACGCCATCTGGGCACGATCTCCGACAGCGCCGGCCAAGTTCTGCAATTCGGCGTCGGCCAACGAGACGCCGAACGCCGCGCCACCCTCCGCCGGGCCGTCCTCGCTGACGCGTGACTCGCTCGCCGAGCCGCGTGACTCGCCGAGGGCCTACGACTCGCGCTCGTCCGTGGGCGGCGGGGGCGTAATCCGTTCGAGCTTAGCGATCAACGCCGGGATGTGTTCCGTCGCGACGGTCCAGATTAGTTCGTCGTCGATATCGCCGTACTCATACGCGAGAACGTGGCGCTGAGCGATAATGCTGCGCCACCCGATCTCCGGGTGGGCATCTTGCCAGGGCGGGAGACGCGATTGGCGGCTTCGCCGATGATCTCGATGCGACGCTCGATCGCCAGTCGCAGGTTTGTGTCCGCCCGGTAGCGCTCGAACGAGACGCCGCGGACGGCATCGACAACGCCGCGAGCCGTCTCCAACATATCCCAAAGGAATGCGGCATCGTCGGGATCAAGCCGCATGGATGATCTCGCGATTGGCAAGGATCGTGTGACGGCGAAAAGGGTTCTTCAGACCTCGCTTCGAGACCAGATCGACATCGCGACCGAAAGTCGCTTTCAGTTCGTCGATCATTTCCACCCAGTCGGAAAGTCCCAGCCCGTGCCCCGGAGCGAGCTCGACCAGTACGTCGATGTCGCTGTCCGGTCCAAAATCCTCACGCAACACCGACCCAAACAGCGAGAACTCCCTGACCTTCCACTTTCGGCAGAAGGCGGCGATCCACTCGGGATCGATGGGCAAGCGAGATTTCATGGTTTGTCCGGTTCTCTAACCCGGGCTCAGTTACACGACCTAAGTTTCAGTAACCGCCGAGGTTTGAATAGGAGTATACCCAATCCGAACCCACGCAACCAGTTGTAGGCCGGCCTGTCGCGTCACACACCCAGTTTCTTGTCGCGGTGCGCCCCACACGCCGGCCCAGCCTGTCTTGACCATTCTCCGGGCCAAGGGTCTCTTTGCGGCTGACGGCGAGTAGTCCATTGGGTATGATCCCCACGGCGGCGTCCGGGTACGGCGCTCGCCGGGGAAGCTCCGTCGATGAAACGCAAGCTCACCGAGAACTGGAAGCGAATCGAGCAGCGCATCGCCGACGCCTGCGAGCGGGCGCATCGCAAACCCTCCAGCGTCACGCTCGTGGCGGTCACGAAGGCCGCGAGCCTGGACATCATTCGCACACTCGTGGAGATCGGCCTCACCGACCTCGGCGAGAACCGCGTGCAGGAATTGATCCGCCGGGCGGCGATGCTCAAGGAGTGGTTGAGCCGTCGGGGATGGGATTCTTCGTCCGCCCCGTTGTCGGCGCCGCGCTGGCACATGATCGGCCATTTACAACGCAACAAGGTCCGGGCGGTTCTACCGTGGGTGGAGTTGATTCACTCCGTGGACAGTCTGCGATTAGCCGAGGAGATCGACGCCGAGTCGGCTAAGCTCGGGCGAAAGATGCCCGTCCTCCTGGAGGTCAACGCGAGCGGAGAAAACTCAAAACTCGGCGTGGCCGTCGCGGCGACCACCCACCTCGCGGAACAGATCAACTCCCTGCGGCACATCGAGTTGCGCGGGCTGATGGCCATGGCGCCCCTGACCAACGACGCATCGGTGACACGCCATACGTTCCGGCGCGTCCGTGAACTTTTCGACGAGGTCATCGGCGAGCGCATCTGCGGACCCGCCTTCAAGGAGCTTTCGATGGGGATGAGCAGCGACTTCGAGTACGGCATCGAGGCCGGGGCGACCCACGTGCGGATCGGCTCCGCGCTCTTTGAAGGAATCGAGCTTGCCCCCCGACCCGCCGAGGTCGAATAATCCCCCGAGCCGCGGGATTCATCCCGCGCGGTCTGAGCCGCGGAGTTCCAAGCTGCGGGCTTCAGTTCCGGTAGGACGGGCTTCGCCCGCCGAGAGCGAAGCGGTGTACGGGACCATCACCGTGATCTGCGGCTGCATGTTCAGCGGCAAGACGACCGAGTTATTGCGTCGTCTGGAGGCCTACCCTCGCGGGAAGGCCTCGGCCTTCAAGCACGTGATTGACACTCGCTACAGCGCTTCGGCGATCGTATCCCACGGAGGGAAGGCCTTGCCTGCCATTGTGGTTGCGAATGCCAGTGAGATCGAGCGACACATCACCGATGACACCGAGATCGTCGCCGTCGACGAGGCCCACTTTTTCGATGAGGGCCTGGCCGATGTCGTCGCCCGCTTGGCCGAACGGGGCATCGAGGTCGTACTGACCTCGCTGCGACCCGATAGCTGGGGCCGACCGTTTCCCCTCGGCGAGCGACTGCTGGCCATCGCCGACGAACCCATCGTGACGACGGCGACGTGCGCTCGATGCGGCGCCGTCGCGGACCGTACCCAACGCCTCACACCCATCATCGACGGCCAAATGGTCGTCGAACCCGACAACTACGAACCGCGCTGCCGGAACTGTTGGCGACCCCCGCCCGAACCGCCCTCATGAACACGCCTCCGCGCTCCGGATTCATTCTCTTTTCGGCGCTCTGACTTTGCCGCTGTTTGACGTTTCCGCCCCTACGGCTTGCACCGCCCGCACTTGTCGCGGCAGAACGGACTGCCGCACGTCTCACCCGTTGGACAGTGCGTGTTGTTGATGCACGGATCGCCGCTGCCGCTGCACGTCTTCACGCACATGGCGCCGGCACCAAGGCCGGGAAGCCCCGAGCCGGTGCATGTGCCCGCACCTCCCGGACACGCGAGACTGCCCGTGGCGGGACCGCAGGTCACCAGCGACGGGCACGGGCATGGACCGCCGAACGGATAGGCAAAGCCTTTCACCGCGTCCACCACCGCCACAATGTCCGACGCGTCGATGTCCGCGTTGAGCTCCGGCAGGTTCGGTTGCAATTGGGCGATCGGCTTGATCGGCGAGCCGGGCACGTTCTTGAACTTGTTGACCAACTGGGTCACATCGATCGCGTCGGGCTGCGTCGAGGAATCGGGCGGGTTGAATCGCGCAGCCACGTCGCCGGAACGACGCGTGAGCATCCGCACCGCCGCCGAAATGTTCGTACAACCGACTTCACTGCCCTTGCACGACGCACCGTAGGCCTGCACGCGGTACTCCGAGCTGGGCAGGATCTCCGCCCCCACCACGGTGATCGGCTTGGTCTCCGTCTCGGTCACCCAGTCGAAGTAGAACGGCGAGCACTGCAACCGTGCCGCTCGGTAGAGTGCAGAATGCTGTGGCGGATAGCACCGCGAAACACGCCGAATAGAGTTTTCGCAATGGACAGCGAACGCCATCGCGCCGCGCGACCGATTTTTCCTTGTACCCCAGACAGATCGACCCGTCACTAGAGAACACATCATCGGGGATGTCCGTCCGAGGCAGCCTCAGGCAGGGAACGGTTCCTGTACTCTGCAAGCGCATAAAGCGCGAGGAATGTCGCGTGAGGGCTGCTTTTTCCGACACACGCGTCATAACCCACAAACTGGCCGAGCATGCGCCGGACAGACTTCTCGTACGTCCAGCCACCGTCGACATTCTGAGACAGTATGATCCGTTCAATCCATCTGCGCCTGATTGGCGGCGGTTCAGCCATGTATAGCCAGAACGCGACGCGTTCATTGTAGATGTCGCTCGTGAATGCATCCCAAGTGTGAGCGGTCCATATCCGAGAGGCGCCTCCAAGTGGAACCCTGTCGAGCGCCGACTGTTCGGCCCCATCAGCATCAACTGGGCCGGCGTTCCGCTTCGATCACTGGACGTAATGCTCGGCTGCATTCGCGACACCTCCAACCGATCCGGCTTG
>JAZDHF010000073.1:0-13447 GCA_043806315.1 Planctomycetota bacterium | reverse complement strand
TTCATCAGGCTTCGACGCTTGAGGACGTAACTATTTGAGAAATCACGAGTTACGAGCAAAAACGGAATCTCTGTCAGACAACACCCTGTTGTTCAAAGCATCGCAAAACTCGAGGAATTCGAGGAGCACGAATAATCCGGGGTAGTTGCGGGTGGCGACGAGGCGTTGTCCGTCCGCCGCCTGAACCACGGCTGTGACGGTCAGCCACGCCTTGTGGTCAGGTGTGCGTACGCGGGTTCCCTCGGAGTTAACGACATAGGAGTTACCGGCGCGCACCAGGAGGCGCACGCTGGAATCCTGAATCTTCTGGTGAGTCTTGAAGTGCGCGGATAGCTGTCGGAGGTTCCGTTCCCAGTTCGTGCGATCAAAGTCCAGCACGGCCGATGGTCCGATGTGTTCGACGGCCGGAGCGTGGGCGAAGTCGTTGGGGCGATCCGCGATGGTCTTGTCCTTCATGTACGAGCGTTTCTTCGTTAGCGTCTCGACGGCGTCCTTGTACACGTCGTCCGCGGCGCGCCAGAGGGTTTGGCGGATGGCAAGTAAGTCATCGTCGAGAGGTAGGGCCGAGCGCGAAGCGCGACCGAATCCAAACATACCCCCGAAGGAAAAGCCGCCCCCGCTCGAGAAATTCGTGTTATCGAGTTCAAACGAGCCCACTCGGACCTGGCAATTGAGCTGCCGGGACCGGTTGCGTGCGGAGTTGGTCAGCGCCCCGTACCGCGCGGAGATCTGGTAGCTGATTGAGTCGTCGACGTCGAGCTGGATGAAGTACGGTCGTTCGAGGTCCTCCATCCGCAAGGTCATGGCCCGCTGAAGCTCGTCTACCAGTGCCTGCATGAGCACCGGACTGTCGGGGAGTTTCTCCTCAGCACCGCGGGAGGTCGCCTGCCATGCGATACCGAGCGCCAAAACGGCCCATGGTCCGCGCATTCTTCCAACGTTCACGGTTCGACTCCTTGATAACCCGGCGCCAGGCCGGCGAACATATCATCGCTTCCCCGGTCATCCACGTCCGGGAGCGGAAGCCCGCGGCTACTTGTCGCCTCCCTGAGCGATCGGCGGTGGCAGGATCGGCGGCTTGTCCTGCTCGCGGACTCGCTTCTCCACCTCGATTTGTCCGACGAGCACACTGGGGGACACGCCGGAAACCGGCACGCCGCCCGATTCGGCGCCGCATGTCCCGTTGAAAACCGCGGGATCGTCGCCGGTGCTGAGAATCTTGGAAAAGCAGGTCAACGGTGTGCCGACGATGTCGACGCCGCGAACGAGCTCGTCCGGCCGGCCGTCGGCGTAGACACGGTACACCACTACCGGGAGGACCTTGAACATCTGCGCCCCGGCCCGTTGCGTGCCGGTGAAGCCGCCCCTGATGTCATCGAAGAGCAGGCCGTAGGGCTTGTCCTGCTTCTTACACTCTTCTACCAACATCTGCTTGAGTTGCTGCAGGCTGACGGCCTTCGTCGACTCGACGATCAGGTTTGCCTGCCGGGACACAACCTGGAAGCCCGGCTGGCGACGCCCATGCCCGTTCGAGTTCGGAAAGTGCTCCAAGGGGGATCGCGACAACAGAAACGTCTTGAGCACACCGGCATCGACCAGCTTCACGTTGCTGGCCGGCACGCCCTCGTCATCGTATTTGTAGTAACCACGCAGATCTTCACCATTGAACTCCGCCATGGTCGGGTCGTCGCGAACGCTGATGAAGTCTGCCAGGATCGCCTCGCCAACTTTCTTGGCGTAGGTCTGGCCTTCCTCGACGTCCTTCTGGCGGTGCCCCTCAATGCGGTGCCCAAAAATCTCGTGGAAGAACACGGCGCTGGCCCGGTTCATTAGAATAGCCGGTCCGACATAGGGCTCGACGAGCGGGGCCTCGCGCAGGGCGAGTACCTGCTGGATGACCTTCCGCAGCGCCTCGGCCACCTGTTCCTCTTTCGGCAGCTTGTCTTCGCTAGCCGCGTTGAAGATGCGGACCTGCTCCAGCTCCATGCCGTCGGAGGCTTTGCTGCTGGCGGACACCATGACACGGAGGTATTTCTGTCCGTGCTGCAGGCGTGTGCCTTCGCTGCTGACGAGGTACTGGTTCTGTGCCGAGGCCGTCAGCGATACTTCCGAGGCGTAGATCAGCGGATACTCCCGCGCGATCTTCGACACATTGCGCAGCCGCTGGGTCCAGGCGGCGCTGTCCACCGCGAGCGACACCGTCGGCCCGCTGTAGACGCTGGGTTGCTCTCGCGTAAAGTCGCCCGATTTATCCTCCTCTTCAACCTTCGTCTTGAGGTTCGTCCGCACGCGTTCAAATTTCTTCGCCGCGGCCTTGAACTTCTCATCCGTCGCCAGCCAGACTGCGTGACGGATCGCATCAGGGTCGTCGTCAAGGCTGATCTCGGTCGGCATGGCGAACCCGAACATGGAGGGGTCGAACTCGAATTGGCCGCTGCGGATCTTATGGGAGCTGTCCAGCGCGTAGTCGCCCACACGCACGCCAACGTCGAGCACGCGCCGGTGGTTCGTGTCATCGCCGGTGAGCGTTCCCAGCGTGGCCGACAGCGAAACCTGCTGCTGGTCCGTGATGGCATAGGCGATATAGTAAGGCCGCGTTCCATCCGGCGCGGCCAGTTTCTCCATCGAGTAGGTAAGCTCGCCCGCGAGCACATCAAGCAACCCTGTTCCCTGTTCAGCGGCAGGTCCCTCGGCCGGCCGAAAGCACAGTCCCACCAACACGCAACCGCCCAACATCTTCATGCGTCTCATAGGAAACCCTTCCGGCAAATGAGCCACCAACTTGCATACCGCGCGGGTGCCGCGCCCCGGACTATCTCGGGACCGGCAAACCCGCGTCGATTCGTTCTCGGCCTCCGCGGCGCGACATTTCGGTCGCGATTGTCCTGTGCCCCAAAATTCTATCCGGCCTTGGCGGCAAAGCAATGGCCGTTCCTGGCGCACCGCGGGAACGGCTCTGAGTCCTTGCGTTGCGACCCCCAAGATCAGCCGTGACAGAGCCTGTCCATCCCGAATATTCCGTACCCGTTGTCCACACAGGAGTTACGAATTGACGCTTCCGACGACTTGGCTATGGTCTCCGGGCCGTGATTACGGCATCTGGAGCGTGTGAAATGTGGTTGCTTCGTACGATGGTCCTCTTCGTCCGGGCCTTGGTTCGTGATCGAGTCGATCTTGCCATCGAGAATCCCGCGCTTCGGCAATAGCTCGCGGTCCTGCAGCAGAAGTTGAAAACGCCGCGCCTGCGAAAGCGTAATCGAATCTTCTGGGCGTTGTTGTCCCGAATTTGGGCCGATTGGCGCTCCGCTTTGCTCATCGTGCAGCCGGGCACCGTAGTTGGATGGCATCGGCAGGGCTTCAAGCTGTATTGGCGATGGAAGTCGCGAACCCGCAAGGTCGGCCGACCCAAGATCGAAGCCGAGATTCGAAGGTTGATCCAACGCATATCGCGTGAGAATCCGCTGTGGGGAACGCCGCGCATCCAATCGGAACTCGCGCTCCTTGGCCACATCGTCGCCGAGTCGACGGTAAACTGATACAGAATCCGTCCTCGCAAGCCGCCATCTCCGACTTGGCCAGCCTTTCTGGACAACCATGTTCGCGACATCGTTGCAATTGACTTTTTTACTGTACCCACCGCGACCTTTCGCATACTTTTCGCCTTCGTCGTCCTGCGTCACGACCGACGGCACGTCGTGCACTTCAACGTCACCGCCCATCCGATGGCAGCGCGCGATGTCGCTGGAAGCCCTGCGCCTCGTAGATTCTCTCTGCACGAAGCGTCGAAAAAACGCAGCGATGAGACCCGCGGGTCGCACATTGCGCCGTAACTTATCGCAGATTCCCTTCCTAGGGCGGCAACTCCTCAAGAGTCCATCCTTACGACCTAGCGGCTGGCCGGAGCCGACGTCACGGCCTGCGGCTAGCGTTCGTTCAGTACCCGAAGCTCTGCAAGCCGTGTTTCAGCACGTGCGGCCAACGAGTAGTCCTCTTCGCTGTTGAAGCCACCGGTCACATCCCAGCGGTGACCCTTGATCCTCTGGACGACCCTGTAGAGGAACTCGATTCCCTGAGGGAGATCGCCCGCTGCGATCCTGGCGTTGGCGTAATCCAACAACCGAGCAGTCGGCCAATCCGTACGCGTCGGACGAAGTTCCGTTCCCTTCCCCCTGAGTCGCTCCAGACGCTCAACGGCTTGCTGGCCGAGCGTGACCGTGTTCCGGATCTCAGAGCCGCTGATAAGGCCCCACTGTTGACCTTCACACGCCTCGATCACCTGTTTGAGCATTGCGGCCGCTTCGTCGCGGTTCCGCGAATTGGCCGTTTGCATCACCGGTATCGCCGCGCGGCTTGAATGTGGGTACGCTCGGCGAGATAGTGCGATGCCGTGCCCGGGTCGTTCTAAAACCGTACCGACCGTATAATTGACGACACTGGGCCAGCGGCATATAGAGTGCGTTGTCTGGGCGCTGCTGAAACTGTTTATGGGGCCCCGACCAGAGGCTAGCGCGGTGGGTGGTGTAGGTCGTACATCTCGGAAAGGTTGGTGCGACGATGATCCTTGGAAAACTTTGGCGATCGCTAAAGGCGCAGCTCAACAAACTGGCCAACGTGTTCTGGACGGCCGATCCGATCGCGCAGATGCAGTATGAGTATGATCTAGCGGTCGCTCAGCTCAAGGAGGGACGCGAGGGATTGGAGCAGTACCGCGGCCTGGTCGAGCGCGTCACCCGACAGGTGAGCAACGGCCAGCAACACGTCGACAACCTGGAGGCCAAGGTCAAGGCTTACTTGCAAGTGGGCGATCGCGAAACCGCGGCGAAGTTCGCCTTTGAGCTCCAGAGGGCCAAGCAACAACTTGCCGAGAACCAGGAGCAACTCAAGCTGCATGAGGGGTCGTACAACAACAACCTCACGAAGATCAAGCACGCGAGCGGCAAACTCGTACAAGTGCGCGAGAAGATCCAGAAGTATGACGCCGAACTGAAGATGAGTCGCGCCGAGGCCGAGATGGCCAAGCTCGCTACCGACTTCAACTTTGACGTCACGACGGATTTCGGCCAGATCGAGCAGGTCATCCAGGACAAGATCAGCCTGAACCGCGCGAAGGTGCGGGTAGCCGCCGACTTGTCAAGCGACGGGCTCGTCGAGGTCGAGCGTGAGCAGGCCATGGAGAAGTCGCTGGGCGATCAGGCACTGCGAGAGTTTGAGATTCAGCAAGGACTGGTAACACCCGAGACTACGAAGGTCGCCGAGACGGCCAAGGAGCTCGGTCCGGCCACGAAGTCGTCGCAGACCCAGAGCCAAACGTGAACGGTCGCCCGGCCGCCGAGCAATACGAACAGGCACACATGAACCGGCAGATGTCAATACCGGAGACGTTCCCCGCGTGGGCCAGCGCCCTTGCGGAAGCCTACTTCTCCGGCACAACGTGCGTGTTCATCCTGCACGGCAACGTGAACGACCTGATACCCTTCCAGGACGGTGAGACCACGCCGTATTGCAGCCTGACGGAGTTCCTGGCGAGCCAAGTGTTCGGCTCGTGGGACGTCGTCGTCCAGTATGACCTGTCCGGCGGCCTGCAGGCCCAGCCGGGAAGCGATGCCCAGCGGCTCCAGACGATGATGCAATACCTGACGGCGCGGCTCGGCGATCCCAGTGTTTGGCCGCGCGAGCCGGACAATGCACTCCTGCTGCTGGATCGGCTGATCGAGCGCAACTTACTGGAAAGCGATCCGAACCGGCGCAAGAGGATTGGAATCCTGCTCGACTACGCCCAGTACCTGGTGCCGGCAGCAGAACCGGGCACGCTAGCGCGCGGCGTTAGCACAAACGTGGTCCGGCTACTGGGCTGGGCACAAAACCCGTACATCAAACGCGTCAACACAGCGATCTGCCTGGTCACGGACAAGCTTGCGGAAGTGAACCAGCGCCTCGTCCAGAGCCCGCATGTCGCAACCATCGAAATCCCCATGCCCGATAGGGCGGCGCGCGAAGGGTTTATCCAATGTGCAACGCGCTCCGCTAACCTCGGTGCGCTTGCCGAACTCGCCCCTGCCGAGTTGGCGGAAGTCTCCAACGGCCTCAGTCTGGTGAGCTTGAACGTGCTGCTCTCGCAGGCCCGGCAAAGTGGACGCAAGGTGGACAGCACCCGCTTCCGGCAACTCAAGAAGTCGATGATCGAGAGGCAGTGCCAGGGGCTGCTGGAGTTCATCGAGCCAAGCCAAACTCTCGACTTGGTCGTTGGACAGGATGCCGCCAAGCAATGGTTGCGCGAGGATGCCGAGCTCCTGACGCGCGGGAGGCTAGACGCCGTGCCGATGGGCTACCTGATCGTGGGGGCGGTAGGCACGGGAAAGACCTTCCTGGCGGAGTGCTACGCCGGCTCGATCGGAGTTCCGTGCGTAAAGTTGCGTAACTTCCGGTCGAAGTACGTCGGCGAAACCGAGGGCAATCTGGAGCAGGTGCTGACCGTTCTGCGGTCGCTCGGCCCGGTGGTGGTGGTCATCGATGAGGCGGACGCGGCGTTGGGAAACCGCAGCGCCGAGGGCGATTCTGGCACGTCGAGCCGCGTCTTCTCGATGATCGCCAGTCAAATGGGCGATACACGCTATCGCGGGCGGATCGTCTGGATGCTACTTACCTGCCGGCCAGACCTGCTGCCGATTGACCTGAAGCGGCAGGGTCGCGCGGAGGTGCACATCCCGCTCTTCTACCCACAGGATGACGCTGAGGCCCAGGCGATGCTCCTGACCATGGCCCGCAAGAACAAGGTCACGCTCGCCGTGGACGCCGCTCCGGCGGGCTTGGCCGAGCGACGTCTGAGCGGCGCCGATATCGAGAGTGTGGTACTGGCGGCACGGCGGCGGGCCCTGGCGGCCGGACGAGACGAGGTCAGCAGCGCGGATCTCACAGACGCCATTACGGATTTCATCCCTTCGGTCCAGGGGCTGGAGAAGGAATTGCAGGAGCTAGCGGCGGTGCTCGAATGCACGCAGCTCAATTTCCTGCCTGCGGAGTGGCGACAGCGCGTCACGCAGCCCAACGGCCGCACGCCGTTGCAGGAGCGGCTGGTCACAATCCGACGCCTGATCGAGGAGTAGCAGCGGAGCACAGTCGGGATCGACGCAAACCGCGGCGATGGAACCCAGGGAAGGCAATTATCCGACTAGAGAACACGTTAAGGGAGCCAAAGTGGTGAAGAGCAAGAAGGTTACGAAGAAGCCAGCGCAGCGCACGACTATCAAGGGTGCCAAGAAAACCACCTCGAAAGCGTCTCGCCCGACATCGAAGGCGCGCCGGAGTTGGCTGAACAGAACGGGACAAACTCCACAGATCGAAAGCTACGCCCGAAAGCTGCGCTCCTTCATAAACGCGCTGGCGGACGGCGTCGTGGACGAGTCGGAAGTGGAGTCGCAGGAACAGGGTCTTGTGAGATTGATGAAGGAGATCGAGCCGCAACTTGACGACGCTTTGCACGCGCGGGTTACGGAACTGCTCTGTGAGCTGACGGCTTACGACATCATGCGGTTGCTGCACGCGATGCACGCAACGCGGCCGAAGCGTGTCTTCCGCGGCTGAAAGGAAGGTATCTACGATGGACAAGCTACAAAGAGCGCCGGCACGGCCTGCATGGACATGCGTGGTAATCGCCGTTGGTGTTTGTGCTATAATGCTGTCGGCAGGTTGCGAAGAAAACCCATCGCCATCGCGCCCCAGCGCGGCAGCCAATCGTCCGTCGCCGGCGCCCGTCGCGGCGGCGATAGACCTGCCGAGGGTCGACCAGCGGCTGTGTACCGCGGTCGTGCTCTTAGTCGATACGTCCGGCAGCATGTCGCAAAGTGTGCCCGACCGCGGCGGCGCGCAACAGCCGAAGCACTTGGTCGCCCGCCGGGCCCTGGACCGAATCATAGACTACACGACTAACTGGAGGCAGACGCATTCCGACCGGGTACTGCAGCTGGCCATCTATCACTTCAGCAGCGCGGTGCACGGGGTGCTGCCGATGGGTGTGTTCGACGGAGCCGCGGCGACGTCGGCCGTGGGGCGTATCCCAGGGACGGGCGGCGGCACTGCGATCGGCCTGGCGCTAGAGGCTGGGTTTCGGTCGTTGTATGGGTCCGGCTGCGTCCGTAAATACATCGTTTGCATTACGGATGGCGAGAACACCGCAGGACCGCCGCCGGTCCGCATTGCCCGGCAGCTATACAGACAAACGGGCGGCGAGGTCGAAATCCACTTCGTCGCGTTTGATATGTCCGCCGCTCGGTTCGACTTCCTCAAGGACGCGAACGGGACGGCAGTCGAAGCGGCGGACGGCGAGCAGTTGCAGGCGCAACTGTCGGAGATCTATGAGAAGCGGATTCTGGCCGAGGCCGCCGCGGAACAGCCGTAGTGGCGGGTGCAGAGGCGCGCACGAATATGCCTGGAGACGCGTGACCGCGCAGCGCGTATGCTTGTGTTGAGCGAAACGTGGGATCTTAAGCTGAAGAAAAGAATTCCGGGAGAATGACATGGCAGGACAGCCCAAATCACCGTTCTATCTCGCACTCGGAGTTGTAGTGATCGGCCTGATCGCTTTCGCGGTTTACCGTAGCGACATCTTCGCTCCGAAAGGGGCGCGGAACGTCAGCTCGAGCGGTCCGTCGCCGGTTGCGCCAGGAACCAAGCCAGGCGGCACTGCGGCGCCGCCCACCGCGACAACTTCAGCCCCGGAGGCGCCGGACACGGCCAGTGCCACCACCGTGAAGGAATACAAGTTCAAGCCCGCCGAGCGGTTGCCCGAGGTCAAGGGCATTTCGGCCTACAAGCCGCCGGCGGACAACACGGTGCGTTTCGCCCTGAACGTCTGGGCGGGGTGGGCGCCGATTATTCTTGCAAATAACGGCTTCAAGGCCGGGCAAGCATGGAAGACACCAGACGGACAGGCGTTCAAGGTCGAACTCGTGCTGATCGACAACCCAGTCGCGATGCGGGACGCGTACGCGTCGGGCGACGTGCACATCGGTTGGGCGACGCTGGACATGGTGCCACTGTTCCTGGAGGGTTTCGTCGACTCCAGCGGCAAGCCGCGTGACAGTCGCGTGATGCCGCGGATCTACCAGCAGATCGACTGGTCCAACGGCGGCGATGGCATCGTTGTGCGGGACACCATCAAAACCGTCGCGGACCTGCGCGGCAAGAAGGTGGTCCTGGCCCAGAACTCGCCTTCGCATTATTTCGCGTTGAACATGCTCGTCGCGGGCGGCGTGCAGCCGACCGAGGTCAGCATGGTCTTCACGGAGGACGCTTTCCAGGCCGCCGCTGCGTTCAACGCGCAGAAGGATATCGCCGGGGCGGTGTCGTGGGCGCCCGACATCTATAACCTCGAGAAGATTCGCGGTAACCGCATGCTTGTCACGACCGCAACCGCCAACAAGCTGATCGCGGATGTGTGGTTTGTGCGGGCCGACTTCGCGAAGGATCACGCAGAGATCGTCGAAGGCCTCGTTCGCGGGATCTTCGATGCGATGCAGTCGCTTGGCGACGAGGGAACCAAGAAGCGCTGCGCCGAACTGATGGCCCAGGGCTACAACATCCCGGCCGCCGAAGCATTCAACATGTTTGGCGACGCGCACAACACGAACTGGGCGGAGAACTACCAGTTCTTCATTAACCAGAATAACCCGACGAACTTCGAGCGCGTCTGGAACCAGGCGTACTACCTCTACCGTCGCATAGGGGCCGTGACGCACCAGCCCGTCCCATTCGATCGCGTGATGGACTTTTCGCTGATCGAAAAACTGGGCCGGGAGGAGAAGTATGCGTCGCAGAAGGACGAGTACCAGATACAGTTTGCTCCCAAGACGGTGAGCGAAATCCGGGCCGAGGACGAGATTCTCACGAACACAGTCGTCATCCACTTTTTCTCCAATAGTTGGGATCTGTGGAAGACGGTGCCCAAGCAGAAGGATGGGAAGAGTGTTGAGGAGCTTTACGATCCGACAGTGGATTTGGTGCTCGAAGACGCGGCCAAGCTCGTGGGGCAATTCGGGGCTGCGCGCATTGTGATTGAAGGGCATTCGGATAGCTCGATGAAAGGACAGGTTACGCCCAGCCTGGTAAAAGAGCTCTCGCTGAACCGCGCCAACGCCGTGAAAGAGGCCTTCGTCAAGAAATACAAGCTCAACCCCAACCAGTTCGGCGTCGAGGGTCTGGGCTGGGACCGACCCGCCGACCCCCAAGACCCGACCAACCACGCCAAGAACCGGCGCGTCGAGGTGAAGGTGTATCCGGCAGAGAAGGGCTAGCGGACCGGGTAGAGTGCGCTGGCGCAGCGCCTCTGCGGACAGCGCGAGACCTATCGGAACAAGTGTCGCAACGTAATCGGAGCGCAATGGAGCAGGAACCAGCGAATCATCCGTCGGGGCTTGTGGCCCGAACCAACGCCCCGGCTGGCATCGGACCACCAGCGCCCGGGTCGGTGGCGAACCCACTTGCCGCATCGAACGCCTCCGGACCAGCCCCGTTTGCACAGACGCCACCCCGCCGACGCATCCGTCAGATCTTCGCCCTCCGCAAGGGCGTGTCGCGCTGGCAGGCAGTCTCGTTCGGCGTGCTCTGTATAGCCATCTGCTTTGGTGCCTGGTGGTTCGTGACCCGAGGCCAGCCGGAGAGCCGCCTCCTTGAGCCGATGGTGCTGCCAAGCCCGTCTGAGACATTCGCGACTTTTCCCAGCTTGTGGTTCGACCGGGCCTTGACGCGCAACACGCTTGTTACACTGAAACGCGTGGCGCTCGGCTTCGCGCTGGCCGCAGTCGTCGGCGTACCGGTCGGCGTGCTATGCGGGTGCTTCAGCCCTGTGGCGGCGTTCTTTGCGCCCTTGACGGTCGTCGGCCGCAACATCCCCGTAGCCGCGCTAATCCCACTTACCTTCTCCCTGTTTGGAATCGGCGAAACCCAGAAGATCATGTTCATCTTCATCGCCTGCGTTGCCTTTGTGATCTCGGACACGGCCGGTGCGATCGGGGATATCAGCAGCCAGTACTTGGACACGGCGTTCACGCTCGGTGCCCAACGTCGGCAGATCATTCTGAAGGTGCTAGTACCGTTGGCCCTGCCCAACGTGTTCAATTCCCTGCGAGTACTGTTCGGGCTTGCATTTGGCTACATCATGCTCGCGGAACTGGTGAAGTTCGGTGGCGAGGCCGGCGGGCTGGGAGACATCATCATTACTTCGCAGCGTCGCGGCCAGCGGGAACACATCCTGCTGGTATTGATGATAATCCCAATAGTGGCGCTCGCCCTGGACCGGCTGCTGTTCACCGTTCAGCGGAGTCTGTTCCCACATCGTTACGGCGGCGCCGGCCTGTTGTGGAGACTCGTCTGTGTCGGGCTTCATGCATGGGAGGATTTGAAGTCGTTCTTTTGGAGGTCCACCGCGGCCGCACCAGCGCCCATCAACCCCGGCGACACCTCAGGGCAGCGCGCATGACTTCGACAGCCGGTCAACTCGCACTGACCATCGCGGCCCCCCCCACCAAGTCGGTGGGCATGAGTCAGGTGCTGGAGCGACCGCGCACGGCGACGGAAGGCGCGTGGCCGACGGTAGTGGAGTTCCGCAAGGTGACCAAGACGTACGGTCTCGACGGCCCCAAGCCCTACACGGCGATCAAGGATGTGACGTTCGTTGTGGAGGATCTGCCGAACAAGGGCGAATTCGTCTGCGTGCTCGGACCTAGCGGCTGCGGCAAGAGTACCGTTCTTCGGCTGATCGCCGGGCTGGGGCCGCAGCATCCGCCGACGAGCGGCGATGTCCTCGTACAGGGCGCCCCGGTCGTCGCGCCCGGTGCGGACAGGGGTATGGTGTTCCAGGACTACACGAGCTTCGACCACCGCACGGTGCTCGACAACGTGACGTTTGGCTTGGAGTGTCAGGGCGTGCTCCGCCGGCAACGGCACGAACTTGGCCGCTGGTGGATCCGCCGCGTGGGACTGCGCGAGGCCGACGAGAGCAAGTACCCGCACCAGCTCTCCGGCGGCATGCGCCAGCGCGTGGCCATCGCACGCACGCTGATCCTCCGGCCGCGAATCATCCTGATGGACGAGCCGTTCGGAGCCCTCGATCCGCAGACGCGGATGCACATGCAGGACCTACTGATCGCGCTGTGGCGAGAGGTGCAGGCGACCGTATTCTTCGTCACGCACTCGATCGAGGAGGCCGTTTTTCTCGGCGACCGGGCTTACGTCGTGAGCAATTCGCCGGGTACGATCTTGCGCGAGTTGGTGATCGAGCCGGCCGATCGGCCTGCCAAGGAAATGCGTCACCAGGCGCGCTTTCAAGAGACCGTCGGCTACCTGCGCGACGTGATCAGCGAGTTGGAAGAAGGCCACTGAGACTTCGGTGGCGCTGACGAGGAACCCCGACGTTGGAGCGCGGCGGCCCAGTACATTTCGGTATGTCCCTGAAGGCGGCGTTCGCGAACCGCTGGAATCTGCTCTGTTTCTTCGGCGCTCTTGGGTTCGCGCTGGTCAGCGGTCGTCCGGATATCTGGACGCCACTTGCGCTCGCGGGCGAGTTGCTGTATGTGGGCTTCCTGGCGTCCCACCCGCACTTTCAGGCGTACGTCGCCGCGCAGGCCGCCAAGGTCGCCCGGCAGCAAGGTTCGGCCACCGCCAACCTGGTACTCCGGCGAATCCTCTCGTCCCTACCCCCCAAGTCGCTCCAACGGTTCGAAACGCTGCGGACGCGCTGCTTGGAGCTTCGCCAACTGGCGGCTGAAATCAAGGATCCCAACCGGGTGGGCGGGGCGCTGCCGCTGGAGGAACTGCAACTCGCCGGACTCGACCGGCTGCTGTGGATTTATCTGCGGCTCCTGTTCACTGAGTACTCCCTCGATCGTTTCCAGCAGAAGACCAGCCAGGAGCAGATTCAACGAGACATCGCGGATCTAGAGACACGGCTGCGTCAATCGGAGCGCGTGCCCGACGGCACCCAACGACAGAAGGTGCGTAAGGCGATCGAGGATAACCTGCAGACATGCCGCGACCGACTCATTAATCTCCAGAAGGCGCTGGGCAACTACGAGCTGGTAAAGCTCGAGATCGATCGCCTGGAGAACAAGATTTGCGCGCTCAGCGAGCTGGCGGTGAACCGACAGGAGCCGGATTTCATCTCTACGCAGGTCGACCAAGTTGCCTCAAGCATGGTTCAAACAGAGCGGACGATGAACGAGCTCCAGTTTGCCACCGGCTTGGACGCGGCCGACGAGGAGGCACCGGAACTCGTACAGCGCGAGTCTGCTGTCACGAAGAAGTAGCCCTGTGTGTAAGCGCCCATCAGGACCATTCTTGACGAGCCGTTTATCCTGGCGTGCGTGTTGATTTGTAATGAACGCGCGACCAGGAGGTTCATGCATGCCTCGTTCGTCGGATCCCAGGAAGCTCGCGGAGTGGCGGGAGCGGTTGG
>JAZDHF010000072.1:0-41227 GCA_043806315.1 Planctomycetota bacterium | reverse complement strand
GCGGTGGGCGGCGCTGTCCGAAACGAACGGCAGCCTCGGGCATTCCTCTCCGTCCACGACCACGCGCAACCCGGAGAAGACCGCACAGGCGCTTACCAGTTCCAGCGTCCAGCGCTCATCGGGGAAACGCAGTTCGGTGCCCTCGATCGGAAGGGAATCGTTTTCGATGTCAACAGGGGTTCCGGTCCAGCCGTCATCACGAATGGTCAGCATTCTGCCCTGAGAGCGGATCGTGAGTTTTCGCGGCGCCAAGCTGAACAGCCCAACCCCGGCGGGATCTTCGCTGAGCTCGATCGTGTCGTCCCAGCCGGAACTTCCAAGGTCGAGGAGCTTCTGAAACTCCTCGATTCCCCTGCCGTTGTCGCGGACGGTAACAAAACTGTCCGCGTTGGTAATCTGAACCTCGGTCGCTTCGGCACGCCGGGCGTTCTGCAGGACTTCGATGATCCTGCCTTCGATGGTACCCGTGAACAGCCTGCTTGCTTTCTGCAGCAGGCGCGGGTTCACGGTTGCCTGGATGGTTTCGGTTTTCATTTTGTGTTTCCTCCAGCATGGTTCCTTGGTTGGCGGCACCATGCCCATGCTTGCATGGTGTCGCCTTGGGCGCGAAACATATCGCGCCGAAACCTTCATTCCCTCTTGACTTTGGAGAGCTTGATCGTCGTCCGGCTCAGACGATTTCGAAGGGCGGAAGCTCGGGAATGTCGGGGCAGAGTTGTCGAAAGGCGTGGAGAGCTCTGGTGGTGTCACCGGTCTCGAGAAGGGCAACCGCTTTGCGGACAGCCTCGATCGGCACATACGAATCGTGGCTGTTGATGTTGCTTCCGGCGCGGACCAGTGGCTTCTTCATGCCCGGACGCCAGTCCGCCAATTCGGCGTCGCAGTCAAAACTGGCCTCTCCATGGCGAGAATAGCTCAATCCCAACTTGCGGCAGGCGGCTTCCAGTTCCGGAAACTCGCCGTAGTCGGCCTGTTCGTCGCAGAGCCACAAGTGTTTGTCCTTTCGCCCCGCCATCAACTCGTCGGCGTTTTGAGGCAAGAACGGCGCGTCGCCCCATTCGAGGCTGAGGGCCGCTGCGCGGATCTCCTTCAACAGCGGCTCGACCTTCGAGCGTTCAATTTGTCCGCCGATGCGGATCGATGCACAGAATCGTGAACTCATTTTGAGACTCCTTCGTTCGACCGCAGTTTGGTTTTGCGTCGCACGTGGTGCGGTCGTATCAGTGCGCACAAGCTCGGCCTTACGCAGCCGAGCGTTCAATCTCGTCGAGAGTGAATGTTCAGATAGTGGGTAGAGAATCAGCTACTTCGTTCGTGGGCTGGCCTTGGGCCAATCCCTGTTTTCCGTCGAGGATTCGATCATGATGACGCGCGGCGGTGCCGCGGTTCTGTCACGATTGGAATCCTCTGGCGAGCGCCCGCGTGGGGCTGACTCGCCGAATGCACGTGTGTGCGTTTTGTGAGGATTGGAGAGTGGTAACGCGGTGGGGTTTAAAAAGATTGTCATTCCGAGTTCGGACCGAAGCACTGACGGAGAACGCGGAATCGGCTTATCCGCAGCAGTCACCCGGGCCCGACGGTGAGGTGCTCCCTGACTCGGGACACCATCGCCTCCTGGCGACACAGCGGGTTCAACGTCGACCGGAGCGTCCACCTGGCGGCCGGCGACGGCCTCGAACGCCTCGCTCAGTACGAAAATCATCGCCTTCATCGACGCCTGCCAGGGCGATGTCATCCGCAAGATTCTGGAGCACTGCGGACTCTGGCACGACCCGCCGCCACGCGCACCGCCCCTCGCGGAATTATCAGTTGCCGATCGCGCTGAGTGCCGGCAGATGTGTGGGCTGAAAGTCCAGCGCCGCTTGGTGTTGGGTCAGGGCTTCATCCCTTCGGGAGGTCTCTTGCAGCAAGCCGTCGAGAGCCACCCGTGGTGCGACAGACCCGGGGCATCCGTCGAGGGATTGGCGATAGAGCCTTGCCGCGGCGACGAGGTCCGCCGATTTCCGGCGGCAGTGCTCGCCGAGATTGACTGATCAGGGGACGCGGCTTACAGAGGACATTCCTGATTCCTCAACAACGCGCGCACTGCCAGGCGGCGTTAGAAACGCTCTGATCCTTGCAGCTGCCTTGGCTCGCCTGATACTGCCCCCCAATCCTCTTGCCTGAAGAGCATGAAGATGGGCCACCGCTTTCCGGCGTCCGCGTTTTCCCCGACAATCCCCTCATGCGCACCTATTCTCGATTCCTCAGCCCCGGAAGATGCGTCCTGTTGACCCTTGGGTTGGCGTTCGGTTGCCAACGACCCGTGGCCCCGATCGGCGAGTCGGCCTCCATCGATCGTACGCTCATCGGCGAAATGATGATGCACTCCGAGTTTGCGGCGAATCTGCGGGCCCTGTGCATGCCCGGCGGGCGCCTGAGCGGGACGCCGAACGCCGAGGCCGCCGAGCGCTTCGTCGCCGACAAGCTGCGCGAGTACGGCCTGAAGAACGTCCACTTCGAGCCGTTTGACATGCAAAGCTGGATCGTCCACGAGACGCAAGTGACGCTGCTCACCGATCCGCCTCGCGTAATCGACGGCGCCATCGGCCTAGGCAAGACCATGAGTACGCCGCCCGACGGCGTGACGGCGGAGCTGATCGACGTCGGCGAAGGTCGCGAGGCGGACCTCCAGGCTCACGCCGCCAGCCTGCCGGGAAAGCTCGTCCTGATTCACCCGGAAGTCCGGAGCCGGCGCGACCGGGTGCGCCTGGCGGTTTGGTTCGGCGCCGCCGGGGTCGTGTTCATGGGCAGTACGGACCAGCCGCCGTATATCGGCAACGGCCACGAGGAGCCGCGCCCCGAGCCGATCGCGGCGATTCCACACGATCAGGCTATTCTCGATCTGCTTCAGCACGGCGAGAAGCCGCGGTTGAACATCCGCCTGCGGACCGAGAACTGGAACAGCCGCCCGAACAACGTCGTCGGGGAGATACCGAGCGCCGGACCGTCGGCCCACGAGGTCGTGCTGATCGGCGCGCACTTGGATAGCTGGCACCTCGGCGAGGGGGCGATCGACAACGGCAACGGCTCGGCGGCGATATTGGAAGTCGCCCGGACTCTGGCTCGCTCCGGCTGGCAGCCGCGCCGAACGGTACGCTTCGTCTGGTTTGCTGGCGAAGAGTTGGACCTTCGAGGTAGCAAAGCGTACATCGCGGCGCATCGTGCCGAACTGGACGACATCGTCTGCCTCGTGAATGTCGACATGCCGGGGGCTCCGCGGAAACTCGTTCACTTCGGTCACCCGGAGCTCGAGCCGCTGTTGAAAGGCGCAATCGCTGACCTGGCCGGATATGAGTTGGACGCGGAGATCGTCGCGGCGAACGGTGGCGGCAGCGACGAGGCCACATTCGTCGAGCGAGGGGTGGCGGCCATCGCGCTGTCGGGCGAGCTCGGCCCCGGCGTGAAGCACTTCCACAACGTCGGCGACAAGTACGAGACCGTCGATCGCCGCGGCACGGTGGGGTCCGCAGCGGTCATTTCCGTCCTCGTGCGCCGCCTGGCCGATGCTCCGCAGCGCCCCGCGATGCATCACACGCCGAGCAGCACACCGGCGGAGTAGGTGATTCCGGCGGCACCAGCAGTGTCCCAGTTCTTGCTCGGCCGCCAACAAATCGCGCAGTCACACACGACCGTAAACCCTCTACCCCCGGGCTCGCGCCGCCGCCCCTCGCGGAATCAAAGTTCCTATCAGTAGTACCATTCAATTTTGGCTCGGTTGCCCATCAGTTAATTCTCCGGCGGGTCCGGTAGATCTTTCATCGCGACAACCCGGATTTCTTCCGCGACTACGAAGAACTTGAGGACCGAAAGCAGCAGTTGATGTACGACAAAGAGGCAATCCTCACCTACCTGGCCTTCTGTCGGCGCAAAGCGTCCCAGGTGATCGCCGCTGAAACGGCTGGTACGCCAAGCGCACGCTGCAGGTTCGATTGGCTGCCTCTGTCGCGAGCCGAGCTGTACGTCTACATAATCCGGCACCTTCAGCATCATGCCGCGCAGTTGGCCTTGCGGTTGCGGTTAAGCACCAGCACGGACATCCCGTGGGTCAGGTCCGGGTGGCGGACATAACAGGCGAAGCGGACTGAACCAACAAAGTCACTCCATTTCGAGTTCGAAGGCTCGATGTTGCGCTTGGTCTAGTGACCTCGTGGTGATCCAAGGTCGGATTCGGCGCGAGCACCCGGCCTTCTACGACAAGATCCACCCTCCGCCGCGGGACCCCGCGAAATCGGCAGTGTTAAAATTCGTGGGCACCGCGACCAGCCAAACTCGGCTCCACCAAAAACTTGGCGAAACCGACGTCATCGCGTCCGCGGAGGGTGCTGCTGCGCCAGGCGCGCTCGCGGTGCAGCCTGTCCAACGGGCGTCCTTCATGGCGGGTTCGGCTGGCATTTGTCTTTACAATTCGGCGCGTTGAATCAGACGCGACATGGGAACCCGCTGTCGACGGAGGGAGAGGTAAGTGGGTGGGAAGTGCCATTTTGCGGCACATCTGCGAACCGATTTTCCGCTGCGATGTCCGGTACTTCGCAAAGTTCGCGGGAATTGTGCGATCAATGCGTCGCCGGCGTCGGTGCACGAACTCGAACACTGGCGTACAAGGCTGCGCTAAGTAGACCGATTCCCACGCAGCCTCCCCACAGCCAACCCCCACCGAAGCGTACGAGCACCCAGCCCCCCAGGGGACCGGCGATGAGGTTTCCGCCTGAATAGCACATCGTCAGCAGGCCGAAATAGCGCGCTCGCAAGTCAGCCGGAGCAAGATCGGAGACGATGCTGGGCACCAGAGGCGACTGCATCAGCTCGCCGATCGTCCAAACCACCACGGTCAGCGAGAAGGCCAGGGGCGTGGCGGCCAACCCATTCAGTCCGAAGCCCAGGCCGGTCGTCAGCGCTGCAAATACGATCATGCGGACGCGATTGAATTTCGTGACCAGGTGCGTCATGGGGACCTGCAGGAGAACAACGAGCAGACCGTTGAGTGAAATCGCGCGTCCATACACTTCCGGTCCCAGCGAGAGACTCTTGAGGTACAGAGGAAACGTGGATATGGACTGCATGTAGACAAAACTGAGGAAAAGCGTCCCGAGGCAGAATCGCACATAGGGACCATCGTGCAGCATGCGGCCATAAGCGTGGACGGCGGAGTGGAAAGGCCCCTTGGCGCTGTTCGCGGAGTCGATGCCTCCGCGAGGCTCGCGAACGAGGGTTTCACGAACGCAGAGGGCAATGATGCCGGCGTAGGCGGCGGAAGTGGCGGCGTCGCCCCAGAACAGCCATGCGAACGCGCGTGTGGCGAGCAATCCGCCGACCAGCGGCGCGACGGCGGCGCCGAGATTGATGGCGATGTACATGAGCCCGAAGGCGTGCGGCCGCTGTTCAACGCTTACGATATCGGAAATCATGGCCGACACCGCGGGGCGATACATGTCCATCAGAAAAGCGAAAAGCGCCGTGGCCGCGAGGATCAGCGGCGGGTATCGAATGTGGCCAAACGCGAGGAGTATCGACGCGCCGCCGAGGAGACTGATCAGCATGACGGTCTTGCGGCCGATGGTGTCGGCAAGCTGTCCCCCGATCAGGGCGGCCAGAAACGTGCCGAGTCCGAAGAAGCCGATCGCCTGCGTGGCGAAAATGCCGCCGAGTTGCAGTTCTTCCTGCAGATAGAAGGTCAGGAAGAGAACGACGAATGCGCCGGCGCGATTGATGAACGTGCCCAGGCAGAGAACGTGGACGGCGCGAGGCAGGTCTAAGAATTGTCGGAGCATTCCAGCTCATCGCGGTTCTAAGGGTTCCGCCAGTGCGGCCGTCAGACGGTACCTACCCTGAGACCGGCGGGCAACTGGAGTCGCTATTGAATTTGAGCGTTCTGATGCGGCGACGGTCATTTCTGAAGGGCGCTGAGCGCTTTCCTGGCAAGTTCAAGACCGGGGTCCCGACGTAGGCTCTCTTCGTACGCTTCGCGTGCATCCTGCTTTCGACCCAGCTGTTCCAACGCATTGCCCTTGCGCCAACAAGCATGCGCCACTGTCTGCATGCCGTCGCTTTCAGGTTCGCCCAGGATGAACTCGTCGAGCAGCTCGACCGCCCGCACAGGCTCGAACTGGTTCTGGATGCGCATTCGTGCCTGGCCATACAGCGAACGATAGTACGCTTTGCTCTTTCCGCCATGCCGCGCCGCTTCGTATTCCGCGTCTGCAGCCTCGAATCGCTTCTCTTCCGCGTAGATATCCGCAAGCGTGACGTGGAAGCTGGGTTCCTCTGGATACTCTTCGATTCCAGCGAGCAGGAGTGCGACGGCGCGCTCGGTCTCCTTTTTCCTTTGATAGCACATGGCGAGAAGTTGTTTCCCTCTCGCCGGATCGCGAGACTCGATCTCACCGCATAGCTCGATCGCCCGGTCGATGTCGCCCATAGGCTTGGGCGCCAGGTTGGTAAACACCAACATCGTCCGCGCCTCGGTATCCTGAGGGTCCAATTCGATGACCCGGTTGAGTTCCGCCTTGAAGAGTCCCAGTCGCTTCATCGCTCCGAGCATGCCGCTGATGCTCTGCATGTCGGAGGCGATCTGTGCTCCCAGGGCTTTCGCGTAGGAGAGGTGGGCCTTGGCACTGCCCGGCAGAAGCTCAACCGCCTTCAGGCCATAATCCGCGGCCGCTTCCACGTCCTTGAGGTCGCGCGATACGTCGCAAAGGAGAATACAGGCCTCGCCATCGCGGTCGGATTCCTCGATGACCCGCAGGAGCCGCTCCCTGGCCGCTACGAACTCCTTGCGTTTGATCAGCGCCTCGGCCTCATCAAAGAGCGAGTCGCCTAAGACCACTTCCTCCCCCTTGATAGCGTTTCCGGCCGTAAGCTTTTTTCCTGAAGCGTCGATGAGCTGCGTGGTTGGACTACACGTGAACCAAAAGAAGAAAATCAACGAGACTACGGCGAGACCAATGATCGAAAAGAAGAGGATACTCACGGCTCGCTCTTTCATGTGATCACTGTATGAGGAGCTCAGTTACGGTACAAGCCGATTACAAGCGCGGGCCTGTGCTCCGCGGCGTGCAGGGAGCTTCACCTGCCCTGGCAGCGAACCGAGAGTAATCGGATCCGAGTGCTTCTCCCCCGGACCCCGCTCTAACACGGCTAATCAAAACGACAACATTCTCGCCCGCCTCTCATCCTTCTCTCTTCGCTCAGGCTTCGTTCGGATTCCCGTTCTTCGATCCGCTCGGGAGTCGCCGGAGCGCGGCCCCCGTACTGTTTCAGAGCCTCCGGCCGTGTTTGCCGTTCGATCCTCTGCTCTGCGGGCTCAGGCAGGCCTTGGTTCTACAGGTGAGGTTCCCACTACTCGATCCGGCGGCTACGATGACAGCCCGCAGGAACGGGATTCGAGGAGTTGTGCTATGACCCGATCGTTTGCGTTCATAAGTGGGATTCTGCTGCTTACCCCCTTGCTCGATGCACAGCCGGCGCCGTCAGAAGCCGACCGCCAATGCGCCGCACTCAACGAAGAATACGCAAGCCGGTTCAGACCGCTCATGCTGTCCCAGCAGGCCGCCTGGTGGGATGCGAACATCACGGGCACGGAATCCGCCTATGCCCGCAAACAGGCGGCGGATCAGGCCCTGATTGACCTGCACGCGGACGGAGCCCTTTTCGCTCGCATCAAGGCGCTGCGCGAACAGGCCGAAGTGAAAGACCCCGTACTCCGCCGCCAGCTCGACGTGATGTACCGTTCGTTTATGGAGAATCAGGCTGATCCCCAGGTCCAAAAACAGATTGCCGCCCTCCAGAACGAGGCCGATCGCCTGTTCAACAACTACCGCCCGTCGTTCGGTGACAAGACCGTTCACGAGAACGACCTGCGCGCTATTCTCGCCCGGACCACGGACCCTGCCGAGGCGGAAGCTGCCTGGAAGGCTTATATGGACGTCGGCTCCGAAATCGCGCCCAAGTTGCGCGAAATGGCTAGGCTGCGCAACCAGCTCGCCCGGAAGCTCGGCTACGCCAACTACTACGCGCTCAGTCTGTTTCTTCAGGAACTCGACGAACAGGAGTTTTTCGAGCTTTTCGACGAGCTGGACAGACTGACCCGCGAGCCGTTCGCCAAGCTGAAGGCGGAGATCGACCGCACGCGCGCGGCGCGGTTTCATTTGGCCGTGGGCGCCCTGCGCCCGTGGCACTTTGGCGATTTCTTCTTCCAGGAGCTGCCCAGTGAGCAGCAGGCGGGCCTCGAGGAAGCCTATGCCGGTGCTGATCCGCTGGCGCTCAGCAAGAAGTACTTTGCGGGGATCGGTTTGGCCGTGGATGACATTTTGGGGCGCAGCGACCTGTATGAGAAGCCCGGCAAGTGCCCGCACGCCTACGGCGTGGACATGGATCGCGCCGGCGACGTGCGGGTTATTGCCAATCTCAAGCCCACCCAATACTGGTCCACGATACTGCTGCACGAGTTAGGTCACGCCGCGTATTCCAAGTACATCCGCCCCGATCTGCCGTTCTTGCTGCACGAAGTGTCCCATTCCATGACCACCGAGGGCATCGCCCAGATGTTCGGATCGCAAACCCGCAGCGACTGCTTCCTCGTTCAGGTGCTCGGCGTTCCTCCCGAGCGAGCCCGGGAATTGAGCCGCGTGGTGCAGCAAGCCATTGGTGCGGACCGTCTGGTCTTCAGCCGTTGGTCGCAGGTTATGGTCCGGTTCGAACACGGGCTGTACACCGACCCCGAGCAGGACCTTGCGAAGCTCTGGAGCGACCTGCGGCAGCGTTACCAACTCCTCGATCCGGCGTCGGTCGCGGGGCGGCCCGACTTCGCGGCAAAGTTTCATCTTTTCACCAATCCGGTCTACTACCACAACTATCTCTTGGGTGAGTTGTTTGCCGCTCAGATTCGCAATTACCTGCTTACCAGGGTGCTGCGGGAAGGGGATACGGCCACAGGGCTGTGCGGTCGACCAGAGGTGGGCGCCTATCTTCGCGAACAGGTCTTTGGGCCGGGAAACCTTTATTCGTGGCGGGATATTACGGTCCGCGCGACCGGCGAGCCGCTCACAGCCAAGTACTTCAGTGAGGAATCGATGCACGGGCGCTGATGCCGTTGGATTGAGATCTCGGCAGGGACAACTCGGTTACCTGGTCTACGTCAACGCTCCCACCAGCCTCTCATCCTTCTCTCTTCGCTCCGGCCTTCGATCGTCCGTCCACGCCTCGATCTTGTCCGCGAGCAGCCGCAGAGCGGCAATCATCCGTCCCGTCAGCGCTAGCGCGAACCCGCAGATGAGAGAAATCCGGTTTTCAACGCGTTGGCACATGTCACATCCTCAAGATCGACACAATCGTATTCACCAGAGGCCAAGGGACAAGCCTAATCTTGGGTTCCAGGAGACTTTCGGGACAGCCCGCCTCTCGGAACGAGTTGAAGTCCCTGGCTGCCGAACGCAGAGGAAAGATGGAAGCCGTCGGACTCCACCTCAAACAGACGGGTCTGGGCCTGAAGGAAGCCATGCACGCCGTTAAGGAATACATGGCCTCGCGCATGGCGTAGACTCGCACTTGATTCATTTCTGGTCCTGCCCATGCAAGAAGCCAAGGCGGCTTCGAGGACTTCTTGTTACCCCAGCATCCCCACCAGCCTTTCATCCTTCTCAATCCGCTCCGGCCTCGTGTCGGATTTCCACGCGTCAATCTTGTCCGCCAGAAGCCGCAACGCCGCACTCATCCGGCCCGAAAGCCGCCATCCCGGCTCGCCGTTTGATCGCTTGCTCAATGAACTCACGCACTCGATCAGACCGACGTGGGCGAGTTTCGCGCGCGTGCGCTCAAGCGTTCGGCGGGTGATGTTGTGCTGCTGCTCGAGCGGGCGCAGCGACCGAACGGGTCCCGCGGAGGTCTTGAGAGACAGAAGTATCCGCGCAGCCGCATGCTGCTGATTCGTGTTGCCTGGGAAGATCATCGCCACGATGTCCGTAATGTCTTCGATCTCCCGCACACGCCGATGCCGGAACTCGATCTTGGTCGATAGACTCATCGGCCGTCGCCTCGCGGTTCCTGAGGCTGAGCACCTTCGGCCACGTTGGACTCATGCGGCTCGTGATGCGGGTGCCTCGTCTGATCACTTTCCGAGACCGGCAGCTTCGGAGAATCCCCATCCTCGCCGCGCACCGCGCTCGCACTTTCAAACTCGCTTCCCAACGCCTCCTGCCGCAGCGCATACCGCTCCTTGCTAATCCGGATCGCGTGTTCGCGGAGCTGTGTGCCGAAAGTCTGTTCGATAGAGAGGATTGCCATGAAGGCAGAAATGTAGATATCATTATAGATACGCCAGAAGCGCCAGCGCACGCCCTGGCGGGTCATGCGAAAGGCCCGATAAACTTTCTCTCCGTAGGTACCGCGAAGGACCATGTGGCTGGGTTGTGGCCCGACAGCGCGACTTCATAGAAGAACGCCCGTGCGGTGCCGACGAACCGCTCGACCGCCTCACTCATCTTGAAGGTGCGTGTGATGAGTCCGGAGCGGTCAAGCGCTGGGTCCATTCTCCGAAAGGCCGTGAGCGGCGTCTCTTTGCCGTGGCTTGTTGCCCACGGGCGCGCTGGCCGGATCTTGTTCCAGGGCTGAATTGTCGAGTTGCGCAGGCTTCGCAGGCGTCTGCGGCTCGATGGCCGACGATTTTGTTTGATCAGGGCCCGAAGTCATGGAGACTTCAGGTTGATACTTCGGCGTGAACTTTCGGCCACAAGACTTGCAGCGGCAGATTCGCCGATTCCCCTTCGTTTTTGTGCGCCGAACCCCTTTACCCGTCGTTTCTCCGGAACCGCACCAAATGCACTTGTATCGCCTTCCCATCTGATCACCTCGCGGGACATGGGAGGGACCGGAATATAAAAACCTTCCGTTTTCGGCAATTGAATGAGCCAAACGCCGGACGGGGTGCGGAGTTTACGCGTGGGTGCAGGGCGCCAACGTCGCTCGCGGCGCGGTTCCAGACCGGGAAGCGGTCCGTCCGTGGCGCTCACAGGTCAGCTGGTCTCAACGCGGGCTGCCAGAGAGAGAGTACGATGCGAGTGGAAACCCAGTGTGATGTGTAGTGATATGTACTTTTTCTTTTATTTCAATATAGAAGGGTAATAGATCGGTAAACGCTTACCACTCGTCAGTGAGAACATGCTCAGATCGACGACAACATACAAACGGCCGCCAGCGGAGGTTCGTAAGCATGATGGGATGGCCGAACGGCGCGACACACATCACCCACACCCTCCGGCCGAGTTCCACTCGCAAACTACTGTCTCTCTGGGAAACGGAAGTTTTATTAACCACTTCATCTTATGGAGCGTGTGCCAGTAAGCTGCCAGTGGAACTATGCAAGCACGTGATAAGGTAACCGGAACACTCGAAGACGTCGCCCGACAGGATCTTGTCCGTAATCGCCGTTTCCTGGATGACGAACAGTTGATTCGCTCCGAGCAGCTCGCCGTCCTGGAGGAGATCTTCAACGGCAACGTTCGCGACCGAGAGCTTCGGGAGATCAGCGCCCATTTCGGGCCGGTGCTCCGCAACGACCATCCGGCGCATCTGGCCCTTTGGGGCAAGACTGGAACCGGAAAGACCCTGACCATGATGTTCTTCCTCAACCTGTTGGCGGAACTCTGCCGGAAACGGAGAATCCCCATGCAGCACGTCCATCTCGACCTGGTGACGCCCCGGCCGTGCTTTCGAGCCCTGAACGATCTTGCCTGCCTGCTGAACGCGTCGAAGCGATATCAGAAGGGCATCTCCCTGGAGGAGCTGATGCTGCGGATTACGGTCGTCTCACGGGGCCGCTTTGGCCGCTCCCGGGAGATGAGCGTCCCCCTGCCCGAGGAGCTTGAAGGGCGCTTGTATGATGTGATTTGTTCGAGGTTTAGCTTGGCCAAGCGGCCAGTGAGGAAGCTGACGGACTGGGCGGCGCGATGAGCCTACAAGACCGTGCAACCTGGTGCGGCCCGCGAGTAAACTGAAAACTCCAGTGGACGCGAAAACTCCGCCCCACGCGTAAACCCCCACCTTCGGCTCCGAGGAATCCCACCCCACGGATGCGTTGACCGAGCACCCCGCAGTGGGCGTTGCCACGAGTGTGGCCATTTTTTTCCAAAAACCATTACCTATTTATATGTGCGTCCCCCACCTCCCTTCATGGACCGTGCGGGCGAGGCGGTGGAGCTGGCGAGAGGGACGCTTCTCCATGAATTTTTTCCTGACTTCGTGCTGGCCGTCGCCTTCTTCACCGCCCTCTGTTTTGCTGCGTTGAGCGACAAGTTCAACAAGCGCTCCGCCGCCGTCGCCTCTCTGGCGGTCGGCGTGGCGCTCTCAACAGGCCTCGTGTGGTGGGAAGCGCAACACGGTTATTCCAGTGGTCGCGTGTATCCACGCCCAGCTGATTGCAGAGCGCGTTGATGGATTTGACGTCACAGACTCCGAATCATGAGGCTGGTCGACCGACCAGAGCCTCGCCTATGATCTTGCTCATGCCTCCTACAGACTCCTACCTGGTCTTTGATGTTGAGACCACCGGCCTAAATCCACGGACTGACCGCATCATCCAGGTAGGATCCTGCAAGGTATGCGACGGTGTCGTGACGGAGCGATCGGGCTGGCTAGTGAACCAGGAGGTCGAGGTTCCACCCGAGGCGAGAATGGTCCACGGGATCACCACAGCCGACATTCGTGCGCGCGGTATTCCGCCGCACGAGAGTCTGGCGCGCCTGCTCTGGGTGCTTTCCACCGCTACCACGTGCGTGGGACACAACATTCATCGGTTCGACGTCCTGTTTCTAATCGCCGAGTGTCGGCGCCTGGGCATGCCCGTGCCGGAGTTCGGGCATTTCGTTGACACGGCGGCGCTCTACAAGGGCTGGAAGCTTAAGATGGAACGAAGGCCGGACGAGATTTTCAAGAAATATGCCGACCGCGTGCTTGAGACCCGCGCGCCCGGACTGAAGTTCTCCCTCGCCACCTGCCTTCAGTTCCTTGGCATTCAAACGGCCACAGCTCAACTCCATCGAGCGGGGGACGATGCGTTCCTGACCCATCTCCTCTTCGAGGCTCTGAAAAAGATCGTGCCTCCTGAGGCCTGCGCCCGTCCACGACAGTAGGGGGCCCGGTTCTGATCGGATGGCTTGGACAGAGTTTCATTCCTCGAGAGTGTCATTCCAGCAATGCGGCCAGCGTGCTTGCCGTCCGATTCGTCGCGCTATAGGGTTTCCGTCCTGAACTGGTCCAGCTTACCCATTGAAAGGACACACTATGCCCAGGAAGAGATTCCGTTGCCGTGTCTGCAAACGAAGCTTCTCCATGGCCATGCACCTGGCGCGGCACATGAGCGGCAGTCATGGTCGGGGTAAGGCCGGCGGAACTCGAGGACGCAGACTCCGTCGCAGAAGGGTAAAAAGAACCGTGCCGCAGTCCAACGACGCCAGGGGGCGCCTGCTAACAACGATGGAAGCCTACTTGCACGAGGTTCAAGCCCAGTGGGAGGCGCTGACGAACCGAGTGCGGGCGGTCGCCGCCGCCATGCAAGCGATAACGGGCGATCGGAAGGCGGGCTCATCTAGCCGCCAATCATCCGCTGTTGAGCCCCATCGTCCGGGCTCTTTGAAGACCTTTATCGTCCGGGTTCTTTCCGAGGCGGCGCAACCCCTCGGCCCGCGTGAGATCGGGCTCAGAGTCCGGCGCGCCGGCTACCGCACGAAGGCGAAGGATCTCACCAAGGCCGTGACCAACGCACTACCCGAACTGAAGAAAGTCAAGAAAGTCGGCTACGGGCAGTACGGTCTGGCGAGGTAGCCGAAAATCGGATTCGTCTACGCGTGAGGGTTTCCACCCGGCGGGCCGTGGTCGAGTCCCTCTGAAGGCTTCGGCGTCGCGCGATGCTTTCGCAGTGCATCCGCACGGCGCACGCCGGCTTCGTAGAGTTCTCCAAGCTCCTGATCCGTGATCTTGAGTTGCCGCGCGATGCGCTGGATTACCGCCCGCTCCGGCGGACTGATCTCGCCGTCCAGACCCGCCTCCGCCACCAGGATCTCCACGGCCTGGCGCGCTTTGTCCGGCGAGTGAATGAGGATCTTGTCGGCAAACGAGGGATCGCTCTCGGCGGCACCGAGCATGGCGTCAAAGCTGACCCGGCCGACACCCGTGCGGGCGGCGAGTCCCTTGATCACACCCATCTCGGATCGTCGCAGATCGCCGTCGGCGAGCGCCACAGCCATCGCCGCCCGCAGCAATTCCAAATCTTCTATCGAGGCCATCAGGTCTCCTCCGACACGACAACTGCTCACTCCATACCGCCCGGACGAAAGGAACGTCGCCGTGGCGATGGGAGCCGCCGCGATCGCTCAACTGCCTCGGGTCCACTCCAACACCATCAGCCGCCCCCCACTCAACAACATACCGGGATCCGGCGGCCCCGGGCCGCCAGCAGGTCCCATGCCTCGCGGTCGGCCACGCGGCCCCGGTCCACGGGGTCCATCTCCACCTCGCGGAAAGCCTCTTGGTGTCTGATCTTCCTTGAGAGGTAGGTCAACCGCGCCAATCTCCAGAAGCCGATCCGGCCCGCTGAGCCGCTCTTTGACTCGATCCAGCTGCTCCTCGGTGATCGCGAAAAACACCCGGTGATCGTCGCCGGCCCAGTTCCAAACATCCTCCCGGAACGCCTCCATGCGCTTCGAGGCGTCGAGTTGACGGTAGGGACGCTCGGTTGCCTGGCGCGGGGTAGGTCCCGACGCCGCCGGTGCGGGCCTGGGCTCTGCCAACCCGAGAACGAAGGAGAGGTCGGCCAGGCGCCATTGTCCGAAGTAATCGAGGTTCTGCTGCACGGCAGCATCGGCAATGACCACGCTGTCGCGCGGTACCTGGGCTTGAATCGCGCGCGTAACCTGAGTCAAGGCCGAATCCGTGTCCTTGAGGGACTGCAAGGATCTTGCCGATAGCGGCAGACCCCATGCGACCGTGATCGCCAGAAGGGCGACCGCGCCGATGGTGGCGGCCCTGGGAAAGGAGCCGTGAAGGAGGCGCAGCATCCAAACGCCGGCGATGGGGTAAATGAAGAGAGTCGGCACAAGGAAGCGCATCGCTGCCCGGTCGGCCGGGAAATAGTAGGACATGTACAGCAATGTGGTCGGAATGATCAGCGCCGCCAGGAATGTGCCGTGCGCGCGAGTCTCCCTCCGCGCGCACAGAACGGCAATCCCGACCACCGCCAACCCGAACAGCGGGCCGGCGCCTTCGCTCAACAGCCGTTCCAGGTAGCTGGGCGCATGTTCAAGAAAGAAACCCAGGCCAAAGCCGGTTTGTTCGCCAGTCATGGCGTAGCCGGTGCGCCAAAAGGCGCCGAAGGCAAGGTCGTTGCGTACCGCGAGGGCGATCACGGGGAAGGCCGCGCCGACGATGCCGGCAAGGGCCGAGCGCCAGAATCGGCGGTCTTCGCGGAGCTGGAATGCGACGAACCCTGCAAAACCAAGCGCAAATGCGGCCTCGGCGTAGCGGATCTCACACTCGTCCGGTGCGGGCCACGAATTGTGACTCGGACCGGGTCGGCGTCACGCGGCAACCGCGTGACATCGCGACCGGCGTCCGTTGCCGCGTCTCGACTCACCTCCAAGCCTACGTCTCAGGTTCTCACCGTACGGCGAAGCCAGGAGCGAGGCAAACCGCGGCGTGCCTCGCCCTTACATTGAACGCGACGGGACGGCCGGGCCGAGTTCTGTCCACGCACGGAGCGTCGCGGAATAGAGTTTCCGCTGCCTCGGGAGAAAAATCGCAGGCAGAAGAGGTGGTCGTGATTCCTCCCACGAGGTAGCGTGAAGCGCTTAGTACGAGCGGGGGGAAAGAAGTCGTGTCCGGATTGCGGCGAAGAGACTTTTCGCTTACATCTGGCCCGCGCGGCGCGGGCGGCATGGACTCGCGGTGTCGCGCTGGCGATGCCACGACACCGATTGCCGACTTGGCTGTCAGCAGGTGCGGCTTCGCGCGACGGCCGCGGCCCGGGGGTACGAGCGCGAACGACTCTTGGCGATGGTTTAGGGTTTGTGTTGTGAGGTGTTTCATGCCCCGAAGTTCGAGAACCGGTCGAGTAGGCGCTGCTCTCGGCGCCGTGGTGTTGTTTGGATCGTCGGCGCATGGCCAATCGCATTTGATGCGGCAGGCCGACGTGCACGAGGAGCGCATCGTTTTCGTGTACGAAGGAGACTTGTGGATCGTGCCGTCCTCCGGCGGAGCGGCGGAGCGCCTCACGCGGGACGATGGCATGGAGGCGTTTCCCAAGTTCTCACCCGACGGCGCATGGATTGCGTTTACCGGCGAATACGACGGCGGCACGGACGTTTACGCCATTCCCGCGACGGGTGGCATTCCGCGGCGTCTTACCTTTCATCCGGCGAGCGACCGGGTCCTGGACTGGTTCCCAGACGGCAAGCACGTCCTGTTCCGATCCGACCGCGAGTACCCTCGGCGATGCGAAGAGATCTACCGAGTGCCCTTGGAGGGCGGCATGGAGGAACGACTAAACGTGGACTGCGCGGGGCTTACGGCCCTGTCACCGGACGGGCTGAGCATTGCCTACAACCGGACCTCGCAAGAGGGCGCCACGTGGAAGCGCTACCAGGGCGGCACACAGCAGGACATCTGGATGGGGCGGTTGGACAAGGCAGACTACCGGCGCATAACCGATTGGCCGGGCAACGACAACTTTCCGATGTGGCAGGGGGACGCGATCTTCTTCACCTCGGATCGCGAGAACGGCACCCTGAACCTGTTCCGCTATGACGTTGCCAAGCAGAAGACCACCGCGCTGACCAAATACACCGACTACGACGTGAAGTTTCCCTCCATCGGGCCGGGTCGGATCGTGTACCAGTACGCCGAGTCCCTGCACTTGTTGGACCTTGCGTCTGGGAAGAGCAAGGCCGTGCCGGTGACGCTCGACAGCGACCGGACGCCGACTCGCGCGGAGTGGGTGAAAATCCAGGCGAAGGCGGGAGCCTTCGGGCTGTCACCTAAGGGCAAGCGGATGCTGCTCAGCGTGCGGGGGGAAGTGCTCAATTTGCCCGTGGAGGATGGTGAGCCGATCAACCTCACGCATACCAGCGACACGCGTCAGAAAAACGCGACATGGTCGCCGGACGGCCGGTGGGTCGCGTTTCTTTCCGACCGCTCCGGCGAGGAAGAACTTTATCTCGTCGATCAGCGCGGGGAGCAGCCGTGGCGGGCGGTCACCTCCGGCAACCAGGGCTTCCGCTTGCAGCCTGTGTGGTCCCCGGACAGCCGCTGGCTGATGTTCGGCGACAAGGCCATGCGCCTGAGTCTTGCAGATGCAGAGAGCGGCGCGATTACCCAGATTGACCAGGGGGAGTATGACGACGGCTGGGGGCGATGGGGCATCCAAGACTATGTGTGGTCGCCCGACAGTCAATGGGTAGCGTATACCAAGCTGCAGGAGAGCCTCAACGAAGCGATTTTCCTTTACTCCCTGAGAGAGAAGAAGAGCTATCGCGTGACGGATGGGATGACCGAGGACTGGAGCCCGTCCTTCGATCCGAAGGGTAAGTATCTGTACTTTCTATCGCATCGCACATTCAAGCCCGTAATGGGATTCGTGGAGCAAAGCTACGTCTTCCTCGACATGGCCCGGCCCTACCTCGTCGTGCTGAAGGATGGTGAGCCGTCACCGTTCGCGCCTAAGGACTCCTCTGAGGAACTGAGCGGCGAGGAGTCCAAGCCCGAGGATATCCCCAAGGGACCCGGAGGCGCGGGAAGTGATGCCAAAAAAGAGAATGCTTCGGAAGCTCGCGAATCAACGGATCGTCCGGAGGCGATGACCCCGCCGGAGCGGAGTAAAAAGACCGACAGCGAAGAGAGCGCCAACGGCGAGAAGAAGGCGGACGGCGACAAGGGAAAGCCGGAGAGTGTCAAGGCCACGGTCATCGATGTGGAGGGAATCGCCCGGCGCGTGGTAGCCGTCGAGGGCGTGCCCGCGGGCAACTACTTCCGGCTCGAAGCTACTTCAAAGGGGATCTACTACCTGAAGAAAAACGAAAACGAGTTCGAGAAGTACCAGACCGTCACCGACGATACCGAAGGCGAACTGGACCTGTATCATTACGACTTGGAGAAGAAGGAACCGCACAAGGTGATGAGCGGGATCGCCAACTACCACCAATCTGCGGATGGCAAAAAGCTCGTGTACCGCGCGGGTCGACGTTACGGCGTGGTGGATGTCGGCAAGGATGCCAAGGTCGGGGACGGCGAGATTAAGATGGACGGCGTTCGAATCCTCGTGGACCGTTCCAAAGAGTACCTGCAGATATTCAATGAAGCCTGGCGTGTGCAACGCGATTGGTTCTATGATCCCAATCTGCACGGGGTGGACTGGAAATCGACCGGCGCCAAGTACCGCCAGTATGTATCCGAATGTGGGAATCGACATGATCTTAACTACTTAATCGGGGAGATGATCGGAGAGCTTAATGCGGGCCACACCTACGTCTCCGGAGGCGACACTCCGGAAGAGCCCGAGCGCATTGCGGTTGGTCTGCTCGGCATCCGTGTGGAACCCGTGCCCGGGGAGGCGTATTACCGGATTCGTCACATTTATCCGGGTACTCCTGGTGTGGAGGATGAGAGGTCCCCCCTGATGGAGCCCGGCTGTCCCATTCGGGTGGGCGACTACCTCATCGCCATTGACGGTGTCGAAGTGCCCGTCGGGGCTAACCTGTATGAGTTCCTGGTGAACAAGAGGAATAAGACCGTCACGCTCACGTACAACACGCAGCCGGTGAAAGAGGGTGCCAAGAAGTACCGCGCGAAAACGATCGGCGGTGAGGGGGCCCTACAGTATCGTGAATGGGTGGATCGCAACCGCGCACTCGTGGACAAGGCCTCCAAGGGCCTGATCGGCTACGCACACATACCAGACATGATGGCGCCGGGCCTCGTGGAGTTCGGAAAGGTCTTCTTCGCGCACCATTATAAGAAGGGGTTCATCATCGACGTTCGCTACAACTCGGGCGGCTTTACCGCCGACATGCTCATCGACCGGCTGGAGCGCCGGGTCTGGTCACTCACCAAGCCGCGGGAAGGCAAGCCCATCAATGTTCCCGAGCGCACATTCTACGGCCATTGGGTGGTGCTCATCAACGAGAACACTGGCTCCTCCGGCGAGTTGTTCTCCGAGGCAGTCAAGCGAATGGGGCTCGCGCCGCTGATCGGCGTGCGCACCTGGGGCGGCTCCGTGGGCATCGAGCCGCACCAACTGCTGATGGATGGGGGCACGTGCACGCCGCCGCAATTCGGCGCTTACGGCTTGGACCGCACCTGGCCGATCGAGGGCCACGGCGTCGATCCCGACATCGAAGTGGAGAACCTGCCCGGCGACGTTCTGCAAGGGCGTGATGCGCAGCTGGAGACCGGCATACAGAACATCCTTCAGCGGCTCCGCGACGATCCGAAAGACCTGCCGCCTCCGCCGGCCTACCCTGACAAGCGCAAAAAGGTGAAACCGTAACCGACACGATCGTCTTCTTGGCTCGGAGCCCCATCGGAATCGGCAGGGCAGTGGGTGGAAGGGATGCGTGATCTGAAAACGTTGCAGTGAATTGACACGATCATGCGGAACGCTGACTTATTGCCGGTTGGTCGAATGAGGGCGGAGTTGCAGGTTTGATCCAACGGAATTAACGCCTCAGCGTGGCGATTGCCAGTGCAGATGGCGCGGTGGCACCTGGCTCGTACTGAGCCGGCGCCTTTGTGCAACACGTGTCCGGATCTGGAGGAATGAGGAACGAGCCATGTCCGGTTCGCACAAGACTGAAACTGAACTTATCCAGGAACTTCGGGCGTCGCGTACCCGTGTCCAGGCCCTGGAGCAGGCCGAACTGGCTCACGCGCAGGTGGAGGATGCACTGCGGACGGCCAACGATCGGCTCGAATACCTGCTCGCATCTACTGCCGTGGCAGTCTACACTGCAAGACCTTCGGGGGATTACGGAGCCACTTCGATCACCGGAAACGTCAGACAAATGACCGGGTATGAACCCCGGGACTTTACCGAGAGCTTGGGTTTCTGGATTGACCACGTCCATCCTCAAGATAGGCAACGTATTCTCGACGACTTAACGGGTCTTTTCGAGCATGGAAGTCACTCATACGAATACCGTTTCCTCAACAAGGACGGTACCTACAGATGGATACGTGACGAGATGAAGCTCACAAGAGACGAGGCCGGGGAAGCCACCGAAATCGTGGGCTACTTCATAGACATTACCGAGCGCAAGCGAGCGGAGGAAGAGAAGGCCAAAAGCGAGGCCCGGCTTCGCCACGCCCATAAGATGCAGGCTGTTGGGCAACTCGCCGCCGGGGTAGCCCACGATTTCAACAGCATCCTGACCGTCATTCTCAGCAACGCTGAGCGCACCCTGAGCAAGATGAATGAAGACCGGATCGCGAGTGCCGAGGCCGAGGCACTTCGACAGATCGTGAGCTCGGTTGAGCGGGGCGCGGGGCTTGTACGGCGATTGCTTGCCTTCGGTCGCACAGGTGGCGGGAAGCCTCAGCTGCTGGATTTGAATCGAGTCGTCGTGGACATGGATGCCATGTTGCGATCGCTGATCGGCGGTCAGACGGAGTTAAGGGTACGTACAGCCTCTGACATCAAGGCGATCTACGCAGACGTCGGCCAAATCGAGGAGGTAATCATGAACTTAGCGCTTAACGCCCGGGATGCAATGCCCGATGGTGGCAAGCTAACGATCGAGACCGCCCACGTGACGTTGGACAAGGCGTACGCCCGGGCGCACATCGAGGCTAAACCCGGGTCTCACGCCGTGCTTATTGTAAACGACACCGGCACGGGCATGAATGAGGAGACCATGCAGCGAATGTTCGAGCCTTTCTTCACCACCAAGTCAAAAGAGAAAGGGAACGGTTTAGGACTGTCGATCGTGCATGGAATTGTAACCCAGGCAGGGGGGCATATAGAGGTCACGAGTAAACCGGGCGACGGGACCTCTTTCAAGCTATACTTCCCGGCAACCACACAAGACGTCGGTCGAGTGCCTCCCGTTGGCGGGCATGTTCGTCAGAGCACGTGATGTGATGCCTTGGGCGGCCCGCCAGCCCCTCCGGCCTCGAGACGCGGCGTTACGCGTCTGTTGGGATACAAGGCCAAAACCGTTGGGGAGCACATTACCCTCTCCGGTGCTGCGTCAGGTTCCATCGGTGCATAACCGAGCCCAAGCAAGGATACGACGTGCAGATGTTGGCAGCCAGTTGCCAGGGCCACGAGGCGACTTGTGCAGCGGTGTCGGCGCCGCTGCGGCCTTCGGGATCGTCCTTGCCACCCTTTGCAAGAGTCGGGCACAGCTTGGCGGCGTTTCTACGATTGTCATCCTCATCATGTCGGCCTTGGGAGGAAGCATGGTGCCACGATTCGTAATGCCGTCGTTCATGGAAACGACAGCGCTCTTCACATTCAACGGATGGGCGCTCGACGGTTACCTCAAGGTCTTCTGGTACGAGAACGTCGGCGACTCGATGCTGCGATCACTCGCGGAGCTGCTACCTCAGATCGCCAGAACTCCTGACATACTGCCAACAGAGCCTGCAAAACAAGGCATTTCCTGCACAGCAGGTCCACTGCAATGGTGGAAGAATAGTTGGCGGATATTTCCATCGGCCCAAGGGAGGTCGAGCAGTGAAATCTCGACGTTTTCGCACTCCGATGTGTGCGCAGCGGCTCCAAGAGCCGTCACTTCAAGCGTCAGGCAAGTCAGGAGTTCTGGATCGCAGTCCTGTCTGGCATGGCGATCGTGTTTCTTGTGATCAGCAGAAACCTCGCGCGGCGCTGGGAATCAGTATAGGAAGGATCTTTCCCGCCAATCCAAGTGTCCCTGCCGCAAGTACTCAATTAGCCGCTTCTCCGCCCGAGTAGCGCGCTCATCGGATAATTCGGATTCTGGTCCTTCTACGAGAGCGGAGGGACTGGGTTTTCGCGATTCACGCGTTCCAATAGTCGGGCGGTCGTGTTCTTGTCACCACGCCCTCACCCTCCGCTCCCAGCGCTTTGGCGCAACCTCTTCCTACTCAACGAGTTCCAGCTGCCTTTCGCGCCCCACGCGGAAGTGTGCCGCTGCCCTTGCTCCCGAATCATTGCGTCCCTCAATGCTCCTGCCTCATGGGTGGCTGCAGGTCGTGACTCCGCGTGCGTCTCTCACGATCCGATGTCCCTGTCGTTGTCGATCACATGAATGTCGCTGTGGCAAATTCCGCAGCGGGCGATTACGATCTGTACGTCGCCGGGCCCAACAGCAGGTGGATCGTATCGGGAAGGTTCCAGTGCCTGGCCGGCAACGTGGACGTGGGTGAGCCCGTGATGTGGACGAAAATCTTGGCCCAAGTGTGTCGGGGCTGCCCGTTTTGTATCATGAGACGGCGGTATCCAGAGTCGACGTACGCCCGATTGGCGGGCCGGATCGAGCGGCACTGCCCTTTCTGTCAAGCCTACGATGGCATATACGCAGCGACACCCTCTTCAGACTCCGGTTCTCACCCCGACTCAGGCCACAAAGACAGAGCATTGCATCGGTAACGGAGCTGATCACCAACACGGTCCTCTTCGAGGCCAGACATGAGTATGGGGTGCCGCTGCGGGCGTGCTTGCCCGAGTTCGCGCTTCCAGCGGCGCTCGGCGAACGCTGTACGGTTTTCGGTGGAACGTGGAACTGGACATCCGCAGCATCAAGCAGACCTTGGGCTTGGACCATGTCCGCTGCAAGACGCCCGACATGGTGCGTCGGGAGCTGTGGGTCACGCTGTTGGCCTACAATCTGATCCGCACCCTAATCGCCACGGCCGCCGCCGTTCACGGCAAGCAGCCGCGTCACTTGGGCTTTGCCTTGGCCTGCCAGACGATCTTGGCGTCTTGGATGTTGGGGGCGACGGGGTCGTGTTCTGACGCCCCGGCGATGTATGCCACGATGCTGGCCCACATTGCCGCCAACGAAGTCGCCAACCGTCCCGGGCGCATCGAACCCCGCGTCCTGAAGCGTCGGAGACATCGCTACCCGCTCATGCAACGCCCCCGCGACGAGCTCCGCGCGGAACTCGGAGAAACGTAACCGCATGGCAGAACAATGGTTGGCAACGGCAGTGCCATTCGGGACAGTCACCTATTTAGCCTCCAGTCCTTGACGGGCTCTGGGGGGGGAGCGGGGGATTCCCGCGCGGCCTACAGGGGTTGGATGCGGAGGCGAAGTTCGCCGTCGGTGATGCGGATGGACTCAATGCGAAAGGGTCGCCGGCCGTTGGGCCAGACGAACCGGTTGCGGATGGTCACTCCGTTGAACAGTTGATCCGTCGAATGGAGGTTGTCCAGCGTTGTGCCCCACGGCGAGTCGGCATCGGCGTCATCGTGGTTGCGATGACGGCGATGGGCGCGTTCGAGAAGCGGACGGAGAAGGCGTTCGACGATGACACGGGGTACGGGCAGCGAACCACCTCGGACGGCGGCGAGGGCGATCGTCAGGTTGATGCCGTCTGGTGACACGCGCAAGGCGAGATCGACGCTGACGATGGCCTGCCAGCCGCTCTTTTCGTAGTGTGCGCCCACGCGGATGCGCTCATCCGTGACCTGTCCTGAGCCTCGAAGGAACCGGACCGCCGGATCGCGCAACTCAGGGGGCAGTGCTCGCCTGGCTTCGGGCGAGACACGGGGCAAGGCCGCAAGCCATTCGTTGACCGAGCGGTCAAGGACCACCACCTCGAACGCCTTGCCTTGGACGATTTGATCGCTGATGGAGTCAGCCGTCGCAACGGCGTCGCGGCGGGCAAGTTGGTAGCCCTCTTCATCGAGCCGGACCGGCTGATACCAGGCCGGTTTGTGCTGAAATGCGAGCCAAGTTCCGATGAGCGCGACCGGGGCGAGGATCGCCGACGCGATCCATCCCTGCCGTACCACCCGCCCAAACGTGCGTTTCCAGCCTTGCGCCAACACTGAGGGGGATTGTCGAATGGCGAATGTCGAATGTCGAATGCGCTCTACGCGACGCGAAACAGGGGGTTTGACCATACGCTCCGCGCCGGGATACAATCGTCCGTTCGCACACGGAAGCGGCAGTTCATGGGGTTGGCGACTTGTTCACCCGCACCACGGGATTGTTGATCGTGCCGGCGTGGTTGGCGGCGATGACGTGGCTCGTCGCCCACGACGTCTGGCCGAGTTGGACGGCGTTGGACCCGCCTCCCTTGCGGGTATCCCAGCAGCCCCGGAACAAGGAAAGCCGTTCCCAGTTTACCATCTCCGATGAACTCGGGCACAAGGTGGGCACGGTGTGGACGACGTATCGCGCCGACGAAACGGCGGTCCGTCGCGACGATCTGATCTGGGTCGAGTGGCTTCCGGTGGACATCACGCCGCTTCGGATTTCGGTGAACTCGGACTATACCGTCGAAGGCGTGCTCGACGAGTTCACCATCCGGGTGGAGGCGGAAGAGGCCGACGTGAAGCTCCGCGGCGAACGATTCCCCTCGGACTTCTCCTTCACGTTCGAGAGCGGACCTATCGAGAGGGCCTTCAAGATTCCGTTGAGCAGCGGGGGGCTGATCACCGGGGCATTCAACCCTTTCTCGGAACTGGGCGACCTTCGCGTGGGGACGAAATGGCGGATGCAGGTGGTCAACCCCGTCGCGTTGCTCACCGGCGTGGGGAACCGGTTCATGCCGCTGCTGGTCGAGGTGACGGGGGAGGAGCGGATTGCCACGCCGCAGGGGATGAAGAATTGCCTGGTGGTGGAATCGCCGAACGCCAAGGCCTGGATCGACGCCGACGGGCGGGTGCAACTGCAGGAGGTTACGCTCCCCGTCGGAGGGACGTTTCGGATCGTTCGGGAGGCCGGTTTCGATGAGGCGGAGCGGGTGAAGGCGCGGCGGACGCCGCTGGGCGGGAGGAGAACGAAGCAGCGATGACCGATCCTTCGAGGCTCAGGACAAGTTCTGCGGCAGAGCCGGCGATCGTCTTGGCGGGGGTTCGTAAGTCCTACGGACGCACCGTGGCCGTGCGGAACCTGTCCCTGGAGATTCCACGGGGCGAGCTGTTCGCGTTCATCGGACCCAACGGGGCGGGCAAAACGACGACGATCAAGATGATCGTCGGGTTGTTGCGACCGGACGACGGGTACGTGCAGGTCTGCGGGCACCCCATCGGATCGAACGGTCTGGCGGCGAAAGCGCGGCTCGCGTACGTGCCCGATCAACCCTTCATCTACGACAAGCTGACGGGTCGGGAGTTCCTCTATTTCGTCGCCGAAATGTTCGGCATTCCGACGCTCCAACGGGATCGCAAGCTGGAGGCCTTGATTCGGCGTCTGGATATCGGCGAGTTCTTGGACCACCTCACGGAGAGCTACAGTCACGGGATGAAGCAGAAGGTGGTGCTCGCGGCGGCGATGCTGCACGAGCCAGCGGTGCTGGTGATCGACGAGCCGATGGTCGGTTTGGACCCGCGCACCGTCCGCTCGGTCAAGAACCTCTTCACCGAGCACACCCGCGGCGGAGGTACGATCTTCATGAGCACGCACACGCTGGACATCGCCGAGTCGCTCGCGGACCGGATCGGGATCATCCATCGCGGAGAACTGATCGCCGTGGGCACGCTCGATCAACTCAAAACCCAGGCCCGACGCGAGCATTCGCTCGAAGATGTCTTTCTCCAACTCACCGAGGTCGGCGATGAGTGAGGCCCCGGCGCTCGACGTGACCGAGCCGAATCCTTCGAGGCTCAGGACAAGGTTGGGCTTGCTGCTTCGCGTTCGCGGTCGGGCGGTGGTGAACCGCGTCGCCCAGGCGGTTCACGACGCGCCGATACGTCTCGTCGCCGCGGTCCTGTTGATCGGGTTGATCTGGTTCGGATTGTACGGGCTGTTTCGACTGGTGTTCATGCAGCTCTCGCGCACGCCGTTGGAGGCGACGGTCGCGATCCCGCTGGTGTTCAATTTCTTTTTCGTCGCCATGCTGGCGCTGCTGACCTTCTCCAATGCGATCATCGCTTACGGCGCCTTGTTCGGAAAATCGGAATCGCCGTACCTGTTGACCCTGCCGATCGCGCCGCTCGACGTGGTGACGCTCAAGTATCTGGAGTGTCTGGCCCTGTCCAGTTGGTCGCTGATCCTCTTGGGGCTGCCGATGATGTTCGCCATGGCGGCGACATCGGAGGAACCGATCTTCTACCTGTTTTTCCTGGCGTTTTTTCTGGCCTTCATTCCAATCCCGGGCGCGATCGGATTGTTGCTGGCCTGGGGCGTGGCGCGGTTTTTTCCGCGAAGAGCGACGCGGGCCGTGACGCTCCTGACGGCGGTGGGGCTGACCGCGGTCATCGTGACGGGGCTCCGTTCGCTACAGATCGGGGAGACGGCGACGGAGGTGTGGCTACGGGCGTTCCTGACGCGGATGAGCTTTGTGCAGTCCGCGTTGCTTCCGAACAACTGGGTGGCGGCGGGCATCGACCAGGCGGTACACGGGCAGTTCCCCGTGTCGTTTCGCTACCTGGGGGTGACGCTGGCGAATGCGTTCTTTTTGAGTTGGGTGGGGGTGAGGATCGTATCCGGGTATTTCGACGGGGCCTACGATCGGGCCTCGGCGGGACCGGGCGGCGGGCGGAGATCGGCGGCGGAGGCGTCGGGCGGGGCGGCGGGTTGGGTGTTCTTCTACCTACCACTTCCGTTGCGGCTGATTGCGGCCAAGGACCTGCGGACGTTCTGCCGCGATCCCGCGCAGTGGAGTCAGCTTACGATCCTGTTCGGGTTGCTGGTGTTATACCTCACCAACATGCCCACGCTGCGTTTGGAGTTTTCCGCGTCGGGATGGTTTCTGTTCATTCCCTTCCTGAACTTGTGCGCGGTGAGCCTGATTCTGGCGACGTTCACCTGTCGATTCGTGTTTCCGTTGGTATCGCTCGAAGGGCAGAAGCTGTGGTTGATGGGCGTATTGCCGTTGCCGCGGGGACGGGTGCTCCTGGCGAAGTTCGCCTTTTCGATGACCGTGACGTTGCTGGTGGCCGTGGGGGCGATGAGCTTGGCCGCGTTCATGTTAAATCTCGACATGGTGTGGACCGCGATTCACTTGCTCGTCACCATGGCGATCTGCTTCGGGTTGTGCGGTTTTTCGGTGGGGATCGGAGCGCGGCTTCCGATGTTCGGACAGACCAACGTCGCCCGCATTGCCAGCGGGCTGGGCGGGACGACGAACCTGCTCGCGTCGGTGGCGCTGGTGGCGATCGTCCTGACGGGCGTGGGATTGGCCACCTGGCAGTCGCGATACCTCTCCGCCAACACCTTGCCGGATGCGCGGTCGCTGTTGCTGTGCGCGACGGCCGCGCTCACCAGCATCGCGGCGGGGTGTGCCGCATTGTGGGTCGGGGCCAAGCATTTCAATCGCGTCGAAGTGTGAAACGCGGCGAAGTGAGAAGATCGAAGTTCGAAGAGCGAAAAGGCGTCCGCCTGTTGCCCTAGACAGAACCACACAAACGGAAAAGTACGCTGACAAATGTCATTCTGAGGTCGCCGAAGGCGACCGGAGAATCTCTGGTTCAGAGATGCTTCGCTGCGCTCAGCATGACATCGGTCCTTTCCCTCGTGGATAGACCTATATAGCACATTCGGGCGGCGCAATTCCCGCTCGACGTTCCCATAACGTCGAGCCGCACGGGGGTGCGCGAAGCGGATTTCTTCCAGGAGCGGTGCGCGCTGAAATCGGGGCGCTGCAGGGCTATCATCAGACAGAAGGGGGAAGAAGGTCCGTGCACGAGCCCGATCGTGACGAGGCGCGCAGTTTCGTCGGCGGTTTCAAGTCCACCGGCCCCGGGCGCATCGACACGAAGGAAATCTTTCGCCGACTCATCGCCCAGGAGGTGCGCAGCGGGCGCCTGACGCCCAGCCGCCGGCGGCGGATCGTTCGCTACGCCGCGCAGTTGCATTTGTCCGCCGTGGAGACCGGGCGACTGATCGCCGAGTGCCGCGAGGAGGCACTCCACAGCGAGGATTCCGAGGAAATCTACCACGCTCTCCGCCTGGTCGAGCCGCCGCCCAAGACCATGCCCTGGCCCCTCAAGATCGCGATTGCATTCGCCGGGGCGGTCGTAATCCATCTCATTTTGTCGAAGTGGCTGTAAGACGGGAAACGCAAAAACGCCGAAACACCGAAACGCCGAAAGCAGGGACCGCACAATCCCGCGATATTTCGGCTTTTCGGTTTTTCGGCTTTTCAGTTTTTCGGCTTTTCGGCGTTTCGGCTTTTCGGCTTTTCGACGTTTCAACGTTTACGCCGATTGTCCCGTCTGCGTCCCCTCGAGCGCCAGGACGCGGTGGACGAGTCGGCGGTGGGCCTCGACGAGGTCGCGGCAGACCAGCTCGATGCGCCGGTTCAAATCGCGGCGTTCCCGGATCACGTGGCGAACGAGCTCGCGCATGCGACGATACTTGGCGGCGTGTTGACGTTTCAGCTCATGGCCGGCGACGGCGCGCTCGGTCGCGTCGAGCAGGTCCTCGACGGGGAACGGCTTGGTGAACAGGTCGCGGACGCCAAGCCGCATCGCCCCGATGGCGTCGCGCGAGGTGGGTTCGTCGGCAAGCAGGATGATCGGGCGCGGGGCGAGGATGGTCAGATTTTCGGCGAGCTGCAGGCCGTCCGAGTCCTCCAGCTCCCACTCGGCGATGACCACGTCATGTGGGTCATACAGATCGGTGTTCAGGCACGCGTCGGCGCCGTCCACGCACGTCACCTGGGCGTCGAACCGTCGGCGGAGCGAGCCGACCAGCATCTCGACCATCTCCGGGTCGGGCTCGACGAGGAGAATCTTGGGGGCGCGATCGGACATGGAGCGTTATCCTGCGAGACAGGTACTGCGACGTAGGGATGCGGAATGTCGATTGTCGAATGTCGAATGTCGAATGAACGACACCTTCCGCGAATGTATTCGACATTCGACAATCGACATTCGACATTCGGCTCGGTCTAGGTCGCCGGTGCGCGGGCGGGTAGCTCGATGGTGACGGTGGTGGCGATGTTGGGCGTTGATTCGAGCCACAGGCTTCCGCCGTTGATTTCCGCGAGCCGATAGGCCCGCGAAAGTCCCAATCCTCGTCCGCGACCCGCGGCGCGACTGGAGAAAAACGGGTCGAGGGCATGTTCCAGAACGTCCGGCGTCATGCCCACGCCGTTGTCCTCGACCACGATCCGCACCGTCTCATCGGAAGCGCGAGAGGGCGAGTTGATTTCGATGCGCCGTGCGGCAGGATCGGTAGCTTCGAGGGCATTGGCAAAAACGGCCTGAAGGATTTCCCGAAGCTGATCGGGGTCGCCATAGACTGTTGAATCAGCATCGCGGATCGACAGCACGAGACGGTCGGGTCCGAGGCCGGAAACGCGTCGCCAGTGCTGACAGGCCGCTTCCAGCACGTCCGCGAGCGGTTGCACGACCGGTCGAGGCTCAGCCGGCTTAGCGAAACTCATCAGGTCGGAAACGATCCCCGATGCCCGTTGGGCCTGCTCGATGATGATCTCCAACGCCCGGCGGCTCCTTCGCGGCTCAGGACAAGGTTCGGGGTCTTCGGACCGGGTGAGCTCCATCTGGGCGCGGCCGGAGATCACCGCGAGGGGGTTATTCAACTCGTGGGCGGCGCCGGCGGCCATTTGCGCAATGATGGAGATGGAGCGCATCCGCACCAGTTGTTTTTGGGCGGTATGGAGCCGCCGGTTGAGGTCCAACAGTTCCTCCGCCGTTTTCTCCGCATCGACCCTGGCCGCCGACGACGAGACGGCTAGACGGATCGCCGCGGCGAGCGACCCGCACTCCGTCGCAGCGGAGCGTAGGGAGCGTACGACGCGGTCGTCGGCGACGATCAGCACGCCCCCCGCCGCTGCATCGGTGTTAATCGGCAGCATCCAGAGTGGCGCTTCCGCGGGCGAACCGAAACATCGTTGCCACAGGTCCTCACAGCGCTCCGGGGCTGCGACCATGCCACGGGTCGAGTCGACGTCGTCGATCGCGGGGAAATCGCCGCAATCGACGATCGCCGTGCGGGGTGCGGCTTCGCTTCCTTCGAGACTCAGGACAAGCTTGTCGCTGACGCCGAAATGAATGAAGCGGCTGTCGTGCTGCCGCAGAAAGGCGACGGCGCGGTCGACCCGGCAGAACGAGCGGACGGCGTCGGCGGCGGCAGCACACACGTCGGCGACGCGAACGTCTTCTGCCAGTCGGTCGGTGAAGGCGGTCAGGGCGTCGAGGCAATCCGAGCGAAGTTGCAGCGCCCGGTTCGATTCCACCAGTTGGACATTGAGTTGGCCAAGTCGGCGGTTCGCTTCCGACAGCGATTCGAGGTTCGACGCGCCGTCGCCGTCGTCGTCGAGGCCGAGGGCTTCTTGGAGCGGCTTCATTCTCTCCGGCACGCGCTGAACGAGTTGATCGAGGGCTTGGCGATCCAACCCTAGAGGCAACGCTGCGGTTTCGATGTCGGTCGGATGCCCGGAGCCTGAGGCGCCGATTCCCGCACGGCGTACCAGAGCATCGGCGACGTGCACGATCCGCACCATCCGCGGGTGGGCGACGTTGGAGGGAAGCGCGTCGGGGTCTTGGTGATGCAGCCAGACGCACTCCACGATCGGCTGCCCCAGCCGCCAGTGGGTGACGAGGCGCTTCCCGGCGGTCGTATGGTCCACCCCGAGGATATCCTGCTCGATGTCGCAAAGGCAGACGGGTTGATGTTCGCTGCGATCCAGGACGCGGGCATAGCTCTTGGGGAGGCAAACGTCGAGAGCGATCTTGCCGATGTCGTGGAGCAACCCGCAGACGAAGGCGTCGCCCGCGTTGGGGGCGTCGGTTCGCTCGGCAATCATTTCGGCGGCACACGCGATCGCCAGGCTGTGCTTCCACAGTCCCTTTCGACGAGTCGTCGCGGCCTGGTCTTCACCGGGCGCCGATAAAGTTTCGAAGAATTGCGTGGACAGCGCTGCGTTACGCACCGCCCGAAAACCGAGAAGCGTGACGGCGCGGGGGACGGTCATCCCCTGGGTGCGGACGCCGAGGTCGGCGCGGCGTACCATCCTGAGGATGCGGGCGGTCAGGGACGGATCGGGTTCGATGATGCGCACCAGGTCTTGGACGGACGAATCGTCCGAGCCGGCGACGGCCAGAAGGCGTGCGACCACGGTCGGCAGCGTAGGGAGCTGATCCAATTGGCCGAGGATCAACTCCACCCGTTCGCGCGCCGGAGACGGCGATGAGGTGGTTCGCTGGACGCCGACGGCCATCGCATCCTCCACGCTTGCCCTGAGCCTCGAAGGGTTCCCGGCCGGAATCCCGCAGCGTCCGATGCGCCTACGCGACCTTCATCATTTCGGCGATTCGACAGATCACGGCGTTGATGTCGAAGGGTTTGCGGATGAACTCATCCGCCCCGGCCGATTTCAACTCCGCGACCTCATCCGGGTCGGCCACGCCGCTGATCATGAGGATCTTCATGTGCCGGTAATTCGGGTTGGCGCGTATCGTGCGACACACGACGTTACCGTTGATGTCGGGCAGCTTGAAGTCGAGCAGCAACACATCAGGGCGAAACTTCTCGGTGAGGATTCCCGCGTCGTAGCCGGTCGAGGCCGTGCGGACCTCGAAGCGGCCGTCGCGCTCCAACAACTCGTTGAACATGTCCACGACGGCCTCATCGTCATCCACGACCAGGACCCGCTTCTTCCCCGTTTCAAGCTGGTCCATCGGGATGTCGTTGTTCTTCATAAAGGCAATCAGGGATTCGCGGGGGATACGCCTGAAGCGCGACCCCGGGACCCGAAAGCCCTGCAAACGGCCGCTGTCAAAGCAGCGGATCACCGTCTGCTGACTGACCTTGCAGATTTGCGCTACTTCGCCGGTGGTGAATATCGTTTTGATTCGTCCGTCATCCGCCATGATGTTCCCTCTCGCGTAGCCATCCTTGAGCGTCAAATACTACTCAACTTGTCCAATCCCCCCATGTTTCCTATACGATACATACGGGAGATTTCGTCGTCAACGAAAAAATCCGGCGTGCGGGCTGAATGTTGGATCGAGGCGTGGCGGGCCGGCCGGGGTGTCCCGCCTTCTAGGACGTAGTGGTGGGCGTGGCAGGGGTGGTCCGCTAGGTTCGGCGACGGCCGGTAAGATAAATCCACAGAACGGTGATATCGGCGGGCGTTACGCCGCTGATTCGGGCGGCCTGACCGAGCGTGGCCGGAGCGACGCGGGCGAGCCGTTCGCGGGCCTCAAAACGTAGTTCGGGCATGGTGGCGTAGTCCGTTCGGTCCGGTATCCCCATCGACTCCAGTCGGCGGAACCGCTCGATCTGCCGGGCCTGGCGATCGACGTATCCGCTGTACTTGGCCTCGGTCATCACCTGCACAAGGTCGTCGGCGTCAAAGACACGGGTCGTCAGGCGGGCGATCGCGTCGGCAAACGTGTTTAGGTCGGCATCCGGGCGGCGAATCCAAGTCGAGAGGCCCGAACCGTTCAAGTGCCCTGCTCGGGTGAGAGATTCGATGGTCGCGACGGCATCGCGTTTGGCCTGGAACCGTGCCCACCGGGCGTCGTCCACCGTTCCTAAGCGTCGCCCGATAAGCGTGAGGCGTTGATCGGCGTTGTCGGAGCGTAGCAGAAGGCGGTACTCCGCACGGGAGGTAAACATGCGGTAAGGCTCGAGCGGGGGACGGGTGACGAGGTCGTCGATCATCACGCCGACGTAGGCCTGATCGCGTCCGATCACGAACGGCTCCTCGTCTTGGAGCAGACGCACGGCGTTGATCCCGGCGACCAAGCCTTGAGCGGCGGCCTCCTCGTATCCGCTGGTTCCGTTGATTTGACCGGCCAGAAACAATCCTCGCACGAGTTTGGTTTCCAACGAGGTCCTCGTCTGATGCGTGGGAACGTAGTCGTACTCCACGGCGTAGCCGTATTGGAGGATTCTTGCCCGCTCCAACCCAGGCACCTCATGGACGAAGGCGTCCTGCACGTCTTTGGGCAAGGATGTGCTGATGCCGTTGCAATAGATGCGTTCGTTGTCGTAGCCCTCGGGTTCGAGAAAGATTTGGTGCTTGGGCTTGTCGGCGAAGCGGACGACTTTGTCCTCGATGCTGGGACAGTAGCGAGGCCCGCGGGATTGGATCTGCCCGGAGTACATCGGGGCGCGGTGAAGATTGGCGACGATATGCTCGTGGACTTTCGAGTGCGTCCACGTGACCCAACAATCCACTTGCCGTTGGGTGATCGCGTCGGTCATGTCCGAAAACGGCACGGGCACGTCGTCGCCCGGTTGGACTTCGCACGCGGCGTAATCGACGGAGTCGCGATGGACGCGCGGCGGGGTGCCGGTTTTCAGGCGGCCCAGCTCGAATCCGAGTGACAGGAGCGCGTCACTGATTCCCACGGCGGCCGGCTCGCCGACGCGGCCGCCTTGCGTCTGCTCCTGCCCACAGTGCATGAGGCCTCGAAGGAACGTCCCCGTCGTCAAAATGACGGCGTCGGTTTCGATCCGCCGTCCGTCGGCGAGGGTGACCGCAGTGACGCGGGCCTGCTGGTCGAGGGTGGCATGGCCAAGCGCAGCGCCGCCATGCCGGCGCTCGCCTGCGGCGGGCTTGGGCATGCCACGCGTCTCGATGGTCTCGACGGTGCCTTCGATGATGTCGAGCGAGATTGCTTGGCGGAGAAGCCGCTGGACGGCTTGGGGGTAGGCGTCGCGGTCGCATTGGGCGCGGGGCGCCCAGACGGCGGGGCCTTTGCTGCGGTTGAGCATCCGAAATTGGATGCCGGCTTGGTCCGTCGCCAGCCCCATAAGTCCGCCCAAGGCGTCGATCTCGCGGACCATCTGGCCCTTGCCCAGCCCCCCGATCGCGGGGTTGCAGGACATCCTCCCGATGGCTTCGGCGCTCATGATGATGAGCGCCGTTCGAGCGCCCAGCCGCGCCGCCGCCCAAGCGGCCTCGATCCCCGCGTGCCCCCCGCCGACGACAATTACGTCGTGGGTATTGCTCATTCCGGCCCTCGTTCCGCGTCCCACAGGCTAAGATGATGCCCCGGCCGGGCGACCTCGGGAATCTTGCTGATTTCACGGACGAGGTTGGTCGCGTAGGCACCCGGCGGGAGGAAGAAACTGAGCAGGATGTATGGGCCGTGCTCGTCCGCGCCGCTGCCGAGATTCGGGTCGCCGATGGGAACCCGCAAAGGCCGGCGGGCGCCCGATGTCTTGCCGCTGCCCGGCGTGGACACTTGTTCCTTCCGAAGTCCGCACTCGGCCAGCACGGCGGCCTCGATCTGACCGGGAGTTCCGGACGCCTCGGTCATCCGGCGGCCGAACAGCGGTCCCGTCGGGGAGATTTCCAACGCCTCGCAGCGAGGCTGTTCCGTGGCCGCGTCCTCGACCCGGAAGCACGCGCCGTTGACGTGCTTCCAGGCGATATCGCCGGTTTCGAGGCGGTCGATCGTTCTAATCCGCCGGGCCAGAACTCGATTGAACAAGTCGCTCTGAAAGGCGGAGATGTAGAGCTTGCGCAGGGAATGGTCCACCGCCCGCCACGCCTTCCGACGGTCGCCCTCCGCCTTGAGCAGGGCCCGACAGAGTCGAGACTGTTGGGCGAAGACTCCGCGAGGCCAGGCCGCCGCTGCGGCCTCGAAATCGCCGGCATCATAGAGTTCCCGCGCCTTCTGCGCCGGACCGTGATCTACCGCCGCGGGTCGACCCAACATGAGGGCGAAAGCCTCATCATAATCCTGCCGGAGCACGGCCAATCCGATCTGGGCATTGTCGCCGCGAACGCCGAAACGCTGCGGGCCGAAGTAGTTCGGCACGCCGCGGCGGATCAGCACGTCGAGGATCGCCCCCGCCGCCGGCGTGGCGTCGGGGACAGCGTCTCGGACCTTGATGGTGAACCGGTTGCCGGCGAGGTGTCCCAGTTTGAGCTTGTTGGTGTGCCGATCGACGGAGAGCACCTTCGCCCGGCCAAGGGCCAGCGACGCCACTCGATCCGGGTCGACGTGTTCGACGCTGAGCATTTGCCGGGTGACGCCGTGGGCGTCCTTTAGGCCTGCATAGCCGATCTCGTACGGCTGGCGGCCCAAAAGTCGGGCGATATGCTGAATCGCCGCATGGGTGGTAAGTCCGTGCTTCTCGATCGTGAAATAGGTGTGCGTGCCCTGCCCCGATGGCCGATAAAGCGGTACTTCCTCGACCAGGAAGTCCTCGTCAAAGCGCTTGATCTCGCCGCCTACGCCGGGGAGGTCGCCGGTGAGATAGGGCAGGCGTGCTGGAGCAATAGTCCCTTCCATGCCGACGATGGTATCGGGGCGGGCGGCTGGCGGGAAATCGGAGTGCTGCGGGCCGCGACCTTCCTCGCAACCTGGGAAACGATGAGGCGTCCCCTGGGATTGCGGCGGGAATTGCCCGGAACTATGATCGTGTCGTGTCGAGGGATCGGCGTATGCGTTGAACGGAGGCTATCAAAATGAACTTTCTGATCGACATTATTATTTCGAGCTTTGCGGGCGCCCTGAACAGCTTCTTCTCCACCATCTTCGCCCTGCTCTTTGGCTTGGGAACCGGAACGAGCGGCGGATAGCCAAGCCTTCCCTCGGCGCGTGAAAACGCTGCGAGCGAGGCGATGGTACCCCGTCCCTGCGAAGCAGGGGTCTGAGGTTTGGCCATTTCATAGTTCCGGCGTGGTAGGCGACCCGTGATTCCAGGATGAGCACCGGATGGAGGGCGATTTCAGGGCGCCCTTGACGGTCATCGGGCGAAGTGGTATCTAGTTATATGACTAGATAGCCGGAAAGGAGAAGCGATCATGGGCTGCCCCACGAAGGTCCAGCTCATCCAACGCCAGGACGGCGCGCAGTGGTACATCAACTTCCCCGCCCCCATCGCGCGGGCGATGGAGTTCGAAAAGGGCGAGGTCGTCCATGACGGTATACATGGCTCTGCTCCGCAGATGGTACGCCGACGCTGCCTGCACCACCGTGCGAAGTCGACCGGGATTCGGGACCTGGCGATCAACCACGATCATTACTTGTACGGACACCCCAAGGTAAGACATGGCTGACGGCGCGTTCCTCGACACGGCCGGCCTTCTCGCGGCGCTGAATAAGGACGACGATCTGCACGAGTCCGCCACCGCTGTCCGCGTCGCCTTGAGGAATCCGATCGTCGAGTAGTTACCACGTCCTTTGTACTCGCCGAGGTTGGCAACGGGCCGGCGCGAACCGCGCTTCGGACCGACACGGGTCGGCTGATTCGAAAGCTCCATTCCGACCCCCGATCCACCGTCGTGTACGTTGACCAAGGCGAACTGTTCGAGGCCCTTGAAGTTTACACCGAACGAAGCGACAAGAGCTGGGGACTCGTTGACTGTGTCAGCTTCGTGGTTATGCGCCGGTTGGGAATCGCAAAGGCCTTCACGGCGGATCGGCATTTCGAGCAGGCGGGATTTGTCGCGCTCTTACGGTGAATTTGAATAGGTCGAGCCATCGACCCGACGAGGTTTAACCAAACGGGCTCGGTGGGTGTCCGCTGAAGGCGGACTCACCGGGCCCTTTTGCTGCGCGGAGGGATTGAAGCGGCGGGTAACCACGTGTAGAATCCGGCAAGATCGGTGCGACGATGCCAACGAAGCAATATACGGTCAGTGATGGGAAACTGGTGCTGGTACTCAGTGAGGCCGAGGAGGGGGGGTACGTCGTCACCTCGCCGCTGGACCCGGAGTTGATCACCGAAGCGGAGACGGTTTCCGAAGCATTTGCCAACGCTCGAGATGCACTGAAAGCGTTGCGCGCCGCCCGGGCGAAGCTTTGGCGCAGGCGTTCTCGCTCGACAGGGTGAGGAGGCTTGTAGCGGGTGAATCGGCGGGAGTTCGAAAGGCATCTCCGAAGTGAAGGGTGCGTACTCCAACACCATGGTGCAAAGCACGATGTGTGGATGAACCCAACCACGCCGGCGTGTGTGCCGGTTCCGCGTCACCGAACGCTCAAGCGGGGCACATGCCGTGGCATCTGCCGAATTCTCGGCATACCATTTCCGAAGTAGACGCGGGTTGGGTCATCGACCCGATGACGTTTAACCAATCGGGGCCCGGTGGGTGTGATGCTCAGCGGGCCCTTTTGCTGCGCGTGGCGGCAGAGCATCGGGCGCAAGCCCGGTGACATTGGCGCGCCTGGTCCGCCGTCTTGTCTTCGATCCATGACGAGAGTAAAATCAGGAGATCATGACGATTGATCTTTCGGCACCTCTTGAAGAGGAGCTTCGGCGCGTGGCCGGGCTGTGGGGCAAGAATGTCGAGGTTCTAGTTGAGGAGGCGGTGCGCCAGTATCTGGACGCGGCGGCGATTACGGATGTGGGTTCCGATGATGTTGCGGCGACGCAAGCATCCCTCCTAAGCGAGTTGGGGCGCATCCCTGCATGGTCCGACAGGGAGGAGCCGCCTGGCGATGAGGCGCGCTGAAGTATGGTGGGCGGAACTTCCCCCACCCGTGAAGTCACGCCCGGTGGTCATTCTGACCCGTAATGCCGTCGTCGACTCGATTGAATCTCTGGTTGTCGGATTGGTGACCCGGACCATTCGTGGATTGAATACCGAGGTTTCACTCGGGCGCCGCGAGGGTCTGCCTTGCCCATGCGTCGCCAACCTCGACAACATCCTTACGATTCCAAGAGGGCGACTCAAGCGACAGATGGGCGCCTTATCTCAAGAGAAGACTACAGAACTTGACAGGGCGATTATTCACGCCCTGGGTGTTTCTGAATGGTGACAGGCGCCGTCACCATCCGTCCAAGCCGCGAGGTCTGGTCATCGACCCGACGACGTTTAACCAATCGGGGCCCGGTGGGGTGATGCTCACCGGGCCCTTTTGCTGCGCGTGGCGGCAGAGAATCGGGCGCAAGCCCGGTGACACTCTGCGGTGCGTTGCCCCGCGTGGGGACACGCGTGTCAGTTTGCTTGACACGGCGGTTCGGTTGGTTGGGTGTGCGGTCATGGGGCGTAGAGACGAAGCAATCCCAGTCGATCCGGCAGAGCGGTCCGCAGGGCCTTGGCGACGGCGATGGATCGACTCGCACGCCAGGGATTCCGAAAACGCCAGGCCGCGTTCACCGCGTCCGCAGGGGGCACTCCCTTTGCCGGATCATCCCACGGTCCGGGCCGACCTGCGGTGTCTGCTGAGGGCCTATGATGCCTGCGTGGCCGGTCGGGCCCCAGGTACGACGGTTGAATGGGGTCGCAAAGGCCGTTATGATAGGGGCGTGCGAAGAACCGCTGGGGCGGTTGGGGACCTCTGCCGGTGGTGAGGGGGGCGGTTTTTCGCGGACCTTCCAGGGGGTTGGGGCGGGGCGGTCGCACGCCTGAACGATCATGCAAACACGAAGATCAGCAAATGTTGGTTATCACCCGGCGGTTCTGCTCGCGCTCGGGATGATATTCGGGGCCGCGGGTCGATCGCCGGCGCAGCGCTCGCCTGAGCCGACGAGCGTCTCCGACGAGCCCGCCATCGTGGGTTGCGGCAAGGCCGAGGCCATGCGGGCGCGATTCGTCGCCGAGCAAATGGAGCCGGCTCAGGGCGGCGTCGCGGAGGCGATGGGCGAGACCGACGTTCTCCACAACGACCTCACTATCGAAATCAGCAACCTGAATACGGGATCCAACACCTGCACGATCACAGGTCAAAACCGGATGACCATTAAGAGCAAGACGGACGGGTTGACGGCGTTCACGTTCCGGCTTCGCAGCCAATACACGATCACCAGCGCCGTAGTGAACGACCTGACGCCGTTCCCCGTGCCAGTCTCTGTGACCACCCTCTCGCCCACGACGCGATCGGTCACGCTCGACCCCGCCTTTGGGATGGACGCGGAGTTCACGTTGACGATCGCCTACACGGGCAGCTCAGTGTCCCTCGGGTTCGGTTCGATCCAGGTGACGACCCATTCCGGGACCGCGGTGGTGGCCACGCTGAGCGAGCCGTACTATGCGTACACTTGGTGGCCCGCCAAGGACGGGGATGCCGGTGTTCCCGGCGACAACTCGGACAAGGCGACCTTGGACCTGACGGTCACGGCGCCGAACGATTTCATCGTGGCGGCCAATGGTTTGCTGCAGGGCGTCGTTCCTCTGTCGGGCGGTCGGAATCAGTATCACTGGTCGAGCCAGTACCCGATCGTGACCTACCTTGTGAGCTTTGCGGCCACCAACTACATCACTTGGACGAAGAACTATGTACATCCCGGCGGGACGATGCCGGTGGAGTTTTTCATCTATCCGGAGAACAACAACGCGTCGTACCGCGCGGGGTGGGAGAAGGTCACGGACATGATGACGACCTTCCGCCCGCTGTTCGGCGAATATCCGTTCATCAACGAGAAGTACGGGATTTACAACTTCCCGTTCGGCGGCGGGATGGAACACCAGACCATCACCGGGCAAAGCGGGTACAGCGAAGGCCTCACCTCGCACGAGCTTTCCCATCAGTGGTGGGGCGACGCGGTGACGTGCAGGACGTGGAGCGACATCTGGCTCAACGAGGGATTCGCCACCTACGCGGAGTGCCTTTGGGAGGAGTACAAGACGGGGGTGGATAATCCGTCGGCGTACTTTTCGGCGATTCTCGCGCACAAGCCCAGCGCGGTCGGCGACTCGGTCTACGTGTATCCGCCGCAGACGGGCGACGTGGGTCGAATCTTCAGTTCGACCTATAGTTATCTCAAGGGCGCGTGGGTGTTGCACCAATTGCGGCACGTGGTGGGCGACGCGACCTTCTTTCAGATTCTGGCGGATTATCGAGCGGCGTACGAGGGATCGGCGGCGACGACCGACGAGTTCGTCGCGGTGGCATCGGCGACCTACGGCCAGGACCTGACGTGGTTCTTCGATGAGTGGGTCTATCAGATCGGGGCGCCGACGTATCGCTACGGGTGGGACTCGGTGAACGTCGGGGGGCAGGAATACCTGCACGTCAAGATCGAGCAGAGGCAGACGGCTTCCTATCCGAACGTGTTTACAATGCCGGTCGACGTGGTCGCGACGATCGCGGGATCGCCGCAGACGCTGGCGGTGTGGAACAACGCCCGCTCGCAACGGTTCGTGTTGCCGGTGTCGGCGGCGGCGAGTGCGCTGCAATTCGATCCGCAGCAGTGGATCCTTCGGCCGACGCCGACGAGCGCTATGCTGGTCATCGGGGACATGGACGGCGACAATGACGTGGACGCTGCGGACTTCACACTCTTTGATAACTGTTTCACGGGGTCCGGAGGACAGGCGTCACCGGGTTGCGTGAGCGGCGACTTCGACGGCGACGGGGACATCGACTGCACCGATTGGATCGGCTTTAGGACCGCGTGGACGGCTGGTGGCTTTCCGCCAACACTCGATGCCTGCGGCACGGCACCGGGCGTCGTCGCTTGGGATTCCGCTGACACGAGTCCCGATCGCACCACTCGGTCCCTGAGGTTCCGCGTGGAGGGCAAGCCGAACGGCTCGTCTGAGGACGCCATCAGGGTGACGATGGTCGATCTGCAGAATCCGGTTCCCCTGAATGCTCCTTGCTGTCCGCCGCAGAACTTCGGTTCGTTTGAGTGGGCGACCTGCACGGCTGGCGGGGAGACGAACGGTTGCGCCCGCTGGGTGGGCAAGCCGGGGACGTTCTACGAGGCCCAGGGCCCGCCGTTGAGCGGACCCTACCGTGCGGCGCGGCTGCAGTGTTCGCCGTTCTACTGGGACTGGGTCACGGAGACGGCGAGCGGACCGATCTCGGTCGTGGGTGCGGAGATCATGCCCAGCTCGGAGTACAGCGTGCGGGCATACGCCTCGTCGTGTGCCGGCCACGAGTACGACGTGCCGGATTGCGCAGGCGCTGGACCTGCGGTCACGATGTATACGCGTCGTTCCGGCGACGTGGAGACGGGATACAACCCGCCGGGGACTGGGACGCAGCCCGACGCCAACGACGTGACCGCGCTGGTCAACAAGTTCACGAAGCTGGCGGGCGCTCCACTGAACTTCCGTTCGCAGCTTCAACCGAACCTGCCGGAACTCAACACGGACGTCAGCGCGTCGGACATTGTGGCGGTGGTGGACGCGTATAAGGGCTTCGCCTATCCGTACGGCGGTCCATGTCCGT
>JAZDHF010000071.1:0-28285 GCA_043806315.1 Planctomycetota bacterium | reverse complement strand
TACATATATTATATCAGATACCACGCCCTTGTCAAGCCCCAAAACGAATGCGAATCTGCTCCACCCTGCCACCGAGAACGTAACTGCCTGTCACGACATGGGTTTATGGACGAGAAAAAAACCTACTTGCGGAATCGCTGGCCACGCTTGCAGCGAGGGCCATGCGACTTCGGCCCCCATTTATGGTGGTCCCCGCCCGCCCAACTAACCGCAGAGCAGATGGACCATGAGGGCGTTCTGGGCGTGCATTCGGTTCTCGGCCTGGTCGAAGATGGCCGAGTTCGGCAAACGCGAGGTGGCGTAGTCGATCTCGTCGCCGTAGTGGGCGGGCAGGCAGTGAAGAACGATCGCATCGCGGTCGGCGATCGTCATGGTCCCGGCGTCGATGCGATAGTCCTTGAACACCCTTCGGCGCGCCTCGGCCTCCGCCTCTTGACCCATCGAGGCCCACACGTCGGTATAGAGCACGTCCGCGCCCTTGGCGGCGGCTGGATCGGGCGTCACCGTGATCTTCGATCCGGTCGCGGCGCCGATCTCCCTCGACTTTTTTGTCACCGCATCCTTGGGTTCGTAGCCCGGCGGGGTGATGACGGTCATGTGCATGCCCATTCGGGCGGCGCCGTACATGAGGGAGTGGGCGACGTTGTTGCCGTCGCCGATGTAGCAGGCCTTGAGTCCCGCGAGGCGCTCCTTGCGTTCGAGGATGGTCAGCAGGTCGGCGAGAATCTGGCAGGGGTGCTCGAAGTCGCTCAGCCCGTTGATGACGGGGACGGTGGCGTACTTGGCCAGCTCCTCGACGATCTCGTGGCCGAACACGCGGGCCATGATGAGGTCGGCATAGCGCGAGAGAACGAGCGCGATGTCCTCGGTGGTTTCACGCCGGCCCAGGCTGATGTCGCTCGGGGCGAGATAGATCGCGTGGCCGCCAAGCCTGGTCATTCCCGTCTCGAAGGAGACCCGCGTCCGCAGAGACGGCTTTTGGAAGATCATGGCCAGCGTCTTGCCCGCCAGCGGCATTGCCTCCCCCCTTCTCACGGGGGGACTGAGGGGGGTCGGCCGGACGCCCTCTCCTTTCAAGGGAGAGGGCCGGGGTGAGGGGGCGCCCCGCGCGGATTCTGGTTCACCCTTCAGCATTCGCGCCGTCTTCAGGACCGCGGATATCTCCTCGGCGGAGAAGTCCAAGATGGACAGGAAATGACGACCTTTCAGATTCACGTTCACATTCACGTTCACGCCTCCGTCTTGCACTCAAGCGCCTTTAATGACCCTTGATTCACCGTGGGGGTTCCGTCATCCTTCATGCGGGGGCGCTGCCCAAGCATTAGACCCTAATTGGCCCACTGCTCCGCCCGTGGCGGAGCAGTGGCACACCTGCGCCAGCACGGGTCATTCCCGGGTGAACACCGCCTGGAAGACCGCGAAGTCAGCCAGATCCGCGTCACCGTCCGCGTCGCGGTCGAACGCGCCCAAACACCGGTTCACCCTGACCGGCGGCGGCGGTGACGGGAAGATGTCAGGCCCGAACTGGCAATCTGTGAAGTGGGCGTGGTCGGCGAGATCGACATCGCCGTCACCGTCGAAGTCGCCTGCTGCTGGCGCCTTGAGCCCGAGACTGTGGTTCACGCCCGCCGCGACCGCCACGAACCCCGTGTTCGGCGAAGGAGCGTTGCACTGCCCGTAGTTGTGGTCCGGGTCGCCGCACCCCCACGCCACGATCGAGCCGTCGACCTTCAGACCCAGACTGTGATTCCCGCCCGCGGCGACCCCGATGAAATCGGCATTGGGCGCGGGGATGTTGGTCTGACCGGAGGAGTTGTATCCCCACGCCACGATCGAGCCGTCGACCTTCAGACCCAGACTGTGATTCCCGCCCGCGCCGATACCGATGAAATCAGCATTGGGCGCGGGGATGTTGGTCTGACCGGAGGAGTTGTATCCCCACGCCACGATCGAGCCGTCAGCCTTCAGGCCGAGGCTGTGGTACCATCCACCCGCGACGGCCACGAAGCCCGTGTTCGGTGAAGGAACAATGCTCTGCCCGTGGTGGGGATCTACTTCCGATTGCCCAGGACCACCAGCTCCCCATGCGACGATCGACCCGTCGGCCTTCAGGCCCAGACTGTGCTGTGCGCCCGCGGCGACCGCCACGAAGCCCGTGTTCGGCGATGGGACGTTGACCTCCCCGTAGGGGTTCCATCCCCACCCCACGATCGAACCGTTGACCTTGAGCCCGAGACTGTGCAACCCGCCCCCGGCGACGGCGACGAAACCGCTGTTGGGCGCGGGGACGTTGGTCTGACCGGAGTCGTTGCGTCCCCACGCGGCGATCGAACCGTCAGCCCTCAGGGCCAGACTGTGGTCGCCGCCCGCCGCGACGCTGACGAACCCGGTGTTCGCCGAAGGAACGTTGCGCTGACTTGACCCGTTGCTTCCCCATGCCACGATCGACCCATCGACCTTCAGCGCGAGACTGTGGTAGATGCCCGCCGCGACTGCCACGAAGCCCGTGTTGGGCGAAGGCACGTTGCATTGCCCGTAGTTGATGTCCGGGTAACCGCACCCCCAGGCCACGATGGACCCGTCGGCCTTCAGACCCAAACTGTGATACACGCCCGCCGCGACCGCCATGAAGTCCGTGTTGGGTGAGGGGACGTTCCTCTGACCGGAGTAATTGGACCCCCACGCCACGATCGAGCCGTCGACCTTCAGACCCAGACTGTGGGCCAGGCCCGCCGCGACGGCGACGAAGCCCGTGTTCGGCGAAGGAACGTTGATCTGCCCGACCCAGTTCCATCCCCATGCGACGATCGAGCCGTCAACCTTCAGCCCGAGACTAAAGAAGTCGCCCGCCGCGATCGCGACGAAACGCGTGTTCGGCGAAGGAACGTTGGTCTCGCCGTAGGCGTTCTGTCCCCACGCGACGATCGACCCGTCGCCCTTCAGTCCGAGACTGTGACCGCTCGCTGCAACGGCGACGAACCCCGCGTTGGGTGAAGGAACGGTGGTCTGCCCATAGGCGTTCCCTCCCCATCCGACAACCGAGCCGTCGGCCTTCAGACCCAGACTGTGGACACCGCCCGCTGCGACGGCGACGAACCCCGAGTTCGGCGAAGGAACGTTGGACTGACCGTATTGGTTGTCTCCCCATCCCACGATCGAGCCATCGACCTTCAGTCCGAGACTGTGACTGTAGGCTGCCGCGACCGCCGTGAAGTCCTGGGAAAGGTCACCGCCCACGACTTGAATCCCCCACCCGAGGATCGACCCGGGGGCGAACACCTGCCCCGCCGAGTCGCTCACCTCCGGGCCGGAATCGGGTCGGTCCTCGCCCGCGCCGCCCAGCGCGAATCCAGCGAAAAACCAGGGTGCCAGGAAGAGGGCGCGATACGGCAGTTTCACTCCCGCGTGCATCCCGAAGCGCGAAGCGCCCCGCCACCCTACGTCCACAACGAAAGACTTGTACGTTTGCATGAGTTGATCGCTCCTTCCGCTTGACCAATGCCCGCGCGAGTCGCGTCGGCCGATCATCTACGGGCGCCGACAACCGTCCAGGCGGGCGCGTGCGACTGGTCCGTCAGTCTATCAAATCCCCACCGCCGGGGGAAGGGAGAACCGGAGGTTGGTACGTGTCTAGCGTTCGCAGCCCATACAGCCCTGAAAGGGCGACAGATTCATAGGCCATCCCGGTGCGCCGGGGCTCGCGGGTTGGATGGGCTGGGTCGCTTCCGCCTCGCTTTCGGACCCCAAAACTGTCCGCTCGCTTGCGCTCGCGGCTCTGACCGGCTTTGCCTCCCGAAAAACGTAAAAACCCGTCTCCCGCCGCGAGGTGCCCCTTATCAACCGCCCTGGGTTCGGGCATAATCCACGGTTGTGTGATTCTCGAACGACAAAGGAGCCAACCGTGACCACGCGAACGATCGCCCGGACGGCCTGTGCGGCCGTGTGTGGTTTTGCAGCGTCGAGCCTTGTCATGGCCGACGAGGGGATGTGGCTATTCACCAAACCTCCGGCGAAGTACCTCAAGGAGAAGTACGGCTTCGAGCCGACGACAGCGTGGCTGGAGCACGTGCAGAAGTCGTGCGTGCGCTTCAACACCGGCGGGTCCGGGTCGTTCGTCTCCGCCGACGGGCTGGTGATGACCAATCACCACGTCGGGTCGGACAACCTCGAAAAGTTCAGCACCCCGGAGAAGAACCTGCTCAAGACCGGCTTCTACGCCAAGACCCGCGACGAGGAGCTCAAGTGCGAGGACCTGGAGCTGAACGTCTTATGGACCATCGAGGACGTGACCGATCGGATCAAGGGGGCGGCGACGAGGGAGATGTCCACGGCCGAGGCCAACACCGCCCGCCGTAAGATGACCTCCGTCACCGAAAAAGAATGCGAGGACGCCACCAAGCTCGACTGCCAGGTCGTGACACTCTACAAGGGCGGCAAGTACAACCTGTACAAGTACAAGCGCTTCACCGACGTGCGCCTGGTGATGGCCCCGGAACAGGACATCGCCTTCTTTGGCGGGGACCACGACAACTTCGAGTATCCGCGATTCAACCTGGACATGTGCTTTTTCCATGTGTACGAGGACGGCAAGCCGTTCAAACCTGAACACTACCTCAAGTGGAGCACGGAAGGCGCCGCCGACGGCGAAGTCGTGTTTGTGGCGGGTCACCCGGGCAACACCCAGCGTCTCAACACCGTCGAACACCTGAAGTTCATGCGCGATGTTGACGCCCCGTTCAACCTGCATCGGCTCTGGCGGCGGGAGGTGCAGCTTGCGACCTTCTCGGCCCGCAACACGGAGTTTGAACGCATCGCCGCGGGCGATTTCTTCGGGGTGCAGAACGGCCGCAAGGCCCGCACGGGCATCCTTACCGGCTTGCAGGACCCGCAGTTGATGCAAAAGAAGGCGGACGCGGAGAAGAAGCTTCGCGCGGCCGTCGACGCCAATCCCGATTACAAGGGTCAATGGGGCGACGCCTGGGACAAGGTCTCCGCCGCCCTCAAAGCCCATCGGGAGTTCTACATCCGAAGCCGCTCCATCGGCATCAGTTCCGACCTGTTCGGCATCGCCCGAAACCTCGTTCGCCTGGCCGAAGAAAAGACCAAACCCAGCCCGGAGCGATTGCGTGAGTACAACGACGCCGCCCTCGACAGCCTGTACCTACAACTGTACTCGCCATCCCCGATCTATGACGACCTGGAAATGGACCGCATCGCCAGCAGCCTCGCCTTCATGGCCGAAACCCTCGGCGGCGACGATCCCTACGTGCAAAAGGCGTTGGGCGGCCTGTCGCCGCGGGCCCGGGCCGAAGCCCTCGTCAAAGGCACCAAACTCAAGGACGTGGACCTTCGCAAGAAGATCGCCGAAGGCGGTACCGAGGCCATCGCCTCCTCCGCCGATCCCATGATTAAGTTCGCGGTCGATCTTGATCCTGAATCGCGGTCCCTCCGCAAGCGCTTTGAGGACGAAATCGAAGGGGCCCTCAAGGACTCCTATGGCAAGATCGCCGCGGCCCAGTTTGCGATCAACGGCGAGGACGCCTACCCCGACGCCACGTTCACCCTCCGTCTCGCCTTCGGCCCGGTGAAGGGCTACAAGGAGGGCGGCAAGGACGTTCCGGCGTTCACTAACTTCGAGGGGATGTTCCAGCGGGCCACGGAACGCAAAGGGCAAAAGGGCTTCGAGCTGCCCAAGGTCTGGTGGGACCGAAAGGACAAGCTGAACCTCAAGACGCCGTTCAACTTCGTCTCCACCGCGGACATCATCGGCGGCAACTCCGGCAGCCCGGCGATCAACAAGAAGGGCGAGGTCGTCGGGTTGATCTTCGACGGAAACATCCAGAGCCTGGTCCTCGACCTCGCCTATACGGAGGACCAGGCCCGGTCCGTCTCCGTCGACGTCCGCGCCATGATTGAGGCCATGAAGAAAATCTACGATGCCGGCGCAATGGCGGACGAAATCCTGAAGCGCTGACCGCCTAATTTGTGGCCAGTGGATCGGAGGGGGCCAGGAACCTTGCGCTTTCCAAGGCGTCCTTGATAAGGGCGTTGCCCTTGGCCTGCTGGTTCGCGCGGTGATAGGCGATCATCTGGTTGGCGAAGCTGAACAGTGCCAAGACCAGCGATTCCTCCTCCGGTTTACCTGTATCCGCGGTGGGTGCCACTTCGATCGAGTCCACGATCTGCACGGCAATCGGGAAATCGTGCTCGTCCACGTCGATGAACAGCTCCGCGCCGTCGGGCTTGAAGAACGGGATCGTCTCCCGCGCAGGCACGCCCTGTCGAAAAACGACGTAGATGGATTCCGTCCGCCCGTCGATCCGCGTCGCTCTGATCTCAGGCTCAAGCACAATCATCCGTCGCCGACCCTTGTATTGGATCTAGGCCGTCTATAGAATATAGCGATGCCTGCATGGCATTGCCAGGGGTGTCGTATTACCGGGCGCTCGAGGGCAGGTCAGGTCCGTTTGGACCGGACCCCGCGCTAGCAGCGAATCAAGGCGACGGTACCGTCGCCCTAACCGACCTGCCCCCGAGTGCCGTCCTTCTTCAGCACGTCAGAGAGGGCCAAGCGCCCGCCGCCCGCCTCGACAAGCTTTCCGGCCTTGCGCAGGTTATTGACTGTGCTGTAAAGAAGTCTATCGATACTCTTGGCGTTCGTTGCAACGCGATCCCGGAGCTGTTCGATAATCGATGGAACGGTGCTAGGGCCGCTGGACCGGAGGAACTCAAGGATCGCCTCGCTAGGCCGTAGACCACCTTGCGAGCCCTCAAGCGCTTGCGGCGCACGCGGTGGGATGTTGCGGACCCCGAGTAAGGACCGCAGCGCATCGCGTTCGATTCGTAACTCTTCTATTTTCTTCTCGCAATACTGGATTCTCGTTAGAATCCGCTCCGCCGGGACGGCCTTCGCCCTTGCCATTGCTGGACTCCTTTCCTGAAACTTATACGCTGATGTTGTCGCTGTCAACAGTCATTTCTGGCCTATGCGGATATTTCCGAGGTCTCCGGAAATATAGGTGAAATTCCAGAACACGCCCTTGCAACTGGGTGCCGGGAGGGTACGCTTACGGCGACGCGGGCCGGGTTGGCGGTGGGCTTGGAACCCGCGGAGGATGAAGGTAGAATAGCATGGCAAAGGGATTTGTCGAGTTCAGCGGCCTGGACCCAAGGACGGGTGAGGTAGGGACGTTCCGGCTAGCGAGGGCTGAGATCGACCGTGTTCGTCGTTACGCCCCGGAGCGAAAGGGTCTCGACCTTTATTGCGTTCGGGAAATCGTCCGCAACCCGCAGGTCGCGTTCCAGGGCGTTCGGGCAGTCGACGACCGCTTTGGCGAACGCGTACAGTCTGTCGAACTCCCAGACGCGGAAGGGTTGTGTCTGGCTGGCGTTCCGGGTTCGCGCGTCGCGCCCGCCGGAGGTACCGAGCGACCACCGCCCGGGTTCACGTTTACGGTTTTTACGGACCGGCGCCTGACTGTTTGGGGCTGGTATTGGATCGAAAGTGATCGAAGTTACCCAGCTTGTCCGATAGGATGGGAGCAACGGTTCGACCGACGAATATGGCCAAAGACCTAGACGTTGATGCTATCCTCAAAGAGTTTCCCTCAAGGTTCGAGTCGCGCCCAAGCTACTCGGCGGCGGGCGACTGCGTTGAGTACTTCTTTGAGGACACGGACCACTTTGCTGAGCGGATTGATTGTTGGTTGACTGTGTATCGAGCGTTTGATGACCGTCGGGTTATCGGATTCAAACTGAAGAACGTCAAGGCCCTCGTGTCGGCCTTCGACGCGCTGGGATTGGATGTTCGTATTTCGAAGAATGCTTGCATCATCCGTATTCAGCCGCTGATTGCCTTTGTTCCCTGGGTGCAACCGGAGTCGGCGAACACCGCGACCTACCGGGATGTTCTTTCCCGCGTTGTTGAGCGACCCGAAGAAACCGTTGATCTCATGCCAACTTGACGTCCCGGTCCGGCACGTTACGCTGCTATGCCGAAAGAGGGTTCTACGACATGAAAAAAGGCATCCACCCAAAGTACATGGATTGCACCGTTCGGTGCGGCTGCGGGGAGACGTGGCAGACGCGGAGCACCGTCCCGGAAATCAAGATCGAAATCTGCTCGGCGTGCCACCCGTTCTTCAAGGGCGGGACGGGGAAGTTCATCGACACGCTGGGCCGGGTCGACCGCTTCACCAAGAAGTTCGGAAGCGACTACTTCGCCAAGTCGACCAAGAAGAAGCCCGCCAAGACGGCACGCGGTTAGGTACGTACGCCAAGAGCGACCACGCGCGGCGACCGAGCGATCGGTCTTGCGCGTGGTTCTTTTTCGGCGGGGTCGTGGTACGCAGGTGATTCGTTGGGGACGGGGCTGCGGTTTGTCCGATGGAATCGGGGACGGTCGCGGGGGTTGAAGCCCGCGGCTCAACAACAAGCGGAACGCGATGCAAGAAGTTCAACAAGAGGTCGACGATCGGCTGATCGCCAAGCTGCAAGAGTTGAGCGATCGGTTCGATACGCTCCACAAGGAGCTTGGCGATCCCGTCGTCGCCTCCAACCCGGCCAAGACCATCGTCATCACGAAAGAGCTGGGTCGGATGCGCCGCCTGGTCGATCCGTACCGGAAGTTTCGCAAGGTGCGGAGCGAACTGGAGCAAACCAAGGCCATCATCGACGATCGGAGCCAGGATCACGATCTACGCGACCTTGCGGAGTCCGAACTCGACGCCTTGCAGAAGAAGCACGACGCGATGCTCGAAGATCTCAAGTCGGCGATGGTCAGCGACGACGACGCGGCCGTCACGTCGATCATTCTCGAAATCCGCGCCGGGACCGGCGGCGACGAGGCGGCCTTGTTCGTCCGCGACCTTTATGAGATGTACCTGCGATTCTGCGAGAAGAAGCGTTTGTCCATCGAGGTGCTCGATCAGAGCGGATCGGAGCTTGGCGGCCTGAAGGACGTTACGCTCAATATCAAAGGCCCGGAGGTGTACCGGCTGCTCGGCTACGAGGGCGGCGGACACCGCGTGCAGCGTGTGCCGCAGACGGAAGCCCAGGGGCGTATCCATACGTCCGCCGCCACGGTGGCCGTCCTGCCCGAACCGGAGGAGATCAACATCGAGGTCAACTGGGACCAGGATGTCGAGGAGTTCGTATCCCGCGCCGGCGGACCCGGCGGGCAGAACGTCAACAAGGTGTCATCGGCGATCCGCCTGGTGCACAAGGTCACCGGCATCACCGTCTCGATGCGCGACGAGAAGAGCCAGCATAAGAACCGGGCCAAGGCCCGGCGGATCATGCTGACCCGGCTCTACGATGCCCAACAGCAAACGAGCAACGCGCAACGCGACAGCGCCCGCAAGTCGATGATCGGAAGCGGCGACCGATCGCAACGCATCCGCACCTACAACTTTCCGCAGAACCGGCTGACGGATCATCGCATCAACCTTGATTTATATTGCCTCGATCGGATCATGCAGGGCGACCTCGACGAGTTGATCGGGGCGTTGCAGACGTACGACAAGGAACAGCGGCTCAAGAACCTATGAACCCCACGCCCGCATGACAGCGTGCTCTTTGGGGAAACCCGGCGCCGACCTACAATCGGGCATGATGAATTGGGTCGCCGCCCTACCGGTGACGGTGATGAGGTCACATGAGAACGTTGGATCAAATCCGTCTCAAGCCCAACGAACGAGCGGCCATCGAGGCCGCCGCGGCCATCTTGCGCGAGAAGCTCCCCGTCGCACAAATCATCCTGTTCGGCTCCAAGGCCCGTGGCGACGATCGGGAGGATTCAGACATCGACCTGCTGCTGCTCGCCACGCGCCGCCTTAGCTGGGAGGAACGCAAACAGGTGGTCCACCTGCTGTACCCACTTGAGCTTCAATACGAGGTGATCTTCGGCACGCTGGAGGTTTCCGAGGACGACTGGTTCCAAGGCATCTATCAGGTGCTTCCTTTGCGCACGGAGGTGGAGCGCGATGGAGTCGCGGCGTGACTGCAAATGAAGCACGAAAGGAGGCAGCGCGCCATTGGATGGAGAAGGCGGACGACGCTTTGCGAGCCGCAGGGCGGGAGCAGCAACTCAGCCCCGCCGCATCTGTCAACCGCGCCTACTACGCTTGCTTCTATGCTGCCACCGCCGTTCTGGTGATGGAGGGAAGAAAGTTTGTGAAGCACGCGGCGGTTCGTGGTGCGATTCATAAGCATCTTATTCGCCAAGGGCGCTTGTCCAAAGAGCTCGGTGAGGCCTATGGCAACCTCATGAAAGCTCGGCACGAAGCGGACTACCAGGCCCTTATTTCTTGGACACCGCAACAGGCTGCCGATGCGATCGACGCGGCGGAACGCATCGTCGCCGCGTTGCGCTCTTTGCTGCCATTCGAAAGCTGATTCGGATCCCATGAAGAAGAGCCGGTCGTCTTTCGCCTATCGCCTATTGCTTCTTCCCTATTGGCTCTTGCCTATTGCCCATTGCCTGCTTGCAACGACGCCGGCGCCGGGCAACATCATCATCACCCTCGCGGCGACGGGCAGTGACGGGAACGCGCTCCCCGACCCCGTGCCGGCCGGCACCCAGGCGCTCGTGGACATTTCGCTGTCCGTCGATGACCTGGATAACCCGCTCCTCGATCTTCGCTCCATCCAATTCGATTTCGGGGCCACGACCGTCACGATCGCGCTGAGCAACTTCCAGTGGGTGCTGCCGGCGGGGGTCGATCCGAGTTCGTACTCGCAGTTCACCGTGCTTCCGCAGCCTCGCCTCGTCTATCTCTCCAGCAGCCGCGTGGGGAACTCCATCATCGACCTGGACGCCACGCCGCTACAGGTCGCGACGGTGGAGGCGACGGTCAACAGTTCCGGCAATATCGACCTGCGCAATCCCGGTGCCGACGCCACGGGGGGCGTCGCGTTCCAGGCCGGCTTCGGTCAACCTGTGGACTTCAACTTAGCCGCGCACAACGTCACCGGCGGCACGCTGCGACTGAACGTCGAGGGGGCCACCGGAACGGACAGCGACCGCGACGGCGTGCCCGACGCGGTGGACGCCTTCCCCTTCAACCCCAACGAGAGCGTTGACACGGACTCGGACGGCATCGGCAATAACGCCGACACCGACGACGATGGCGACGGCGTGCCGGATGCGACGGACAAATACCCGCTGGATCCGACGGAGTCCGCGGACACGGACGGCGACGGGATCGGCGACAGCGCCGACACCGACGACGACAACGACGGCGTGCCCGACGCCCAGGACGCCTTTCCGTTCGACCCGACGGAATCGCGCGATTCGGACGGCGACGGGATCGGCGACAACGCCGACCCCGACAGCCCCGACACCCGCAACACGGGTCCTCGCGCCACCGGCGGCCTCTGCGGCGGCTCGATCGCCGGAGCGATGTTGCTGACCGGCTGGGGGCTCGCCTGTTTGCGGATCGGACGATGTCGCCCGGCCGCGCGAGTGAGGACGGAGGCCTGACGCTCTTCGGGGGATTCCCTTACGCCGCCAACCGGAGTCGCCGGGTGGCAAGTCGTCGCTCGGCCACTATACTGGCCGTTCGTCGAGCGGCGCCGGGTCCGGGCCGTCCGGTTGAAGGTAACGAGCCGGCGCTCCGCTCCTCGGTTTCGAGGGACGAGACCGCGCCGATCAGCGTCACAGAACATAGGAGGTTCCGATGGAAAGGTTCGTGCAGTTTTCCATTTTCCTGGTCAATAAGCCGGGCGTGTTGACGCAGATTCTTCGTGAACTGGCCAAGGCCAAAGTCAACATCACCAACATTGCGATGATGGACTCGATGGAGCACGGCGTTCTGCGGATGGTCGTGGACGATCCCGTCGCGGCAAGACCGGTCCTCGCCAAACTGAATATTCCGATGGCGGAGACGGACGTTCTTGCGGTGACGCTTGCGAACCGTCCCGGCGCGGCGGCGGACCTGTGCGAGCGGCTGGCCGACGCCCATATCAACATCAGCTACATGTACTACACCGGCAACGTTGCCGGCGGCAAGACCGTCGTCGTGCTGAAGGTTCCGGATATTAAGAAAGCGATCAAGGTCCTCGAAGGCGTCAAGAACACCCGGCGGGACATGAAGATCAAGCTCCGCCGCCCGGTCGCCGCCAACAATCGGCGTTAGCAGTCCGTTGAAGAAGTATGTGGGACCGACTTTCTTCCGGCGCGCCGGGAGTCAATTGCCGCTGACGGAACAAGAAGACCGACTAGAAAGTCGGTCCCACAAGCGGAATGAGTTTTTCAACGGGCTGTTACAGAACGACCGCGGCGAACGCCGATTGCCAATCGGCAATCGAAAATCGTCAATCGACAATCGTTTAGTCCACCATGGCCGCACTTTCGTCGAAGAGCTTCAGTCCGACGTCGACTTGGGCCTCATTGATACACAGCGGCGGGCCCGGCGGCGCTACGGTGAACAACGCCCACAGGCGTCGCGACAGGCGGGATTACCGCAGGTGCCGCCCGGACAGTGTGTGTTGTCGATGCAGGGCTCGCCGGTGTCGCTGCACGTCTTCACGCATGTGGCCTCTGGTCCAAGGCCGGGAAGGCCCGAGCCGGTGCAGGTGCCCACGCCCGATGGACACGCGAGACTGTTGCAGGTAGCCAGCGACGGGCAGGGGCACGGCCCGGCGAACGCGTAGGCGAAGCCCTTGAACGCATCCACGCAGGCGACGACGTCCAAGGCGTTGACGTCCCCGTTGAGTTCCGGCAGGTTCGGTTGAAGCTGCGTCACAGCCTTGCTCGGGGAACCGGGCACGTTCTTGAACTTGTTGACGAGCTGGGTCAGGTCGATGGCATCGGGCTGCGTCGAGGGATCCGGCGGATTGAATCGGGTGACCATGTCGCCGTAACGACCGGTCATGACTTGAAGAGGCGCCGATACGTCCGTGCACGTTGTCTCATTGCCGATACAACTGGCCGAGACGTTCTGAACCTCATAGGCCGAACTAGGAATAATCTCCGCGCCAACGACACGAAAGACGGGTTCGTTCCCCCAATCGTGGTAGTAGGGCGTGCATTGCAGCCGCGCGCCTCGAAAGCTGCCTTGTCCGGGGTTGCCCTGAGACTCCAAAAAGGTGTTCGGCTTCCCAACCCAGCGCACACAGCCCGCGGGGTCGGCGCAGGTGGGTCCGGCCTCATAGGGCGAGAAGTTCGGAGGCGGACAGCACCCGGGATTCGGCGGATTCGGCGACTGGAGGTCCATCAGCCGCACCCGAAGGCCCGACGGTGAGTCCGGCGTACTCGGCGGGACAAGCAGTGCGATCGACCGAGTCCCCGCGCCATCGCAGGCGCAGTTGATCGGCGTGCGTGCGAAAGTATCACAGCCTTCTTGGGGCGTCCCGCGGCAGTTCCCCTGGGCGTCGCACACGTCGTTGATGGTGCATGGATTCAAGTCATCACAGGGGACGCCGTTGGGATTCGTCTCAGGGCAGAGCGCGTCCTCGCAGACCGCGGTGTAGAGATCGGTCCCGACGCACCCGCCGTTGCGCGCCGGTCGGACGCCGTCGCAGGCGTCGTCGACCGTACAGGCGTTCCAGTCGTTGCACAGAGATCCCATCGGAAGGAGCGGGTGAAGCGGTACGCCGCGGCTACTGATCAGACTGCAGATATCGGCGGTGCAGACATCGCCGTCGTCACGCACAGCGATCGCCCCGTTCGTCGGAATACAGCACTCCGTCGTCGGATCGAAGCCCGGAATCAGCCTGAAGTCGCAAATGCCCGACAGCGGGATAACGCACTTTTGCCGGGTGCAATAATCGCCGACAAAGCACTCTGCATCCGTGTAGCAGTCGAGCCCGCAGCCGTCGGCAGTCGGAGGATTGTCGCAGAACTCCCCCGGCCAGAACATGAACGGCCAGGGCTCGTCGTCGCCGCACTCCGCCCTCGTTACGCCGTCAACGCACCCGGAGCTGGGCGATCCGAGCCCGTAGCAGCACGAGCCGGTCACGATGCTCACGATGAACCCGGTCTCCGCCGCGGTGGGAACGTCCGCACCCGACGTATCGCGCAAGAAGGTCAGGTCCGAGTTCAGGCTGACGAAATACCAGCCCTTCGCATCAGGCGGGATGTCCAGTACCAACGTGCCGCCGTAGTACACGTTACCCTCATCCGGGCGAACAACGGGGCGCGAAGCGTACCAGGCGTAGTGCAAGGTCCCCGTGTACACGTCGCCCACGTCACAACCGCCGGCGCACCAACTATCCGGACGCCCGGTGCCCAGCTTGTCCAAGTAACCCGCTTTGCAGGTGCCCAGCAGGAGATCGCACTTCGCCCAGGCCTCGCCAAACGCTGCGACGCATTCAGCATCCCCAGCGCAGGGGACCGCGGCGGGAGCGAGATCTGCCTGATCGCCGGGAAGATCGGCGTCCATATACCCCGACGCGTCAAGCTGGATTTGATAGAGGTTCAACGCAGGTATGTTGTCGTGGTTGGGATCCCAGTTCGACAACTGGACATCAAACCATGCGCGGAACCCGCCTACATTTGCGCGCAACTCGTTGCCGAAGATGGAGGTGCCGGGCGGATACGAACCGACCTTCGCGGCTACGGGAGTGATTGCAACAATAGCCGTGAGCGGGTAACCGGCTACGACCTTATTGATCTGTGCCGGATCGCCGGTGACCAAACGAGGCGCGTCCGAGTTAACGTAACCCTTTTCACGTACGCGAGCACCGCCCGGCGCCGCGAGCACCGCAGAGTCGCTGACGGCCGCGAAGAGCGCGAACGCAACCGCAAGCGTGGTCCTTGACCGGGCGGCAGCGAGCGGGAATCCGGGTCCTGTTATAAGGCGATCGGTCGGTGGTTTCATGAAGCGAGACGAGTACATTTTTTTCTCCTTCCCAACGGCGCGTCCGAGTTGAATGGCGCGTGTATGGGTGAACGGCCAGAATTGTATCCGTTGGAGAGCCGGCCCGCAAGCGGATTCATGCGAATCGTCAAAACGTCGAAACGTCAAAAAGTCGAAACACCGAAACGTCGAAATCCCGGGCACGCGGGCGTCGCCGGGCGGTGTGGATAGGCCGGGGAAGGGACACTGCAAACGTTAGTCGGCAATGGACAATCCGTTCAACCCACCATGGCCGCACTTTCGTCGAAGAGCTTCAGTCCGACGTCGATTTGGGCCTCATTAATGCACAGCGGCGGGCAGAACCGTATGCCGTTCTCCCCGCAGGGAAGCAATACAAGCCCGCGCTCGAATGAGGTTCGTAGCAGTTTTTCGCGCACCTTCGGATCGGGCTTGGCGGTCTTTCGGTTCACGACGTCGATCGCGCACATCAGTCCCAATCCGCGAACGCCGGTGAGGAACTTATGTCGCTCGGCGATTTCGCTCAGTTCGGCCCGAACTATCTTTCCCAGTTCGGCGGCATTGGCCATATATCCGTTTTCAATGAGTTCCAACGTCGCGATGGCCGCTGCGCAACAGACGGGGTTGCCCCCGAAGGTGCTCCCCTGCGCGCCCGGCGGCCAATTCATGATGTCCGCCTTTGCGATCACTGCGCCTAAAGGCATTCCACTGGCGAGTCCCTTGGCCATCAAAATCAGGTCTGGAATAATACCGAAATGTTCGAAGGCGAACCATTTCCCCGTTCGCCCCGTCCCGGACTGGATTTCATCACAGACCAGGAGGATTTCATATTTGTCGCACAGTGCGCGCAGATCGGTGAGAAAAGTCGGCGGAGGCAGGATATAGCCCCCCTCGCCTTGGATGGGCTCGACGAAAATGGCCGCGACCTCATTGGGTGACATCTGCCGCTTAAACAGTTCGTTCTCGATTCTTTCAACGTCTCCGTAGGGCACATGCGCGACCATGGGGACGAGCGGTCCGAAGCGTTCCTTCTGTCGGGCCTTGGAGCTGGTGAGGGAGAGAGCGCCCATCGTCCGGCCATGAAACGCGCCGTGAAAGGCGATGACCCATTTGCGGTTGGTGTGATGACGGGCGACCTTGAAGGCGGCCTCCACCGCTTCCGCACCGCTGTTGGTCAGTAGGACGCGCTTGGGCACTTTGCCCGGCGCGATGGCGACGAGCTTCTCCATCAACTCCACCATCGGCGGGTAGTAAAAGTCGCTGCCGCAGACGTGGATGAGGTTCCCGGCCTGATGCTCGATGGCGGCGACGACTTTGGGATGGCAATGCCCGGTCGCGCACACCGCGATCCCCGCGGCGAAGTCGAGGAACCGATTGCCGTCCACGTCCTCGATGACCGACCCCAGCCCTCGGCGGACCACCAGCGGAACGTCCCGCGTGTACGAGGGCGAACTGTATCGCGCGTCGCGTTCCATCAACGCCTTGGCGTTGGGACCTGGGAGCGGCGTCTGAATCCACGGAGCAGGACCGATCCAACCATCGCCGCTGTGCGGCGGCTCCAACTCTTTCTTGATACCCAACATGCGTCATCCTCCATTACACTTTATGGAACCGCGTTCGCGCCGCGCGGGTGCCGTCGGGAAGCGCGATGAACTCATAATCCCCGAAGAGGTTCGGCGCCTCGCGTTGGAGGATTTCAAGGACTTTCGCCGCCACCATGCGGATTTCGGTCTCCGCGTGTTCGTTGCACCGAAGCTCGATGAAATGTCGCCACGCCCTCGCGTTGGCGGTCACGAAGATCTTGGTCTCCGTGGCGTTGGGCAGCACGGATCGCGCCGCCTGCCGGGCCATCTTCCGCCGCAGCGTCTTGTCCTCGATCGAAGCGAACTTGACCTGCAATCCCTCGACTAATTTGATGTAGGCCTCCTGGGCCGACTCAACCGCTGATCGCCAGACCTCGTGCAGCTCCCGATCGTCGGCGATGCAATCCGGCTCCACGAAGTCGACGACGGACTCGTCGACATACCGCTGAGAAAGTTGCGAGTATCCCCAGCCGGCCCTATGTCGGACCAGCTCGTGGGTGAACGAGCGGGAGACGCCGGTGATGATGAAGTTCCACACCGTGTGTTCGAGGACGCTGCCGTGGCCGACCTCCTTGATATGGCCCAGGTACGTTTCGTTCCCGCCGGGGCGCGGCTTGGCGAAGCTCATGTAGCACAACCGTCCCGCGACCTCGGGCAGAACCTGCGCCGCGTTTGTCGCGTCCGTGCTCCAGTCGCCGACATTGTGATCGGAAAGAAACCGCGCGATTTCCCCGTCGTCCAGCGTTTGCCGCCCGACGAGATAGACGCTGGGTTGACGGATGACCCTCATGCGCCCGCTCCGACCTCGTGTGTATACCTGCCGGAGGGTGGGGTTGCAAACGCCGACCGGAAAGTCGGTGCCCCGTATTCCTCCTACCGCCTCCTAGTGCTCTGTCGCAGCCAAACTCTCGAGTTCGATGTTTTGTGGCACAGCGGCCCTCCGCTGTGCTCTATGGCCCGGCCGAGGGCGGCTGGGCCACACCTACTCGCAGAATTAGGTGCGATGGGGCACTAGCGCGGGGCGACGAGATCCTCGCCCTTCAGGTCGTCCGCTCGGGTTGCGTCCCCGCCGGTGCTGAACGAAATGATCCGCACCCCGGGATCCACCAGGAAGAGTAACATGAGCTGATAGTCGTCCTTCAAGTCGGCGTCCTTGATGCGCTCGAAGGCGCGCATGCCCCCGCCGATCATACCGCGCTCCTCGGAGGCGTATTGGATTTCGATGACCCTGCTGCCGCCCACGTCGGCGATCGCGTACTTTCCGACCAGCGGGTAGCGGTTGCCCTTATCGTCGGTGACGGTGTAGTTCTGGGCTACAGCGACGGCCTGGCTCAGCGCCCTTCCGAGTCCGCTGCGGGCCTGCAACAAGCCGGTGTTGAGTTGCAGCAGCCGTTTGCCCTCGGGAACGACGAACTTCGTCACCGCGGGGTCGGTCCCGGCCTGTTGCTGGTTGACTTCGCCGAGCAAATGGCCGGCAATCAGCGCTCCACGCGACACCTCCGTGTCACCAATCCGCCGATAGGACTTCATTTCCACGGGCGTCTGATCGCCGAAGAAGGATTTTCCGGACTGGGTCGTCATGCGGCGAATGTTCCCGCCCCGACCGGAATCCGGAACACTGCCCGGCGACCCGGAACTCGGGGTCGCTGGCGGAGCGGGCGGCGCCCCGACCGCAGGCGTCTCCGCCGCGGCTCGTGTCTCCTCTTTCCTCGCCCCGGACGGACCCGCTTCGGTACGTTTGGAAGATCCCGGCGTCTCACGTCCCGGCCCTGCGGCATCGAAGGAGAGCCCAGCACGAGCCCCTCGTTTGTATTCCAGATAGCTCGGCTCGAATCCCTTGGGAAGCTCAAACACCATTTCCACTTGGCCATCGTCGCTGCGTGGGGTAATGGGCTCGTCGAGGACCGGCCAGTCGACGCCGCGATCCTTGACCAACCGGATATGACGGTTCGTAGCCTCCCTCGCGTCTTCCTGCTGGACTGCAACGGGAATGAACTGTCTGTACACGTCACTGTTCGGCATCCGGCCGACGATGCGAAACTGCCGCAGAGTGAAGGTGTGCGTCTTGCGTTCGTCTTTGGCCGCGTTGGTGAGTTGAACGCGGACCATGCGTCGCTCCATGCCGCTCTTCGGCTCGCTCATCGGCTCGCTCATCGGTTCATAGATGGCGGGCTTTTTGTCCTTCTCATTGGCCGGCGTCATCACGTAGAGAAACTTCACCGGGTCAGTGCCGACAATGGATATGGAGTTGGGTTTTGCATACCGCGAGACCGTTGCCGGGACGGCATCGACCCAGCCCACTGCTTGGACGACATCCGGATTGTCGCGGTAGAAACTCCGCGTCCCGCTGAAAATACCTCCGGACAGCAACGAGGCCGCGCCCATCGCGAAGCGGTCCGGCGAAAAGAATAGCTCGTCCTCGACGGCGTCGCCCTTCGGCTTGGCCTGATCCGCGGCGCCGGGGCGGTTACGGGAGATCGGAGTCACTCGCGAATATCCGAGGATCGATCCCCCGAAGGGGATCATCTGCACGCACACGACCATGACCCCAACCATAATCTCGGCGGTAATCAGCCCGCAGACGCCTCCGCCGAGCCGATCCACCCACGCCGGCAACAGGCACGAGCGTCGGATGAGGCGGTCGAACGCCAGACGAAGGATGAGCAGTGACAGTCCGAAGGTTAGACCCAAGGCCAGGGGATGGGCAAAGTCCGGGTTCCAGTACGGCGCAAGAGCATTGGCGGCGATCCAGTCATGCGTCGTCACCGCCGCGGCGGCACAACAGACAGTCAGCACCGTCATAATCAGCGCACTAAATAACCCCTGAATCGCCTGACTGTAGGCGATGACCAGAAGAAGAATGAAAAACAAGAGTGAAAAAAACATGGCTCGAATCCCCGGCCTATTTCTCTTGACCGCCCAGACAGCGCAGGACCTCGTTCATGCTCGTGGTCCCGTCAATGACTTTCAGTAAGGCCTCTTCCTGGAGGTAATACATTTTGTTCTTGCGACACTGCGCCTTGATCCTGTCGAGGGTCGCGCCCTCGGCGATCAATTTCGCCACGGCGGGACCGACCACCAGGACTTCGAACACCCCGGTACGCCCGACGTACCCCGTGCCCTGGCAAGTCGGGCAGACGATTTCCTTTCCCCGCTTGTTCAATTTCGGCTCGGTGGGCGGGCGGTAGAAGCGCTCGATCTTGTCGGCGGGCAGATTCAGTTTCTTCAGCGTCGCGGCGTCGGGCTGGAACGCCTCCCGGCAGTCTTTGCAGAGCACGCGGGTGAGTCGCTGATTGGTCAGTCCCAGCACCGCTTTGGCCGCCAGGGCGTTGTCCTCCACGAGGGCGAGGTACTTGCCGAGGGCGTCGAAGGTGTCCTTGGCCTGGATCCCCAGATAAATCTTCCGATTGTCCGCCGCGGCCCGAGCGGCGATCTTCGCCGTCTCCCGGTCCTCACATTCCCCCACGAGGACAATGTCCGGCTCGCGGCGCAGCACGGACTGCAACATGCGGGCGTAATTGACGTCCGCATTGTTGCCCTCGTAGACCTGTTGAGTGATGTTGTCCAAGTCGGCCAACTTGCGCCGCTCCAGGGCGTGGATGTTGTTCATGTAGGCGTCGTGACTGCGAAGGACGGCGTACTGCGTGGTGGTCATGCCGTGGCGCGGCGGTGCACTCATGAGAAACAGCCCGTGCGGTTTCCCCAAAAACTGCTTCACTTGCTCCAAACGCGCGGGGGCAATCCCCAAATCCGGAAACCGCATCAGCACGGGACCGGATTGAATATGCAAACTCAACCGCTCGCCGGCCGTGGTGCCCGAGGTGCGTACTTCCGCATACGGAGGCTCGCCCTCATGGCTGAGCAGCGCCGCCTGAATCCGTCCGCTCTGCGGCCGGCGAATCTCCTCGACGTTCAAACCCGCCAACTTCTTGAAACACCGGAACATTCGTTCGCCGTCGTCCGGCGGAAGGCCTTCCGGGCGCTCAACGGCCACCCCGTCGATGCGATAGACCAGGCGGTACTTCTCCTTGCCTGCCACCATTTCCACGTCCCCGGCGCGCCGCCAGAGCATGTCGTGGAGGAACTCCTGAACGGCGTGGAAGGCCCGCGCCTCCTCGGCGTCCCGGGGCGACTCCACGAACTTCCCGCTGTGATCGCTGATGCGGACGCGGAGCCCCTTCTCCGAGTGACTGTGCTCCCCCTCTTTTCTGCGCGACGCCAGCCGCTTGGCGTGCCCCAGGGTCAGAATCCGCGCGTCGGGCACCACCCGGCCGTTCCGATGGACCACATACGCGAGCATCGATCCCCCGGCAATCAGCAGCCAGAACGTCAGCCCGAGCACGAACAGACCGCCCGACCAGGGCGGAACGAACAGCACAAAGTACGCGACCACCGCTCCCGCGAGAACGATCAGGTTCCATTGCTCCCGTTTGGTCTTGACTACGTCGGTGTCGCGGTCGATCCACTGGGCCGCCGCCGCCCACCCCAACAGCAGCAGCAGGACGACGCCCAGCTTCACAAAGTTGATGTAGCCGGTCCCGTCGGGGACCGACGCGAGCATCGAAGGGGTCATACCGGGTTCCGTTCGTCTTCGCGGCCGGCCTATGCCTATAACCCGTTGAACCCGGCGCCGCTGCCGGCGGGTGTCCGTTCGCTCCGCCGGCCCTGCGACCCGCTGCCGCAGTTCCGAGCCGGAACGACCGTCCGCTATTCTACGGGCCGCAGCCCCCCCTTCAAGCCCTAAAATGCCCTACCGAGTTTGTGGGACCGACTTTCTGGCCCGTCAATCCCCGTGGACGAAGCGAAAAGACCGACTGGAAAGCCGGTCCGGCACGATGCCTGAGTCTCTCAAAGGGCTGCCGGGCTTCGATCGCACCGCGCCTCGCCGGGCGGCGAGACTCCTTGACCGACTCGAAAGTCGGTCCCACAGTATACTCAGCGGTCATCCGTGGTTGGCGGGTGGCGAAGGCGGAAGCGGCGCCGGATGAACGAATTGCCAATCGCCGATTGCCGATTTTGAATCGAGCCGCCCTATGCGAATCCTGGTAACCGGCGGGGCCGGGTACGTCGGAAGCCACTGCGTGCGCGGGGCGTGTGAGGCCGGGCATGAGGTTCTCGTCTACGACGATCTCGTGCACCGCGGGCACCGGGAAGCGGTCGATCGACGGGCGGCGCTGATCATCGCGGACCTGGCCGATGGTCCGCGGCTGGACCGGACGTTCGCCGAGGGTCGATTCGCGGCGGTGATGCACTTCGCGGCCTCGGCGGAGGTCGGCGAGTCGGTGCGCGAGCCGCTGAGTTACTATCGCAATAACGTCGTCAACACCGTTTCGCTGTTGGAGGTGATGCAGCGTCACCAGGTCCGCAAGTTGGTGTTCAGCTCCTCGTGCGCGGTGTACGGCGTCCCGCCGGCGATGCCCATCACCGAGGACATGCCGAAAAACCCGATCAGCCCGTATGGTCGCACGAAGTTGGCGATCGAGTGGGCCTTGCAGGATTGTGCGGCCGCGTGGGGACTTGGCGCCACGGCGCTGCGCTACTTCAACGCCGCGGGCGCGGCTGCGGACGGAACGGTGGGCGAGGACCATCGGCCTGAGTCGCATTTGATTCCCCGCGTGCTGCAAGTCGCCCTCGGGCAGAGCGCTTCGATCCAGGTCTTCGGCGACGACTACCCTACGCGCGACGGATCATGCGTACGCGACTATGTTCACGTGGAGGACTTATCCGAGGTGCATCTGCGGGCCGTCGAGACGCAGGTGGAGGGGCGGTTCCGGGCGTGCAACGTCGGCACCGGCGTAGGCGTGACGGTGAAGGAGTTGATCGCCGCGGCGCGGGACGTCACGGGCCGCTCGATCCCCGCGGAGGTTTCACCCCGTCGCGAAGGCGACCCGCCGGAGCTGTATGCGAACGCTTCCAAGGTGGCGACCGAGCTCGGCTGGAAGGCTCGTTACACGGATATCCGTCGGACGCTGGAAACGGCGTGGAAGTGGCACCGGGATCATCCGCAGGGGTACCGGGTCTGATCGGCGCAGCGTACAGGCCCCAAGGCGTCGCCTGCCGACCCGCCGCTTCGATTCCTTCGAGACTCAGGACAAGGCGTGCCGCCCATTGACCAGCGCTGATTCCTGTCCCTCCCGAAAATGCCATCCAGCCTATTTGAAGCGCGGAGTGACAGTGTTTCGCAGCAACGGCCTTGCGGGGGGACCAAGGCGAAGGACGGTTCCTGAGCGGTCCCGGCACTGTTTTTTAGCGTGTGCGCAGACCAGATGCGTCGAGCGCTAGCGAGCTGCGAACGGCGAGTCCGAGTTTAGGCCGCACGGCGATACCGATGATGCAGTCCGCCGACCTGCGGAATTGCAACAACTCGGCCGCGGCAGGGGGATTCGACCTCTCGCTCGATCGGCGAGTTTCGTTCTAACGAGAGATGCGTTCGCGAGTGCAGATAGTAGTCGAAGTACGATCGCAGAATGCGCTGCAGGTGTCGCTCGTTGAGGACAATGACATGGTCGAGACACTCGCGGCGGATGGAACCGACGAGGCGTTCGCAGTACGGATTCTGCCAGGGAGACCAAGGCGCACACACAACTTCTTCGATGTGCATGTGCTTGATTCGACGTCGGAAGAACTCACCGTAGATCGAGTCGCGATCACGAATCAGGAACCGGGGCGCAGTTTCATCGGGAAACGCTTCGATGACTTGCTGAGCCGTCCACTCCGCCGTCGGGTGGGCGGTGACGTTGAAGTGCACCACATGCCGCCGGTCGTGACGGAGCATGACGAAAGCGAACAGGAGGCGGAACGTCGCTGTGGGAACGGTGAAGAAGTCGATCGCGACGATGTCCTTGACGTGGTTGTCGAGAAACGTCCGCCACGTCTGCGAGGGCGGCTTGCGTGGGTGAACTCTGTACTGGTCGATGGTGGACTCGGCGACAACATGGCCCAGCAGCGCGAGCTCGGATTGGATTCGTGGCGTGCCCCACAGCGGATTCTCGCGCGACATGCGGCGGATCAGGTTGCGAATCTCAGCTTTGATCTTCGGTCGCCCGACTTTGCCCGTTCGCGACTTCCATCGCCAGAAGAGCCTGAAGCCCTCGCGATGCCAGCGGACCACGGTGTCGGCCTGCGCGATCAGCAAAGCCGCACGCCAATCCACCCAGATCCGAGACAGCAGCGCGCAAAAGATCCGGTCACCCCGCCGGAGCCGCGGCGTTTTCGACTTCTGCTGGAGAATGGCGAGCTGCTGTCGAAGCGCAAGGTTCTCGGCGGCGAGTTCCGTTCGGTTGCGAAGAACGCCGCGCAGGAACAGCAACAGGATGCGAATCACGCCCATTTCACAGCCTCCGAAAAGGTCAACCGCAACCTGGAAACGGTAGCTGGCGCGTCGATACCGTCAATCTGTAAGTTCTTTGTTGACAAGGCGGACGGAATTCTCGGGATGGACAACTCTGAAAACCATGAACCTCGGTCCTGTGGAATCGAACAATCGCTGCGAGCCTCGCGGCGGGATGGTCCGACGCTGCGTTGCATCAGTAGTCCCGATGGATGGTGTGCTCGGTGACCACCGGAGTGATCTCTTCGGGGATGTCTTCGATGATCCGGGTCCGACTTCGGGTGCAACGCTGCAGTCGCCCGCCGCAGTCGGGACAGCGTGGGAGGCGATGTTCGGCCCTGCGGTCGATTCGTTCCGGCCGCGCCCGTCGAGCGCCGGCATGTCCGTTCTTGGCGCCCGCTTGGCGACGGCGCCTCTATGTCGCCGGCTTGGCATACACCGGCACCATGCCGGAGGGAGTGGAGAGAGCGGCCACGTCGATGCCATGATCTGTCACTTCGCCTTCCGCCGGGGCCTTCTGCAGTTCGGCAAGGCGTGCCTCCTGCTCCGCGATCCGCTGGGCTGCAGCGAGCAGCGCCATCCCCTGGCCGTTGATGGCCACGGTGTCGACCCTGGCGAGATTCTGCGAAGCGTCACGGCCGGGTTGATCGAATCTGGGTGCTGGATCGAGGCATGGTCAGCGACGAGAACATTGCGTTCCTCCATGAACGAGATGGGCGGTACATCGTAGGGACGCCCAAGTCGATGCTGCATGAATTCGAAAAGGAGCTGCTCGAGAAGGCGTGGGCGGCCGCTGTCTGCACTGAACAAGGTCGATTACCAGGGCCGGTTGTCACGTGGTCAAGTTGCTAGCATGTTCCTCGAGGGACATTCGTACCATGCGGGTTTTCTGCTCAACTCGTGGGAGCTGACCAGTCTTTTGCACGTTCCCCCCGCCCACCTCCTCCAGCGGCGAAAGGCGCCGATTACCGTGCTTGAAACGCTTCGACCCGAGGCGGCGCTCGACGAGGGGACTCCGGTCGGGATTTGTGATGACGCCGGCTGCGAGATGCTGGTATGCATCCCCAAGGACACCCGCATGGAACATACGCACCTGATCGGAACAACGGGGCAGGGCAAATCCACGGTCATGCTGCACATGATGCTTGATGACATCCGGCGAGGCGAGGGCCTCGCCCTCTTCGATCCGCATGGACATCTGGTCGATGATCTTCTTTCAAGGATCCCGGTCGAACACACCCCTCGGGTGATTTACATTGATCCCGGCGGCAAGGACTGGGTACCTCTGTGGAACCCCCTCAGGAGTGTGTCAGGTCAGGACCCGGGACGCGTGGCGGACGACCTGGTCGGTGCCTTCCGGGCATTCGTGACCGGATGGGGACATCGGCTTGAACATCTGCTCCGGCATGCGATCCTTGCAGTTCTCCATCTTCCAGACGGAACCCTCCAGGATGTTGCCGACCTGCTGCGGAAAAAATCGGACGAGAGTGAACGCCTTCGCAGCAGAATCGCCCCCCTGCTGGAAAACCGTCTCACAAGATCGTTCTGGCAGGAGGACTTCCTCAGATACGGAAACGCCGACTTGTCACCCCCCCAGCACAAACTCAGCCGCCTCCTCGCCTCGGGCAATGTTTCCTACATGCTCTCCCAACCGGAAAACCGCATCGACCTTCGGGACGTAATGGACACCGGCAAGATCCTCGTGGTCAACCTGGCCACTATCGGTTCGGAGACGCGTGAAGTGCTGGGATGCTTCATGCTGTCTCTGCTTCGTTTGGCGGCGATCAGCCGCAGCGATATACCGCCCGCGGCGCAAAAGCGGTTTCACATCTACTGCGATGAGGCCCACCGTTTCATTACCGACTCGATCGAGGACTTGATCGAAGAGACCCGCAAGTACAACGTTTCGCTGGCCCTCGCCCACCAATACATGAGCCAGTTCAGCACGCGCAAATCGGATGCTATCTGGCTTGGTGGTCCGCCTCCACAAGATGCCCACTACACGATGGGTCGGCGCGCTTGATGCAGGCGACAACGCGACAGCGAGAAGAGGAGACGTGGGGTGCTGGACGATCGTTGCATAACGGCGTAAGAGTGTGTGCGTCGAGGCCTGTTGCGGTCGGGGCTGACGCGGTGTGACCGTCACCTTAATGGCGACTTAGGCAATTGGTGCGACCTGACGCCTGGCCCCTTCCGCTGCTGCACCTAAACGCACTCCGCAGGTGGCGCAAGCAGCTACCGGCGGAGAAACAGTCGACGACCTCCCTTCGCCTGCGGTCCCTGAGCCGCATGAGAGTGCACCGCCAACCACGAGTGGTCCACTCGGCGGTACCCAACGACCGCAACGCGTTCGAAAGGACCGCGGCATTCCGCCTTCCACAGCGACCGCGGCGAGCACCGCGCCGACTCTGCCAGTCTCTGCCGGGCCGGCGGCGGGAAGTTCGTCCCGGGGTGCCTACGAGCGTGAGAGGACCAGAGAATCTAAGACGTCTACTGCCTGCCTCGGCGCGGAACGGGACAAACACGACTGGTGGTCGCTGGGAACTGAGCTAGTCGGACAGATCGGCAGCGAGTTGTTCACCGCCACAGTGGTGGAGAACACAAGCGTTAAGAGCAACCGCAGCCTGGTGATCACGTCAGGTGCCGCGAAAGGTGCGGTCTGTCTCACCCCGACCCGCGCCGCAATCGAGGCCACCGAGGCTTATCGGAATGCGAAAAACATGGGTCGCGGCGGCGGCGTCACCAACGGCTGGACATTTTGGCAGCCGCGAGGAGGTTCGCAATGAAGATGGATGATCTGGAACGGTTCGCAGAAGACCTGCGGCATCATGTCGGGCTGACGGTGGAACTATTCCCCGATTCCAACCCAGACGGCTTGCACGTCCTGCGCATTAACGGTGTGGATTTCTTTTTCCGCGCCGACGGCTCAGATTACGACGGCTGGGGCAGAGCGCTGCCCGCTACACAAAACGCCAGGCAGACGAACAAGGATAAAAAGGAAAGGTGAAACCATGAAGAAAAGACACAAACCAATTCGCATCGTGATCTACGTCAGCGGCGGGATCGTTCAGGATGTCCTCGCCGAGGACGAGGGCGTGGAAGCGATGATCGTGGACTACGACAACGAAGGTGCCGGCGAGCCCAAGAGCTCGCGGTCTTTCGAAGAAGTTCCGGTCAACCGCGCGTACATTGAAAAGACGATTCAAGGGATCGAGGATTGATGGCACGCCAACGATGAGCGTGCCATCACATGGCAAGAAAACGGAGGTGCAAACATGGCATGGAGACCAAACAAACATCTATTGGAAGGTGAACTGGATAACAGCACACCCGACAAGGTCACGGGTTGGATGACGTTCGCCGGGTTGGACCGAAAAGTGACCTTTGAACTGGACGGCAACTTCCATCGCGACATACGCGGCGCGAAGATTCGTTTCCGCGGAGACGGCAACGCGGATGACCCGGAAGCGGCGAGTTACATGGAAGACTTTGCACTGAAGCAGACTGGGAAGGTCGGCGATATCACGGCTGGACTGCCGCCTCGAGATTACTCAAGCACGCCGTACCTCGAGTGGTATTCGGAAGAAAATGGCCGCGTCGTGCTTGAGTTGGATCCTGAGCAGGTGGAAGTGATTGGGAAACCGATTCCCGCGTGCGAGTCCGACCCAATTTCGCGCGAGGGGCAGGCCGAGAACATGGCTGAGTTTCTGACCGGCTTGGCGACTGCGATGAACGTGCCCGCCATCGCCGTGGGCGGTCGCGATCCGCTCGTCTCCGATCCGAAGTTTTCGCACTGGGTCGTGGAACAGGACCGCATTGTCGGCGAGGCCCATTCGGTGAAACCGGCGGATCGCGGCATGAGCTGTGCGTATGTGCGGCTCTTCCGCACGCCCGAGACGGCCGAGCACGGGTACATCGCAACCAGCCGGCTTCGCGCCAAGACCAACGGCGCACATGTCTGATCGGCGGGCCTCTTCCCGAGGCTTGGGTTTCATCAAGGACATGACACGGTTTGGACGGCTGCGTCGGGCAGGGTCCGCGCAGTGAACGTAAGAGTAGCAGCGATGGCACGCCTTTTTTCGAGGCGTGCCATCGGCAGGCACAAACTTGGAGGTTTGAAAATGAACGAGAAGAATCCATTTGAGGATGCACCCGTGATCTTCAGCTACACACGGGCACAAGCGATTGAGGACGGAGTCCTCGTGGACCTGACGGCATGGGCCAAGGAGACGGGCTTCAAGGTCCCGGTTGCTTGCACGGCTGCGGTCTGGCAGGGATACGTCGTGCCGCCACCGGGCACCGAGTCGTTCGGCCAATCCGAACGCGGCCGCGGGCATGATTTGCTGTACATGCTGTTCGTCGCGATCAAGGCGAGCAAACACGCGAAGGGGGACCAGATCCTGTACCAGGCGCTGTTCCTGCAGGCGCCGGGCAAGACGGAAGAGGTGACGCTGAAAGCACACTTCGGACCAGGCGATGACGGCGAGCCCGTTGTCACCATCATGAGACCGGATGAGGATTGAATCCGGCTACTTTTTCATTTCCTTTTGTCG
>JAZDHF010000070.1:0-6384 GCA_043806315.1 Planctomycetota bacterium | reverse complement strand
TACATATATTATATCAGATACCACGCCCTTGTCAAGCCCCAAAACGAATGCGAATCTGCTCCACCCTGCCACCGAGAACGTAACTGCCTGTCACGACATGGGTTTATGGACGAGAAAAAAACCTACTTGCGGAATCGCTGCCCGATACCCGGCGATTCCGCAGGTGGGCACGGAAGTGCTGAAAGTGGCGGAGTTTGCGAGCGTTCCGGGTGTGGGGCAGATTCGCGGGGGGTGTTTTTCGCGACAGGAGGCGGGGATCCTCTGTGACCGGGGGCGATCCGGTTTGCGGAGAGGCGTAGCGGTGCGGTCCCGGCAGGCCGGGACCGCAGCCCACGCTCACGGCGGAGCGCGGGGGGGGTTCGCCGCGATGTCGCTATGTAGCTCCGCGGCGATCCGCCGGGTGACGTTCAGCATGTTGGCCACCCGGCGTACCGCAGGTTTCAGGTTACGGCGGTAGAAGGCGAGGAACACATTGAGACAGGCCATGGCCAACAGCCAGAAGTTGAGCCTTGCCCTGAGCTTCGAAGGGATGGCCCGAGGTTCATGTTTGTAGACAGGGTCCACGTATCACTGGTTGACCAGTTCGTTGAACCCCTGATTCTCAATGGTCCAGCGGCTGTGGTCCATGTGGATGACTGCGGCGCTTCCCGCCCGAGTTTTCGGCAGGGTGGTCACCCATACCCGCTCCGCTTGTTGTTCTTCGACGTGGGGAGGCAGTTGCCAGTGAAGGGTTTTCGTCTCCAGGCTGCGAACCGCCCGCACGGGCTTGCGACACTTGACGACGCGCTGGGACTAGCTATCATACGGCTTGAGGATGGTCTGAATAATATGGCTGAAAGTCCGCCGTGCAACGGCGACAACCTCGGTGTCCTGAGGCGCTGCATCAAGGACGAGTCGGTTGGCGCGCCGGACGGAAGATCCGGGTAGCGATCCCACCTATCATCAAGACCATGGGAAACGTCCCTGCATTCCCTGAACTGAGTGACCACCGGAGACGAATGCGATGCGAAATCTGACTACATTTCTTTTGGCGTTCTTGATATATGCGGTAATCCACGAAGGCGCTCATGCCCTGACCGCTATGGCTCTTGATGAGTACGAAGCCTTTCATGTTAGGCTCTTTGGGCTGGAGGTTACCTTTAAGACCCCGGTCGAAGAGCGGACGGGGTTCAAGTGGACTCTCATTTCTGGGACGGGCAACATCGTCACGATCGCACTTGGCTATTGTCTCTATGCTATTCGTCACTGTCTTGCAGCCTCGCGCAGCCGCTTTGTTGCCGGCTTGGGCTTTTGGCTCAGCGTGCTATTCCTCGTGGTTGATCCATTGAATCTCTCCATCGGCCCCTTGATCTACGGTGGTGATGCAACCGGCATTGCTGTAGGTCTCAATGTCAGTCGGTGGCTGATTCAAGGCGTGTCCCTGGCCATCTTTCTGGTCAACCGCGAGATCACAGCCCAAAGACTCCTTCCCAGCTTTGGCGTAAGTACCGTCCATCCGCTGTTTCGGCCTTGGCTGCCAAGGCACACCGGTCGGTCCGGCACGTGAGAGAAGTCGGGGAGTGGCATCGATTGTGGCGGACGAGAATGCGTGGCACTAGGCTGGCAAATCGGCTCACGGCGCTCCTCCCACCCCAGTGCCTTCCGAGCATAAGTCAGGATGCGACGAAGAATAGTCAGTCCTGCCGCTCGCGTACCTTGTTCCAGTGGAGGCGCGAGACCTCTTCCAGGAGTTGGCGTGCCTGGTGGTAGTCCTCCACCCAGCGACGCACGCGCAGCTCCCAATCCTTGGGCACGTACAGTTGGCGGGTTCGTCCTCGTTCGGTGATCACTAGATACAAGCTCTCGTGCAGCTTGCCCCGGGTGCATCGGCATCCTGCCTTGCCGCACACCCGCCGGCGGAGCAGCAAGCTCCCCCGGAGGATGCCACGCTGGGCGACCAGTTGGGCCAACTGCGACCGGGCCTTGCGTTCCGCCGCGGACATCGTGGTCCGGGGAATGACCGGGCTCTTGTCTGACATACCTATATTATGTCAGATTACGCGGCGTTGTCAAGCCCCCGGCGAATGCGGATTTGCTCGCCATCCGCCGCCCCGCCGTAAGTCCACGTTATGACAAGGGCTTACGTATCAGCCGGACATGCCCTCGCGGAATCGCTGTACAGGTACCGAGCCGGTTGGGATGCATCCTGTTTGGGGTGGCGAAAATGCCCACGGGATGTCATTCTGAGCGCAGCGAAGGGTCTCGTCGCCGACCGGAGATGCTTCGCTGCGCTCAGCATGACAGGTTATGCGCTCAGAATGACACGAAACGATTACCCCCGCCAGCCTTACGGGGATGCGCCCAGCCGGTTGAGGCGGACAACGAGGTTTTGCCCTGCTTCAGGTGAGGTTCGCGATGCCCTACACTCCGGCGTCAGCCGAATGTTTTGGGCAGCGATGGGCAAGAACCGACGGATTTGTTTCGGCGCGTCGTGGATGAGCGCCCTGATTCTCGGGACGGGTTGCGCATTGACCGGCGGCAAGCATATGACCCGCGAGGAGATTCCTCGATTGCTCGAACGGCAGGCCCAGGCCTGGAACGGCGGCGACATCGACGCCTTCATGGTTCCCTATTGGCACTCGCCCAATTTGACCTTCAGCTCCGGTGGGCACGTGACTCGGGGTTGGCAAGCCACGCTCGAGCGCTATCGTCAGCGTTACCTCACCCGTGAGGCGATGGGGTGCCTGACGTTCAACGATTTGGAGGTTAGCGAAGTCGGCCCGGGCGTTGCCCTGGTGCTGGGACGCTGGCGTCTGGAGCGAACCGAGCCCATCGGGGGCGCGTTCAGCCTCGTGCTGCGGAAAGACGCGGGGAAATGGGTCATCGTCCACGACCATACCTCGGTCGACGCGCCGTAGTGCTCCGTCAGGGATGAAATGATGGGTACGGGGTGGCCTGCCCAAGCCCGGCCCAGCCGGGCGCCGGCATGGCGGCGCTGCGCTTGGCCATGCCACGCCTCATTTGTCTATTGACGGAGCAGTAGACGGCTCGCCATCGGCAACCGCCGACGGCAATGCTGATTCAGGCGGTCGTGCGAAACGGCAATACTGTGATCGCGGAATTCGACCGAGCCGCTCTCAAGTTTCTCAGTGCTGATATCCGATACGTCGAGGCGGAGGATCGTCCCCTGCTGACGGGTCGGTCCGCAGTCGTCTGATCATGGATGGATCGGGCCGCGGACGCCGGGCAGCCCTCTTCGGGGCGGTTTTCCTTGTGGACCGATCGTCGGGCGGCAGGAGGCGGCCCCGCGAAGCGGCTAGGTCGGCACGCCTCCAACGAAATGTCGAAGTCCAAAGAGCGAAGATCGAAACGGGGCTCGTGACCGGGTCGGAGCCCGTCCGCTGGGAGTTCCTCGCCCTTGGTCGTTCGGCATTTACTGCTGGCTCGTTTCACAGCGAGCGCGGCTGAGGAGTGCTTGTGCGCACCATTACCATCGCCAATCAGAAGGGCGGCTGTGGCAAGACCACGGTCGCGATCAATTTAGCGGCCTCCATCGCTCGAGAGGCCCGGCGAGTTCTTCTGGTCGATTTGGATCCCCAGGCTCATTGCGCGCTGGGGATGGCCGTCCCGGACGAACAGATCGACCTGTCCATCCTCGATTGCCTCGTCGGACGAATGGAAGGACATCCGATCGAACTTCCCCGGATCACCTGGCAGATCGCCCCGAACCTGGACCTGGCACCATCGAAGGTGGGTCTGGCGGCCTTGGAACCGCGACTGGGGGATCGGGAGGATGCCGAGACGTTGCTCCACGACCTGCTCCAGGCTGAGACGAGCCGCTATGACTATTGCGTAGTCGATTGCCCGCCGCACCTGGGGATGCTGATGAGAAACGGTCTGCGGGCGGCACAGGAGGTCATCATCCCCGTGGACACGGGCTACTTTTCGTTGCACGGCCTGACCCGACAGCTCGCCACCATTGAGCAGATCAGCGAGCGGAACGGCGTCAAACCGGTGATGCGCATTCTCCCCAACCAATACGACGTGCGGACCAAGCTGGCCCGCGAGATCCTGGCCGAGCTGCGCAACCGGTACAAGGGGCTGGTCTACGAGACGATCGTCAACTTCAACACCAAGCTCAAGGAGGGAGCGAGCTTCGGGCAGCCGATCACCGAGTTCGCCCCGACGAGCATGGGGGCGAGGGACTTCGAGAAGCTGGCCCGGGAGTTGCTCGCCGCCGAACCGCCGCGGGTGCCGACGCCGGAGATGTTGCAACACATGGAGCGGCTGGCGAAGGATGCGGAGCGGCTGCTCGCTACCACGACCACGCTGATCGACAGCCGTCGGACGGCGGCGACGCGGCCTGCGACGATCATTCCGCCGCTCGATGTGCCGGCCGTCCCGGAGATTCGGCTCGAGAGCGTGAGTGCCCGGGTCGCCCCGGCTGTCGCCGCAAAGCCAATGGCCCCGGCCCGCGCACCGACGCCGCGTCAGCCGGTTGCGAAGCCCGTGCAACCGCCGCAGCAGCCGACCAAACAACCGGTCCAACGTCCGACGTTCGAGCCTCTCCCGACCGCGGGCGAGCCCCTAAGCCCGACACGAGCTTCCGAACCACAACGGGTCGCGTCGTATGAGGAAATCGACCGGAAGATCGAGGCCATCTACGGCGTTCGACAGGAGGGCGAGGTGGTGATCTTCCGCAGCCACCGGCCCGAAGCGACGGAAATTCAAATTGCCGGCGATTTCAATGACTGGATGCCGCACACCACGCCGATGCGCCGCTTGCCCGACGGCGACTTCGAGGCTCGTTTGAAGCTGCCGCGCGGCCGGTACCGCTACCGCCTCGTTGTCGATGGCCGATGGTCGCACGACCTGTTCAACCCGGCGATCGAAACCAACGAATACGGGGAATTGAACTCCGTCTTGGAAATCAAGCAGTAGCGTCGGGGCTTGTCCCCCGCGCGAGTAACCGTGCGGCGCCGGGTTCCAATTGTCGGACTCTTTCGGTTCGATCCCGCCGTTGACCCTAAGGGCAGGTGGGTATGAGGACCCATCTTACGGCAGCGACCGGTCCAACTATCGACCCCACACTTCCGTTCGGCGTTCTGATCCCCGCCGGCACGCCGGGAACACGACACATCCGAACCCCGAGTGCAAGCATGGCAGCGATCAGGACCGCGACATGCTTGCCGCGGTCCTGTCCGGTCGCTTGTGCTCCCTGCGCTGTTAGAACTAATTCCTAGTAACCGCCTCGATCGGCCCGCCATCGCCGTACGGAACGCATCCCGTGGCGCACTGCTGATACGCGTAGCAGCCGTTGCTATAGACTACGCCGTTATTGCAGATCACGGGATTCCAAACATCGGGGCATTGAATGTCCCGTGGGCACTTGGCCTTTGCGGCGGCCTGAATCGGCCCGCCATCGCCGTACGGAACGCATCCCGTGGCGCACTGCTGATACGCGTAGCAGCCGTTGCTATAGACGACGCCATCGCTGCAGATCACTGGATTCCAAATGTCCGGACATTGAATGTCCCGCGGGCAACCGCCTCCTCCTCCGCCTGGCTTCTTAGCGAGGGCGTCGGTCCCGAATGCAATCGCAGCCAACACGGCTACATACACTCCCACCTTGACCAAAGATACCAGGGAATTCTTCACGTTTGACCTCCTCAAAAAGGCTCGTGCCCCGGAGTGAACGGCCGACAACGCGCCAGCCGTAGCACAAGCGTAACCGTTCACAGCAATCTACGCGGTCCCCCGCCCGTTGCCAAGCTCCGCGCCTGATTCTGCCGATGATCGGGCGCAGACCCTTGAGCGTCACCGCCGTCATGATGCTGATGGAGACCTGCTTGTCAAGCGTCAATTATGCGTCCGTCTCAGCGACGACTATTCTTCCCCTCGGTCAGCGCAAATAAAATAAATGAGGGAATGAGGGACAGTCACCTATTTAGGCGGCGTAAATGAATAAAGGTTACAGAAATAGAGCGGCACGCGTATGATCTCCGGGCATATCAACCACGATCATCATGGTCGACTTGAGACCTTTATTTATTTACGCTGCCTAAGCCTCCAGTGCTTATTCTTGCCCTGTGTTGAACCGCGGGCGTCGCTTCGCTATGCCCACGGCTGTTTTGGACCGGCCTTTCAGGCCGGGCGGCTGTTTGGAGGATGTTTACCCCCGAACTTGACGCCGACCCGAAAGCGACCAGCGCCTGGGATGACCCGTCGCCGGCGATCGCAGCGTCGAGACGCCCGTTGCGTTCCGTTAGCCCGAATTATTCAGAAGCGCCCCTGTTTTACGACCTCCTTGCGAGTTAAGTTACTGTTGTAACGACAGTTAACTCGAGCAAGGAGGTCGTGAATCGTGGAACAGACTGCGGAACGGATTAGCTTCGATTTTCTCCC
>JAZDHF010000069.1:0-20646 GCA_043806315.1 Planctomycetota bacterium | reverse complement strand
AGGAGAAAATCGTGACATCGTTCAGGATCCAAAAGATCGCCGAGTGGAAAATCCATCGTCTTTGCAGCCTCCGTTCCGTAATCCCAGGCTTCCATGCCCGGTCATAGAACGATCGGCTACAACCTGCCCGTACCTTCACCTCGAACGCCCCATGAGCCAAGTTTTCTTCGAGGCGTCCTCGGACGTTCATCGAACGCCCACCGAACCCCGTTCAAAAAGCCTTCGTCAAACCATCCGAATCAGGCTCCCATAGACCAAAAGCCGGGACAGGCCGAGGGCATCGCCGCGTTGTTTCACGTGGAACAAATCGCGCACGCTGCGCGCGCGGGCTGGGCGCAGAGACCGCACCGGCTCCATGAATACAACGCGCAGGGTGATCGGCGGGTCGACGATCGCGGGGCGATCGCCACCCGCCAATTACGAGTTACGAGTTACGAATTACAAAACTAAGGGCGGGGACCGTGGCCCCAACGATCGTGGATTGCTCCCCGGCGCGGATCGGGCGTAGAGATCGCACCGGCTCCATGAATAGAACTTGCAGGGCGATCGGTGGGCGGGGGTCGGCGGGCGCGCGCCGGACCGCAATTGCGAATGACCCATTACGAACGGGGCACGCGTGACGGACGATGCGCAGCGCGCCGGGGAAGCGGGGCGATTGGAACGCAGCAGCCGGGCGTGGGTCGGAAAACTGATTGGACGCGGCGAAGCCGGCGACTACCATTCCCCGCGTGACGCCGCAGCAATTCGTGTCCAAATGGAGCAAGGCCGACCTGAGCGAGCGCTCCGCCTACCAACAGCATTTCCTCGACCTGTGCGATTTGCTGGCACAACCAAAACCCGCCGACGCCGACCCCGACGGGGCGTGGTACACGTTCGAACGCGGCGTGCGAAAGACGACCGGCGGCGACGGCTGGGCCGACGTCTGGATGCGCGGGCACTTCGGGTGGGAGTACAAGGGCAAACACAAGAACCTCGGCGCGGCCTATCAACAACTGAACCTCTATCGTGAGGCCCTCGAAAACCCGCCGCTGCTCGTCGTCTGTGACCTCGATCGCATCGAAATCCACACCAACTTCACCGGCACGGTCACGAAGGTCTACGCCTTTGACCTTCAGGGTTTGAGCGAACCGGCGAACCTGGAAGTCCTCGACAAGCTCTTCACGGACCCGAATTCGTTGCGCCCGGATCAGACGGCCGTCGGGGTCACCGAGGCCGCCGCCGGACAATTCGGACAACTCGCCGACGGGCTACGGCAACGCGGAGTCCCCGCGGGAAAGGCCGCTCATTTCCTGATGAAGCTCATGTTCTGCTTTTTTGCCGAGGACGTTGGGCTTCTGCCGAAGGACCTGTTCAGCGGGCTTCTCACCAAGTGCCAGTCCGATCCGAAGCGGCTCAGCAAGCTCCTCCGCGATCTCTTCGCGGCGATGATGAAAGGCGGCGACTTCGGGGCCGACACCATCGCCCACTTCAACGGCGGACTCTTCGCCGACGCCGACGTGGTCGATCTGCGAACCCATGAAATCGAACAACTCATCACCGTCGCGGGGTTCGACTGGTCGGGCGTGGAACCGTCGGTCTTCGGCACCCTCTTCGAACGAACCCTGGACCCCGACAAACGTGCCCAGATCGGTGCTCAATACACCAGCAAGGTGGACATCCTCACCCTCGTCGAGCCGGTGTTGATGAAACCCCTTCGCCGCGAATGGGCGAGTGTGCGGGAGAAGTGTGACGAGCTATGGGCGGGGGTTCAGCAAGAATCGCGGAAGGGCAAAGGCGCAAGAGGGCTGTCGAAGAAGGAGTCGGGCGCGAAGAAAAAACACGACACGCTGATCCAGGGCTTCGTCGAGCGATTGGGCCACGTTCAGATTCTCGATCCAGCCTGCGGGTCGGGCAATTTTCTGTACGTGGCGATCCAACTGCTGCTCGATTTGGAAAAGCAGGTCATCGCCTTCGCGGCCGATCGCCGGCTGGGTCTTGTGCCGCACGTTCGGCCGACGCAGCTTCACGGCCTCGAAAGCCTGTCCTACGCCCATCAACTGGCCCAGGTGGTCATCTGGATCGGCTACCTACAATGGATGCGTCAGAACGGCTTCTCACCGCCGCGCGACCCGATCCTCGAACCCATCGAGAGCATCAAGCAGATGGATGCGATTCTGGATATCTCAGATTTGAAATCTCAGAAGGAGCCTTCGTGGCCGGAGGCCGATGTCATCATCGGGAATCCGCCGTTTCTGGGCGGAAAGCTCCTTCGAACGCACCTCGGTGATGATTACGTCGACAAGCTGTTTAGGGTCTGGGACGATCGCGTTCCGCGCGAAGGTGACCTGTGCTGCTACTGGTTCGAGAAGGCTCGCGCGATGATCGTATCCGGGCGAGCGAAGCGGGTCGGCCTGCTGGCCACCCAAGGCATTCGCGGCGGGGCCAACCGCGAAGTTCTCAAACGTATCAAACAATCCGGCGACATCTTCTTCGCCGTCTCCGACCGTGACTGGATCCTCGACGGGGCCAATGTCCATGTGTCCATGATCGGATTTGACGACGGTGCGGAGGCCGAGCGAACACTCGACGCACGTGCTGTCGCAGAGATCAACCCGGACCTGACGACCGAGGCAGACACTACAGACGCAAAGAAGATTCAAGAGAACCTGGGTATCGCCTTTCAAGGAACAATCAAGGACGGGCCTTTTGAAATCGATGCCGGGACGGCGCAGGGAATGCTGCAATCTCCGAACGTGCATCGGCGCTCCAATCGGGAAGTCGTACGACCTTGGGTCAACGGGTCGCACTTGACCGGACGGTTGGAAGGAATGTGGATCGTCGATTTTGGCGCGGCAATGACGTTGGAACAGGCGGCATTGTACGAAGCGCCCTTCCGATACGTACTCGAGAAAGTGAAACCTTTGCGGGAAAAGAATCGTGATCGCGGCGCGCGAGAGCGTTGGTGGCTCCATATTCGTCCGCGCCCGGAAATGCGAGAAGCGATCAGAGCGATCGCGAGAGTAATCTGCACGCCACGCGTATCCAAACACAGAGTCTTTGTTTGGCTGGAGTCGGGAACACTCGCGGACTCGGCGACGTATGTTTTCGCCCGGGATGACGACTATTTCTTCGGGGTGTTGCATTCGGCGATTCACGAGCGGTGGTCCCGTCGGATGGGGACGCAGCTCCGGGAGGCCGAGTCGGGTTGCCGCTACACGCCGACGACGTGCTTTGAGACGTTTCCGTTTCCGCCGTTGTCGGGGGGGGTTGCAAAGGACCCCCCTCAATCCCCCCTTGGTAAGGGGGGAGGGCATCTGCCACCGTCGCCCCTTGGCAAGAGGGGACAAAGGGGGGTTCGCGATCGCATCGCGCAAGCGGCCAGGAAGCTTTGCGAACTGCGGGACCAATGGTTGAACCCGACCTTCGCGGGCGGGGGTCCGATGCTGACGGAAACGCAGCTCAAGAAGCGCACGCTCACCAACCTCTACAACGAACGTCCGACGTGGCTGGAACTGGGGCACCTGGAATTGGACCGCGCGGTGCTCGCGGGCTACGGTTGGCCGGAGGAATGGGCCGAAGGGTTGCAACCCAAACGCGACGCCAAGGGCAAGGTCAACCCCATCCTCGGCGTGGTCGATGGGGCGGTGGAGCAGGAAGTACTCTCGGGACTGCTGGAATTGAATCTGCGGATGTCGGCGGCGGCGGACTGAATGGGGATGCGGGGTATCCGCTCCCTGACGGTCGCGGCTCGGATCAATCGGCAATCGCCCCGTGGAGTGCCACGGTCGTGTCGCTTCCGCTCCACGCTCGGATCGGCCCGTCGGTCGGGCGAGTTCGGATCAACCAGCGGCGCTCTGTTACGGCGGCGCGTAAGTTGTTACGCATCCGGTGAACTGAGCGGTCCGGCGAGGGACTGAAGCAACCGGCTGTGCATCGTCGGCGCTGCGGCCAGAAACGGGATGTCGCGGTCGGGATCGGCCTCCAAGGCGAAGGGCAGCAACTCGGCGCCGAACGGGTCGGTGAGGCGCCCTCCGGCTTCGCTCACCAACAACGCCCCGGCGGCGACATCCCAAATCTTCGATTGCTTCCCGTAGGCCGCGGAGAGCGCGCCCGAAGCCACCATCGCCAGGTGCAACGTCGTGGCACCCAGGTTCCGCAGGACCATCCCCTTCGTCGCAACCCAACTGCGCAGCACCGACACGGTGAGTTCATCCTTGCTCGAGGGGACGCCGATCAAGTGGTCGTGACTCGTCGGCGGCTCCTCGACGCGAATCGCCCGCCCGTTCAGCGAAGCTCCTCCGCCGCGCCAAGCGGTGTAGAGGTGCCGCAGGTTGGGCTCATAGACGACGCCGATCACCGGGCGACCGTTTTCGAGCACCGCGATCGACGTTGCAAAGCACGACAGACCCGAGGCATAGTTCCGCGTTCCGTCCAGCGGATCGACCACCCACACGTAGCGTGCGTTCGTCGGGTCGCCATGGTCGCATCCGCGTCGCGGCGTCTCTTCGGCCAGGATCGCGTGATCCGGGTACGCCTCCGACAGCCGATGGACAATGCGGGCTTGGATCGCGTCGTCCGTGTCGGTGACCACGCTGTCGTCCGGCTTGCGTCGGGCGATGACCTTGCCGAACCGGGCGAGGGAGATCGAGCCGGCCTCGACGGCCAGCTCCGTCGCAAGGTTCAGCATCGCTGAAAGCGGCGAATCCTCCATGCAGCGGATGATAGTTCCAGCCTGGGGATTCGCCAGTTTTCAGACCCGCGGCGGATTTTCGGGCGGATTTCCTTGGCGGCCGCACCGACTAAGTTGTATGCTTTGATAGACGGACGCGGGCCGATGGGGGCCGCACATCGCAGCCGCACCGGTCCGACGCGAGGTGTCGCTATGGCATTCGCCTTTCAACACGGACGTTCTCATGTGCACGCGCATCACCCGTTCTGGGTTTGGTTCGCTACGGTGCTCGCCTTCATACTCGCCGCCCTGTGGGCGAACCCGATCGGTTAACACTGCAACGCTACGTTCGTGCGTTCCGATGCGACGATCCCGTCATCCGAGGCCGCTTGAGCGGCCTTTCTCCCCCGGCGCGCCCGGGGGATGTTAGCCCCAATACGGTTCACTTAAGGCGCATAAAGCAAGCCCCACAAAGACGATAGAGATTCGGACGGAGCCGAAACCTCTCTATCGCATTGGAGGCTTGAACCATGTCGAGTCCTGTCCTGAGCCGCGAAGGAATCGGCCGGGGAGGGCCGAGGACTCCACTCAGGGAGGAGTGGCCCGCACCGATTATTGTACGGGAAACGCTCCGTCAGTTCGTGCCGGCGGAGACCCGGCGATTCGCAGCGAGTGGTCGGCCTTCCGGTACGGAGTGAGAGGTCTGACCTGTCGAGAGCTGACAGCGGGCATGACTTGAGGTATGCTATTGAAGAAAGGAGAACTCTTATGGACTCGATTGCAGAGGAACGGATCGCGTCGTTTTTGCAGGACAAGTTTCACTACAGGCCGGAGCAGTGCGGGGCGATTGTGCCGCGGATTCGCACCCTGGCCCGCGTGGCGGGATTCGGGTTGGATGCGCAGTTCGGGACGGCCGGTCTGGCGGCCGGTCCGGACGCACGCGTCGCAGCCGGCATCGCAAACCGCGCCCTCGGCGGCGGCGGGAGCGTGGTCAGCGATTTTATCATGAAGTCGACGCTCGATCGCTGGCTGCGAACGGCCCCAAGCCGGCGAAGGTAGCGCCGGCACGCTTGGAGCCGGGGTCCTTCACCGCGAGACGACTCGCCCGGTCCGGAATCTGTTCCGCGCCGACACTCTGTGGGGCAGCGCTCCGGTAGCCGCGTCCGCGGACAAGACGCCGGCAGCAACCGCACGGGCAACCGTGATGACGAGGCCATCGCCCGCGTATTGCTGGCGAATCCGGGGTGTGCCCGTTACTATGTTCAGACGCAGGCGTTGTCGAGCGGTGGCTGACCGCTTGGTCTCCTGGGTAGGCTTCGCGACGACGCCGTACACGTACGATGGCAGGCTCGAAGATGGTTGAAAAACCCGATCCGCTCGATCTTGAGGTCGATCTTCCCATTCCCACGGGACTGAAAGTCGACCTGGACGATCATCCTTTTCGGATTTTGTGGGTAACCGACTTCGCCGGTACGGACGACGGTACGCTGGTCGGCCCGCTTGAGCACAATGTCGTGGACGTGACTGCGGACACGCTGCATGAACTGCTGAAGACGGCGCGCCCCGCCGTGCGTTGGAAGACCACCGATCCGACGAGCACCGACAACGCCATGGTCGAGTTGGAACTGGCCTTTGATTCCTTCCACTCGTTCGATCCCCTCAACCTCGCCTCGCAGATCCCCGCGACCCGGACGCTGATGGCGGCCCGCGAAAAAATCGTGGAGCGGTTGCTGGGCAAGCTGACGACGGCCTCGCTCATCGGTTCGCTGGCGGAGTTCGGCGGCGAGCCCGCCGGGCTGTCCTGGCTCCTTGAATCGCTCCGCCGCGGTCCCGTCCCGGAGACGAACCCCGCCGAGTTGGACGGCATCCTCGAGCAACTCGACTTCAGCGAAGGACCCGCCGCGCCGCCGGCGGCCCCGCCGAAAAGTCCGCTCAGCGGACTGGTCTCAGGCAGTGCCGCCGACGGGTCTTCCATTCCCTCCGAAGAGGCCTCCGCGCTGCGACGGGGCATCGCCGAGATGGACCGTCGGCTCTCCGCCTGGCTGACCGCCGTGCTCCACGCCCCGCCGATCCAGGCCCTGGAGTCGGCTTGGCGGTCACTCGCGTTTCTGGTCGCGCACATCGACTTTCGCCGAGGAATCCGCCTTTCCGTTCTGCACGCAAGGAGGGGGGATACCGTGGAGCGTTTGCGCACTGGTGTGATCGATCCCGTGTTTGATGCAGGAATGGCCGGGCCTCATCTCATCGCCGTGGACCAGTTGTACGGTCAATCGGCGGCGGACATCGAAGCGTTGGACGGATTGGCGCAGCACGCCACGAGTCTGCCGGCGGTGGCCGTCGTCGGCGCCGCACCTGACTTCCTGAACGCCAAGTACGCCTGGCAGATCGCCACACTCCCGCCCCTCGTCAACCTGATGGACCAGTGGCAGTTCGCCAAGTGGAACACCCTCCGCCGCCAACCGTACGCTCGGGCCCTCGGCGTTGTTCTCGGCAAAGGGCTGTTGCGAGCGCCCTATCGCCGTGCGGATGCAAGCGGTCTTGACTACGTTTACCACGAGCCGTGCGCCGGGGAAAAGGATTTAGTGTGGGCGAACGGCGCCGTCGCCGTCGCCAGTGCCATTGCCCGTAGCGTGGCGGATTTGCGCTGGCCGACCGCGTTCTGCGGTCCACTCTTCGGGCGGGTGGAGGGCTTTGAGACCTGCACCGGCGGATCGCGCGGAGACAAGCAGTTCGGACCGGCGGATATCGACCTCCCCACGGCGAGGATCGGCGAGATCGGCGCCCTCGGGATCAACGTCGTCGCCGCCCTTCGAGATGTACCCGACGCCATCGTTTGGAACGGCGTGGCGGCGGCGCAGGCCGCCATCGACGAAACCAAAGCTATTTATGAAGTCACGTTGCCCTATCAGCTTTTCGCCGCCCGCGTCGGCCAGCTCCTCTTCGAACTGAAACCGCATCTTGTCGGACTCGATCCGCAGGCCGTCGCCGCCCTCGTCCGGCAGCATGTCCGCACCTGGCTGCCCTACGAGGGTGAACCCTCCGCCGAACAGCTCGCCGTCCAAGCACGTCCCTCCGCGACCGATCCGTTGTGTGTCGAACTTGCGGTGACGTTGATACCCCCCGAGCGCGTCCTCCCAGGCGCAGTTCCGATCGGCCTGGGGTACCGGCTTACGTCGGCGAACCGCTGAGCAGCTGGTTGTCCGTCCCGAAAATGTCCTCCGTCGGCGCTTGGATGCGCGAACCTCTCATCGTGACGTCGATCATGACGTAGCACGACGACGCTCGCGTTCCCATAGATAACAACGAAGTCGAGCAGTTGATGAAGCAGGTGGCGCTCGGCCGCAAAAACTGGTTGTTCGTCGGCAGTGTGGCGGCGGGTGAACGGGCCGCGGACTTCTTCACCCTGGTCAGCAGCGCCGTCCGCAACGACCTGGACGTCTGGGCCTACATCGCTGACGAGCCTTATGATCCTGATGGGCGCTCACCGGACCTACGCCACGTCGACAAGGTTGAGGGCGCCGCCGTATCGCCGCAGCACCTCACGTCGCAACGGGCCGTGTTGTGGGTTCGACAACCCGGGATCATCTCGGAGGATGGCCGCGGCGTCGTCGCGGGCCTGGGAGAGCAAATCGAAGTCGTTGAGCACGTCGGCGACTTTGAAGGCCGGCAGCCCGTGCTGGCGCGTTCCCAAAAGTTCACCGGGACCGCGAAGCCGCAGGTCCTCCTCCGCAACTCGGAAGCCGTCCGTGGTTTCGCAAAGGATTCGTAGACGTGCAAACGAAGCCTCGCTCCTCGATTCCGCGAACAGGAGGCAGTACGACTTTTGCGATCCGCGTCCGATCCGCCCGCGAAGCTGATGCAACTGGCTAAGCCCGTAGCGCTCCGCATGTTGAATGGCCATGATGGTCGCGTTGGGGACGTCGACGCCCACTTCGATCACGGTGGTGGAGACGAGCGCCTGCACTTCGCCCGATCGAAACCGTCTCATCACCGATTCTTTCTCGGCGGGCTTCATTCGGCCGTGGAGCAAGGCGACGCGACGACCGAGCAGCGCGGTTTGAGAAAGTCGCTCGACTTCGCTGGTCGCGTCCTTCAGCGGCAGCGCGTCGGATTCCTCGACCAACGGGTAGACGATGTACGCCTGCTCGCCGCGATCGAGGCGGCTGCGCATGAATGCCCATGCGGCTTCGGTTTTGTCCTCGGGAACCAAACGCGTCACGACCGGTTGGCGATCGGGAAGGACTCCCTCGATGGTCGAGACGTCCAGGTCACCGAACACGGTCATGGCCAAAGTGCGCGGAATCGGCGTCGCCGTCAGCACCAACACGTGCGGCGCGGTTCCCTTTCCTCGCAGCGCAGCGCGTTGGGCGACGCCGAACTTGTGCTGCTCGTCGATGATGACCAAGCCGAGATCCGCGAAAGCAACGTCCCGTTCCAGCAGGGCATGGGTACCGATCACCCAATCGAGGTCGCCGGTCTTGAGGGCGCGCAGGGCCGCGGCGCGTTTTGCTTTCGGGGTCGATCCCGCGAGGTACTCCAACCGCACTCGGCTGCCCTGAAGGTATCGCTCGATCTTCGCATAGTGTTGGGCGGCGAGGACTTCGGTTGGCGCGACGAGCGCGACCTGCCGGCGGTTGGCGACGGCGGCGAGGGCCGCGTACACGGCGACGGCCGTTTTTCCCGCTCCGACATCGGCCTGGAGGAGCCGGTTCATCGGCTCGGTCTTGGCGAGGTCGAGGCGAATCTCGGCAATCGCCCGGTTTTGTCCCGCGGTCAGCGTGAATGGAAACCGCCTGCGAATTCGTTCGTCCATCCGCTCAGGGACCACGATTGGCCTGGCGACCGGAGTCCCGGCGCGCCGGGATCGGCTGAGTTGAAAAGCCAGTTGGCAAAGGAAAAACTCGTCATAGGCGAGCCGACGGCGGGCGACCGGTACGTCCTCGAGTCGGGTCGGTTTGTGATACCGGAGGATCGCGGTGCGGCGCGGAGGCAGCCTGCGGCGGACGCGGATTTTCTCCGGCACGAAGTCGTACACCGCGCCCGCCGCCTCTTCGAGAACCTGGGTGATGACGCGATAAATCTGTCGGCTGGGGAGTTTCGCCGTCGCGGGGTACACCGGCTCGTGTTGATCGTAGTCGTGCGCGAGGGGATCGACGGCGTCCACGTCGATGAGCGACAGTTGCGGATTGGTGAACGATGCGAGTTTCCCGCGGACGTCAACTTTTCCGGTGATCCGAGCGACTTGGCCCGTGGCCAGCCGGTCTTGCAGGTACGGCGAATTGAACCATCGAACGCGGCATCGGCCCGTGCCGTCGACGATCTCGGCCGACGCGGTTTGTCGTCCGGGCAGACCCGCGGTCCGTACGCTCCGTAGCTCGCCGACGACGGTCGCGACGACGCCCCACTCCAGGTCGCCGACCGCCGTCGAGCGGGGATTCAACTCGTGGCGGAAGGGGAAGTGCTCAATCAGATCGCCGACCGTGCGAACGCCGAGTTGGGCAAACTGTTGGGCGCGGAACGGGCCGACGCCGCGGACGAACTGCACATCGCTGTCGAGCGAAACGCAACCGCTCACCGCGCACGTTCCCCGTCCGGTGGCACGGGCACAAAGCCGACGGTTCCACGCGCCCGGCGGATGCCGGACAAACGATGGCCTGCCTGCAAACCGATTACGGAATCACGAGTCGCTGGCCGACGCGAATCTTGTTCGGGTCGCTGATCTCGGAGCGGTTGGCCTCGTAGATGTCCTTCCACCGGTGCTGGTCATTGTAGTACTGGCGGGCCAGACTGTAGAGCGTGTCCTTCTTCTGGACCGTGTGGTAGCGCGAGCCGCTCGTCGCGCCGCCCCCGTATCCGCCCGTCTTGGGGTAGGCCGGGTACGGCTCGACCGGTGCCGCCGATGGCTCCGCGGCGGGGTTGTAATCCTCCGCCATCGCGTCTTTCTTTTTGCCTCCGAAGAGGCTGCAGCCGGTAAGGGTCGAAACCAGGAAAAGGGATGCCAGCACGGTGAGCGCGTTCCGTCGCATTTCAGCGACCTCCTGTCAAAAGACAAAAACCAACTCGTCCAACAACCGGCGGTATCATACTACCCATCTTCGCCATGTCAACACAAAAAAGCGGTGTGGCCCAGCCGCCCCCGGCTGGGCCATAGGGCACAGCGGAGGGCCGCTGTGCCACAAGGCACTGAAACCGGGTGTCTCGCCCGACGGGCCTGGCGACGCGGCCTACGTTGCAGGCCCGCCGGCGGCCCATCCGGCGGCTCGACGCTTCCATCCGGGCGGTCGCAGGCTGACCCGGTCCCCCCTCACCCTACCCTCTCCCCCGAGACGGGGGAGAGGGAAACGTGGTCGGGTGTCGGCCGCGCGGGGACAAAGCCTCACCTCGAAACGACCGATAAGACGGGGCGGTTTGACGACGGGCCTATAGCAGCCTGTTGAAAAAGGTGTGGCACGGGCTTCCAGCCCGTGTTTTCACCGGCAAGATGCCGGTGCCACACAAGCACTTTGGACTTTCTCAACGGGCCGATAGGCGCAGGGCACAGCGGAGGGCCGCCGTGCCACACGATGGTGCGCGCAGTGGGACATGCGACCTTCTTTTCGGAGTTGCCTCGCCTTCGGGCGTTGCTGCCCGTGTTGACCTGGCGGGACCTGCGCGTTCGCTACAAGCAATCCCTCTTGGGGATCGGCTGGGCGGTGTTGCTGCCCCTGTCCATGATGCTCCTCTTTACGTTCGTCTTCACCCGGGCGATCGGCGGGGCCTCGGCGTTCGGCGTGCGGATGCCCTATCCCCTGTATGCCTTCGCCGGACTCGTGCCCTGGACGTTCTTCAGCACCAGCCTGGGCAACTGCGTCAACTCGTTGGTCGCCAACCGCAATTTGGTCACCAAGGTCTATTTCCCGCGTGAGGTGTTTCCGCTGTCGTGTGTGGCGAGTGCGCTGGTCGATTTCGCCATCGCCTTGCTCGTCCTCATCGCGCTGATCGTCTACTTTCATTTCCGCGGCGATTGGACCTTCACGCCGACCCCGGCGCTTCTGTTCGTGCCGGTTGTACTTCTTATACAAATCGCGTTGACGGTCGGACTGGGCATGATCCTGGCCATGGCCAATCTCTTCTATCGCGACGTCCGCCAGGTCTTTTCCATCGCCATCCAGTTGTGGATGTTCGTCTCCGCCGTCGTCGTCCCGCTTCCTCACGACGGCTCATTCTGGGCGAAGCTGTTCGCCCTGAATCCGCTCGTCCCGATCATCAGCGCCTACCGCGACTGCATTCTGAACGGTCACGGCCCGGATGTCGGAGCGTTCATGTACTCGGCCGTCGTTGCGATTCTATTCCTCATCTTCGGTTGGGTCGGCTTTCGACGGGCCTCGTTTCGTTTCGCGGAGTGCATCTGATGGACCGCCCCGCCGTGAGGTTCTCCCACGTCGCCAAGCGTTTTCGCCTCGGCGAGACGCACGACACGCTGCGCGACTTGCTGGCCTACGGCGTTCGCCGCCTGCTGGGCCGCCGGACGGACGAGGGCCCGGCGACGTTCTGGGCCCTCGATGACGTGGACTTCGAGGTCGCGCGCGGCGAGGCCGTCGGCATCATCGGACCCAACGGGGCGGGGAAAAGCACGGTGTTGAAGCTGCTCGCCGGGATTCTCCGACCCGATCGAGGCGCCGTGTCCGTCGACGGGCGGCTGGCCGCTTTGATCGAAGTCGGCGCCGGCTTCCACGGCGACCTCACCGGCCGCGAGAATGTATTCCTCAACGGCGCCATCCTCGGAATGACCCGCGATGAAGTCCGCCGCAAGCTCGACGCCATCGTCTCCTTCGCCGGCATCGAACGATTCCTGGACATGCCCGTGAAGCGTTACAGCTCCGGCATGTACGCCCGCCTGGGCTTCAGCATCGCCGCCCATGTCGAGCCGGAAGTGCTGCTGGTCGACGAAGTGCTATCCGTCGGCGACGCCGTCTTCCGGTTGCGGTGCCTCGAACGGATGCGCCGGCTCGTGCACGGCGGCACGACCCTCGTGTTCGTGACGCACGATCTCGATCAAATGCAGTCGATTTGCGGACGGGCCATCGTTCTGGAGCAGGGCCGCGTCGCCCACGAAGGTTCGGCCCGTGACGCCGTCGGGCACTACATGACCGCGATGTCCCGGGCTTTCGCAGACCGTCCGGCCGATCTCCGCGCGGACGATGACGGCCGGGGCGGCAGCGTGGAGCTGCTCGATCTGCGCTGGTTCGACGCCGCCGACGAAGAGGTCGTCTGGGTTCGACCTCGGCAAGAGATTCGCGCCGAGCTGACCCTCCGGCTTGTGCGGCCTGTTCGCTCCCTAGTCGTCGAACTCAACATGCGGGCCGCGACGAACGAGCCGCTGCTCAGCCTCAACTCCGGGCGAAGCGGTCGGATGTTTAGCGGCGACGCGGGCGTGCAGCGCATCGGTCTGGCGCTTCCCGAGATTCCACTGTCCGGCGGGCAATACTTCTGGAATGTCCGGGTTTGGGACGCGGAGAACGGCACGATCCTGCTCGACACGCCGTTCCGGTTTCCCATGGTCATCAACGACGGCGGGTACGGCACCGGCGCGCTCTGTCTGGACCATGAGTGGTCTTTCGATTCCGTTGAGACGGCAACCGCGGCGTCGGACAACTCCCTCTCCCTCGAGGGAGAGGGTTGGGGTGAGGGTGCACTCGTGGGCGTCACCCCTCACCCAACCTCTCCCCTCAAGGGGAGAGGGGCAGGAAGAGAGTACCCGCCCGCCCTAGGAGGTGCACGTGAAGATTTGCCTGTTCGCTGACGCGGGATCGGTGCACATTCAGCAGTTGGCCCCGGGGCTCGCCGCACGCGGCCACGACGTGCACATCGTCACTCACAAACCGACGGAAGTACCCGGCGCGACGGTGGAGCGCTTTTGCGTCCCCGGCCCAAGCCTCACCAACCCGCGTCGCTGGGAGGGGCGGCGGGTCAACTATCTCCGCGGATTTCTGCGGCGATTCGACGTCGTAAACATCCACTTTTTGCACGATTGGGGCTTCCACTTCAGAGCGTCTAACAGAACCCCAAGCGCGAGCGCGGGGCCAACGTCCGAACCCCAAGCGCCAGCGCGGGGTCTTGGCCGGTCGCTCGCGCTCCCGGTTCTGTTAGAGGCTCTTAGACCGCCCATGATCGAGAACGCGTGCTTGATTGCATCGCCGTGGGGATCGGATATCGTCGATCCGCCCGGCGAAACTCCGGCCACACCCGCGTTGACACGAACGCGGGTCACCTTGCTGCGAGGCGCCGACGCGGTGACGACGTGCGGACGGACTTTCGCGCGCGTAGTGGCCGACTACGCCGGGATCGCCCCAGGCAACGTCGATGTCCTGCCGTTCGGCGTCGATCTCGACACATTCAAGACGATCAGAGCCGCGACCGTAAGGGAGCGGGCGGATCCATACCGCGTGGGGTTTTTCAAGGGATTCCGCGAGGTCTACGGCCCGACCTACTTGATCCAGGCGATTCCATTCGTGCTCGCTCAGATTCCGAATACCCGATTTGAACTGGTCGGCGACGGCGCTCAGCTTTCTCGGTGTCAAGGGATGGCATCCGACCTCGGCGTTAGTTCGTCCATCGACTGGATTCCCCGGCAACCCCATCGTGAGCTTCCCAAGCTCATCGCCCGATGGGACGTCACGGTCATTCCTTCGGTGCAGGAAGCCTTCGGCGTCGCCGCCCTCGAATCGTCAGCCATGGAGGTGCCCGTCGTCGCGTCCGACGTGGGCGGATTGCGGGACACCGTCCGCGATGGCCAAACGGGGCTGCTTGTTCCACCGCGCTGCCCGGAAGCGATCGCCGACGCCCTCATCATGATTCTTCAAGATGCCGACCTCCGCCGACGCATGGGGCTCGCCGGTCGGGAAAGGGTCCAAAGCGACTACGACTGGCGCGACCTGCACGACCGCTGGATCAAGTTCTATGAGCAGGCGCGGGCAGGTGTGGCCCAGCCGCCCTCGGCTGGGCCCAGCCGAGGGCGGCTGGGCCACAGGGCACAGCGGAGGGCCGCTGTGCCACAAAACCCCGAACCCGAGAGTTTGGCTGCGGCGGAGCACTAGGTTTGGGTCGATCCATCGTCAAGCCGCGCTCGTCAAGGGCCGATATCAAATGAAGGTTCGCGCGGAAAGCGACTTCGCCCCGGCGAACGTTATCGTAAAGTTGCAAGATGAGTCCGACCATGTCATTCCCCATCGACGACGTGGAACCGAAACGCGGCGATCGGAAGATCCTGATGATCGCCTATGCCTTCCCGCCGACGGGCGGACCGGGCGTTCAACGCTCCGCGAAGTTCGCCAAGTACCTCCCGCAGTTCGGCTGGCTTCCGACGGTCTGGACGGCCGACGAGGTCGATGGGCTGCCGCGAGATCCGACGCTTTGCGGCGAACTGCCGTCGGAGGTGGTGGTGTGCCCGCGCAATGCGGGAAGCGGCATCCTGGCGATGCGCCGATCCTTGCGTGGGTTCGTGAATGCTCGCGCGGGGGAGGGATTGACGGCCGTCGCGTCTCGGTTCGCGGAGGCGATGGATTGGCGTCTGGAGGCTTGGCAGGCCGCGACGTTGCTTCCCGACGACTGTATCGCCTGGGCCCGCCGCAGCGTCGGCCCGTTAACCCGACAAATCCGCACCGAGCGCTTCGACGTGATCTATTCGACCTACAGCCCCGCCTCCAACCACTGGCTCGCCCTGGAGCTGAAACACCGCACGAATCTGCCGTGGGTCGCCGACTTCCGTGATGTATGGACCGACGATTGCCGTTATCGTGAACCGTCGCCCCAGCGACGCGCGGCCCATCGCCGATTGGAGCAGGATATTCTGGAAGCCGCCGACGTGGTTATCGCCGTGTCGGAGCGCCAGCGCCAAATCCTCGCCGATCACGTGCCGGAGCACGCGGACAAGTTCCTCACCATCACCAACGGCTTCGACCCTGCCGACTTTGCGACCGCGGCACGCTCCAAACCGGCGAAGGGTTCGCGATTCGTGTTGACCTTCGTCGGGCGTTTCCAACTGGCCCGCACCGGCGAAGGGTTTTTCGACGGTTTGCGGAGCTTCGTCGAACGTCTAGGCACGGACCGCGATCGGTTTCTGTTGCGGGTCGTGGGATACGCGAACAAGACGGTTCAGACGAAATTACGCGCCACAGGCGTCCGATGCGAGTTCGTCGATTACGTTCCGCATGAGGAGGCGATCCGGGCGATGTGCTCATCCGACGCCCTGCTCCTCAAGTCCCTCACCGGCCGCAACGGCGACTCCGTCATCCCGGCCAAGCTCTTCGAATACCTGGCCTCAGGACGTCCGATCCTCGCCGTCGGTCCGCGAGGATGCGAGTGCGAACGCATCGTCCGCGCCTGCTCGGCGGGGCTCACCGTGGACTTCGAGGAGACTGCGATCGCCGACGCGCTGGAGCGCTTGTTCGACGCTTGGGCCGACGGTCGTCCCATCGCGGGCTGCGGGCCGGAGGGCCTGGAGCCCTACAGCCGGATCGAACTGACGCGGCGACTTGCGTTGGTGCTTGACCAACTCGCTGATCGGGCCGCCGAGCCGGTCGAGACCGCCGACGAGTCGCTCGAAACTTGCGCCCGATGAGTCCTCCGACCGTCTCCGTCATCATTCCCACCTACAACCGTGCGGCCCTCTTGCCGCAGGCGTTGGACTCCGTGCTTGCCCAGACCTTCACGGACTGGGAGATCGTGCTCATGGACGACGGCTCGACCGACGCCACGCCCCAGCTTGCGGGCTCCTACGCCGAGCGACTCGGCGAGCGATTCATTTACCTCCCGCAAGAAAACCGCGGCTGTTGCAGCGCCCGCAACCGGGGCATCGACGCGTGCTCCGGCCGATTTGTGGCCTTCCTCGATTCCGACGACGAGTTCGCCCCGACGAAGCTCGAACGGCAGCTCGCGCTTTTCGCCCTGCGCCCCGAGCTTGGGTTTGTGTACAGCGATTTCGCGTTCATCGACTTGGACGGCGTCCATCACGCCAGTGTGTTCGACGCCAAGTTCCCCCTCGCTCGGCGGGTCGTCGGTAAATGTGTCGCCCCTGGATTATATGTGGTTGGACATGGTTTGTTCGATTCGTTGATCCGCGGGTACTTCATCGCCACGATCGTCGGCATGGTCCGACGGGAGGTGCTGGGCGGCTCGATCCGCTTCCGCGAGGATCACACGTACGCCGAGGAGTGGTTTTTCTACCTGAAGGTCGCCCGCGCCACGGCGGCCGGTTTCGTCGATGAACCGTTGTCCATCCACCATTACGTTCCGCAGAGTATCACCCGTTCGGATAAGCGGCGCAACACGTTTGGTCATTACCGGCTGTTGAAGGACATCAATGCGGCGTTCGACGATCTGACGGTGGAGCAGCGCGACGTCGTGCGGACGAATCTGGCCCAGGCTTGCCGACAGGTGGGCTGCGAGGCGGCCAAGGATGGTCGAAACGCTGAGGCGGTGAAACACCTGACGGAGGCGTTCCGATATCGTCCGCACTGGCCGACTCTGCGGGAACTCGCCCGATCACTCTTCGCTTGCCTAGTGACCTCCCGCCCAAACCGCCCATCAGTCCCTCAACTGCTTCCCGGCGCCGTCCGATAAACCCAGAGGCGGCGGTCCGCACCGTACCCCGCTCGTGTGCCGCATGACCACGAAGACCCTATCATCGCCCCCCCCCGCCGCTCCTTCCGCCGTTTGGGACCAACTCTGGCGTCACGCTCCGTCGGAGGCTCGCGACGACGCGCTTCTCGACCGCGAGCGCCGTAACCCCCGATGGACAATGATCCTACAGCGGTTGGAGGCCGCCTTCGGAGCCGTCGAGGGTCTGCGCACCATCGAACTGGGCAGCGGCCGCGGAGACTTATCCGCCTTACTCGCCGAACGCGGCGCCAAGGTGACACTCCTTGACACCAGCGATCTCGCTTTGGGTCAGGCCCGGCGGCGTTTCGACCGCCTTGGACTCCAGGCAACCTATGAGCGCGGAGACTTGTTCGACGTGTGCGCAACACGCCGCGGCCGCTTCGACGTGGGCTTGTCATCGGGCGTGATTGAACACTTCCGAGGCGAGGATCGAACCCGCGCCCTTCGCGCCCACTCGGTCGCTCTTCGCCGCGGCGGTCTTGCGGTCATCAGTGTGCCGAACGCCCGGTGCGTTCCGTATCGCCTGTGGAAGCTCTATCTCGAGCTTCGCGGCTGGTGGCCGTACGGATTCGAGCGGCCTTACACCCGGCCTGAGATGCTTCGCCGATCGAAGGCGGCGGGATTGACTCAGTTGGAGGTCTGTTGCGCCGGCTTCTGGCAGTCGGTCGGCGATCATTGGGGCCGAAGCGTGCTGGGTCGCGGACCGGACTGGGTCGATCGCCCTTCCTGCCTCGATAGTGTCATGGGCATGTCACTGATCCTTTTCGGGCGACGCGGCGCATGACGATGTTGCTCACTGAACCCACTCGCTCGCGCCCGACAGCGACCGCCTCGGAAGACGAGACGATCTCGCGCCATTTCCTCCGTCGCGGCCACGGTGCGGAGTTCGAGATGGAGGCGGACTGGGTCCGCGCCCATCTGCCGCCGGGGGCCGGACGGGTTGTCGATTTGGGCTGCGGGATCGGATCGCTCTTCGATGCCATCGGCACGTCGCGGGCGATCGGCGTGGATCACCAGCCGAGTGGGTTGCCGCACACGCGGTCTCGTGTTCCGCTGGTTCCGCTGGTCTGCGGCGGCGCGGAGCGTCTGCCGTTTGCCGATCGCTCGCTCGATGCACTCACCCTGCAGCACGTGGTCGAGCATTTCGCGGAGACGAGGAAGGTCTTCCGCGAGCTGCACCGCGTCCTTCGACCCGGAGGGGTGCTCCTGCTGTTGACCCCCAATGCTGAGTTTTGCGACCACGGCGTCTTTGAAGACCCGACGCACGTGCACATCTTCAACCGCCGCGATCTTCCGAACGGTCTACGGGACGTGGGATTCGACATCGTGGACTTACGAACCATCGGGCTGCCCTGGTTTCGCGGCTACGGCAGCGTCCCATGGGCATGGCGGCTTCGACGGTTTGTAACCCAACATGCGATCGCCCTTTCGATGGTGCGGCCTTGGCGGTGGAGCGGGCAGACCTTGTGCTGCGCCGCTCGGAGACCCATCCAGTGACGCACCACAGGCTACGTGTCCTGATCGACGCCCGAATGCTCGTCGGGAGGTTTTCCGGTGTGGCCCGAGTGGTGACCCGTCTCGTCGATGAACTGGCTACGCGTGACGACCTGCGCATCGTCGTCTTATGTGGGTCGGAGCCGTATCGGCCTTGGATCGATCGGCGTGACGTAGAAGTCATTTCCAGTTCGTTCAGTCGCGGCGACCGCACCGCCGGTCGGCGGCTCTTGTGGGAGGAGGCGAGGCTGCCCGGAATCATTCGCCGGGCCGGCGTCGATCTGCTCCACGCCACGTGGAACAGCGGGATTCCCGCACGATGCCCCGTTCCCGCGGTCCTGACGATCCATGACTTAATCCCGTGGCACGACCCCAAGGACTATTTCGCAACGCGGCTCCAGCGAATCTGTTATCGCCACAGCGTACGGATGTCGGCGGGCCGTGCGGCCCGTGTGACGACGGTGAGTGAATTCGTACGCCGCGATGTTTTGAGCCGGCTGCGGCTCGATCCGAATCGAGTGGTCGCGATCCCCAACGGGGTGGACCGTCCCCCTGCTCCGCCGGCGCAAGGTGCCGCTGCGGATCGACCGTATGTCCTTTACGTCGGCGGCCATGAGCGACGAAAGAACGTCGCCGCGATCTTCCGGGCCATGCAACGCTACTGGGAGCGGTTCGACCCGTCGCTGGAGCTTCGGCTGACCGGTTCCGTCGCATCTCTGTCTTCCGACGCAGCGGAGGAGTTGCGGCGTCTTCCCGACCACGCGCCCTTGCGGTTCTTGGGTACTCCCGCCGACGACGAACTGGCAGGGCACTATGCCTCCGCCCGCGCACTCTTGCTCCTCTCGCATGACGAAGGCTTCGGGTTACCCGTGTTGGAAGCGATGGCCCACGGCTGCCCCGTCATCGCAGCCGCGAACGCCGCTCTGCCCGAAGTCGTCGGCGACGCCGGGATTCTGGTGAATCCGGACGATGCCCAAGCCGTTTCCGGGGCCATCCACCACCTTATTACCTCGACGAATGACCGCGAGGAGTTGGTCCGCCGCGGGATGGTCCGCGCACGTGCGTTCGGATGGGAGGTGATGGCCGACCGGATTCACCAACTCTACCGCACCGTGCTGCACGAGTCCGCCCGCTCGCAACGCGGGATCGTTCGGGCGCGTTCTATCTTGATGGGGCCGTGACGGTCGCGGCGGGGATTTTGGAATAGGATCAGCGTGTCGTCGATCACTTCAGCTTGAGGGCGAAGTGATGCGCGGTGATGTCCATTCGCTTGCGGAGGTAGAAGCGATGGGCCCCGAAACGCTGGACGCCGCTGTCGAGGTGGAGTTGATCGCAGCCTCTCTCCACGGCCTGCTCCACCAGCCAATCAAATAACCGATCGCCAAAGCCCTTCGATCGTTCGCGGGCGAGGGTCACGAGGTCATCGACATACAGGATCCTGCCCCATGCCAAGAACTCGAGGAAGCGGAACCCCGCGACGGCCTTCGCCTCGCCACCATCCTCGAGAAAGGCGAGTCGATAGCCGTCGCCCATCTGTCGCTGAACCTGAGCGGTGAACACCGCGTGGTCGTGTGCCGAGCATGTTTGACAGCTTGGAGGTGAAAGTCCCCTGCACAACCTGATGGAGGTGAAGTGCTAGCCCAGGTTACGCAGTTGCGCGAGTGAATCGGCCCTGGCGACGGCGCCGGGGCCGATTTTTCTCAGAAGTCTTCACTACATTTTTGGGAGACTGTAGCATCATTGGTGCGGTTATCCGGTCCCAGTGCGTGAGAGATGCAGGGTCTGAGTCGTCACCTGGCGGTCGGGTGCGCGTTGCTCTCGTTCCATGTCCAAGGCGATGCGTTGGCGGATGTGCTCGGCCGTAC
>JAZDHF010000068.1:0-9243 GCA_043806315.1 Planctomycetota bacterium | reverse complement strand
AGGAGAAAATCGTGACATCGTTCAGGATCCAAAAGATCGCCGAGTGGAAAATCCATCGTCTTTGCAGCCTCCGTTCCGTAATCCCAGGCTTCCATGCCCGGTCATAGAACGATCGGCTACAACCTGCCCGTACCTTCACCTTGAACGCCCCATGAGCCATGTCTTCTTTCGGCCGGCGTCTGCGGACGCTCGCGGTATGCGTTATGGCCATCAGTTCCCGCACGTTTGCACAGACCGATCCAGCCCTGAAGGCCCTCGCCTACAAGATCGGCGAACTGCGCATCCTGCAACTGCGCCGCGAGGCCGAGAAAAAACTCGGCGACAAGTTCGATCTCCGCGCCTTCCACGACGCTTTACTTTCAGGTGGGGCAATGCCCATCGACGTTCTTGAAACGCGAATGTGGAAATGGATTGAGGGTGAGCACCGAGCGTCGCCTTGACCCTGGCGCAAAATGTCGCGGACTCCAACGTTGTTTCACTCACTGTACAAGCTGTTGCTCCAACATCCGAAGCTTCGCTTTTTCATTCTTGCTGTTTTGATCGTTCTCGTGTTGCTTTTCCTGCAATCTCGTGGGTGGTTCAAGCCCCCGACGGCGTATTGACGGAAGGCGCAATCGCGTAGTGCCACCTCTCGCGGATGGCGACAGAGTCGTCTGTGTCCGCTGAATGTTCCGCCTCTCACCGGCCTATGGTGGAGCGGGGCGCATCGTCGTAGACGGTGGAATGAGGGACCCGCACTCGGGGCAACGCCCGGATGTGTTCCCGGTCAGATCATACCCGCACTCGACGCAACCCGGTCCGGGGAAACGCGTCAACAGCGCGTTGCGGTACCGAACCACTCCCCAGGCCCAGCAAACCCCCCAGATTGGCGAGCCCCAGAGAAGCACTATCACCGCACCTCCGAACCAGGCGTTGCCCATTAGCCATCCAAGGCTCGATGGCAAGAAGAAGTTCCAAAGAGCGCCGAAGAGTTCGAGTCCAATGACAACGCCGACTCCGTGCGCAAGGATGCTGGCGAGAATCAGCCGCAAAGTGATCCGCCGCCGGTGCGGCGGACGCAGCCAGCGCTCCAGCCGGTCCCACGTACTACGAATGGCCTTGCGATCGTGGTACCAGAGCGTGCCTGTCACGAGGAGCGTCGGAAGGAACGGAATCCATAACGCGACTCCTACCCCTTGCCACGACCGGTTGGAGCTACATTCGATTCCGGCGATCAGCGTCGTCGAACCGTCGGGTCCCCCATATTTCGCAACGCTCCAGCCCGGCTGGGCAGGATACCGTTCGGAGTCCGGACGCCAATCCGCCGGACGCCAACAGACAGCAATCCCACCTGCCTGAAGACTAACCTCATAGTACGCGCGCAGGCTCACCCAACCGATCGCGCGCCGAGTGCTGTACAGGAAGCCGGTGACCAGAAGAACGCATGCGACCGTTCCGATCCACTTGAGGATCCGGCGACGGCGGGGCGAGTAACGCATGGGCACATTGTACCCGGAACACCGTCTCGATATTCGAGTTCCCGCGTTTTCAAGCCATGTCCGATCGCGCGCCGGGGCCCAAGAGTCTCTCGCGTTTGACGCGATGGAAGTTGCCAATACACTGCGGGTCGCGTGACGGAGTTGATGAGCGTGATGGCGACGATGCCGACAAACGCGGTTATTTCCCAGGTTGCCCGCGGTTATCTGCGGCTGCAGCGCGTGCCCGATGTCGGCCCCATCCGCGCCCGGAAACTCGTCGCTCACTTCGGCTCGGTCGAAGCCATCTGGTCCGCGTCGATGGCCGAACTGCAACATGTGGAGGGAATCGGGCCGCATGTCGCCGAGTCGATATTCCGATCACGCGACGGCAAGGGCGTCGAGGAGGAAATCGCCAAAGCCGCCGACTGCGAACTGCGCATCCTTTGCCCCGAAGACGACGAGTATCCCAAGCCCCTCCTGCACATTCCCGACCCGCCGATCTGCCTGTATGTGCGCGGAACGCTTCAACCGGCGGACAGCGTCGCGGTTGCCATCGTCGGTACGCGGCGCTGCTCGCACTATGGCCGGGAACAGGCGCTGCGGTTCGGTGAATCGCTCGCCGCAGCAGGGTTCACCGTCGTGTCCGGACTGGCTCGCGGAATCGACGGCGAGGCCCATCGCGGCGCGCTCCGCGGCGGCGGACGCACCATCGCCGTGCTCGGCAACGGGCTGGGGGCGATCTACCCGTCGGAGCACGGGGAGCTGGCCGACGAGATCGCCATGTCAGGCGCCCTGCTGAGCGAGCTGGAAGTGGACATCGCACCCGACGCCAAGAACTTTCCGCCGCGCAATCGCATCATCGTGGGGCTTTCGCTGGGCGTCGTCGTCATCGAAGCCGGCGACAAGAGCGGCGCTCTGATTACCGCCCGGCTGGCCTCCGAGTACAACCGCGAGGTTTTCGCCCTCCCCGGACCGATCGACCGCCCGGCGCAAAACGCCGGCAGCAACGCTTTGATCCGCGACGGGCAGGCCAAGCTCATCACCAGCCTTGCCGACATCCTCGACGAACTCGGCGAGGTCGGCAGGGTTTTGCGCCCCGAGGAACCGCCCAGCGCACGTCCACAGGGTGACCTCGCCGACGCCCCGCTCTTCGCCGCCGCGAATCTCGCCGACCATGAGCGAGCCATCGTGGAGGCGATCGCGGGCGGCATCGAAGAGGTGGAGGGCATTTGCGCTTCGACAAGTCTCGACGCGGGTTCGGTGACTTCGACCTTGACGGCCCTGCAACTGCGCGGTCTGATCCGTCAGTTGCCCGGCAATCGTTTTGTCTGTCGAAGTCCGGGGCATTCAGAGCCGCGAGCGGAAGCGAGCGGATAGCCCAGCCCCGAACGTCGCGGGCGGGCGTCCCGTCGCTGCCGCTCCGGGCTCTGATCCATGATGCACGGGACGGTCGCGATATGCCATCCGCGGAACTCCTTTGGAAACCCAGCGACGCTCGTGCGCGATCGTCGCAAATGCACGCCTTCATCACGCGGGTCGCGAGCAACTACGCGTTCGCGCCGGACTACCCCTCGATGCATCGCTGGTCGATCACGCACCGCGATCAGTTCTGGAAGGAAATGTTCGATTTCGCGGGCATCCAGCCGACCAAGCTGGCCGCAACCGTTGAAACCGGCCAAGGCATGTTGAACACCAACTGGTTCCCCCGTTTGGAGTTCAACTTCGCGGCGCATCTCTTGCGCTTTAACGACGACCGCATCGCCATCGAGGCCGAGGACGAACTGGGCCGGACGCGCTCGATCACCTATCGTGAATTGCGAAATCAGGTCGGGCGGTGCACCGCGGCCTTGCGCGACGCAGGCGTTCGCCGCGGCGACCGTGTCGGCGGATTCCTTCCCAACATCCCTGATGCCGTCATCGCCATGCTCGCGACCGCAAGCCTCGGCGCCGTCTGGTCCTCCTGCTCGCCGGATTTCGGCATCGACGGCGTATTCGATCGCTTCGGCCAGATCGAGCCGAAGGTGCTCTTTGCCGCTGACGCCTACTCCTACAACGGCAAGACGATCGACTCCCTGGATCGCGTCCGCGGCATCGTGGCCAAGATTCCGAGCATCGAGCGCGTGGTCATTGTCCCGTTCATCGCCTCGTCACCCGATTTGGCGTCGATCCTTGGAGCGGAGTTATGGACCGCGTTCCTCGCATCGTCGGATCCGAACCCCAAGCGCCAGCGCGGGGTCTTGATGGCCGAGGGGCGATGGCCCGTCGCTGGCGCTCCGGGTTCGGAATCGCTCGGCGGGCCAAGCCCGCCCTACGAGTCCGTCCCCTTCGATCACCCGCTCTACATCATGTATTCGTCGGGCACCACCGGCGTCCCCAAGTGCATCGTCCACGGCCAGGGCGGTACGCTCCTTCAGCACATGAAGGAGCTGATGCTGCACTGCGACCTCCGCCGCGACGACACGATCCTTTATTTCACCACCTGCGGCTGGATGATGTGGAACTGGCTGGTCAGTTCCCTCGGCGTTGGAGCGACGGTCGTCCTCTACGAAGGCAGCCCGGCCTACCCCGACGCCGACCACCTGTGGCGCATGGCCGAACGCCTGGGCATCACCGTCTTCGGAACCAGCGCCAAGTACATCGCCGCCTGCGAAAAACTCGGCCTGCACCCCGGCTCGCAGCACGACCTCTCGAACCTCCGGGCCGTTCTTTCCACCGGTTCACCGCTCACCGTCGAGAACTTCCGCTGGGTCTACGCCAACGTCAAACGCGATCTTCAACTATCGAGCATCTGCGGCGGCACGGACATCATCAGTTGCTTCATGCTCGGTAACCCCATGCTGCCGGTGTACGCGGGCGAAATCCAGAGCATCGGCCTGGGCATGGACGTTCGCGCCTTCGACGAAAACGGCAAACCCGTGATCGGACAAAAGGGCGAACTGGTCTGCTGCTCACCGTTCCCGTCGCAACCGACGGGCTTCTGGAACGACCCCGACGGCGAGAAGTATCGGAGGGCCTATTTCGACGTCTATCCCGGCGTCTGGCGGCACGGCGACTTCGTCGAGATCACCGAACGCGGCGGCGTGATCGTCTATGGCCGATCCGACGCGACGTTGAATCCCGGCGGCGTTCGCATCGGCACCGCGGAAATCTATCGCCAGGTGGAATCCATCGAGGAGATCGTCGACAGCGTCGTCGTCGGCAAGAACACTCCCGACGCCGACGTGGAGGTCTGTTTATTCGTCCTCCTCCGCGAGGGCCTGACGCTCGACGCGGCGCTTACCGACAAGATCAAGAAACGCATCGCCGACGGCACCACCAAGCGCCACGTGCCCAAACACATCAAACAGGTCACGGCCATCCCTTACACCATCAGCGGCAAGAAGGTCGAACTCGCCGTCCAACGCATGATCCACGGCCAACCCGTGCCCAACCGCGACGCCCTCGCCGACCCCGCCGCCCTCGACCAATACGCGGGGATTATTTGACACGCAACGTTACCTGTGAGCGCGTAGGTGGTGACTCGCGGGTCGCTTTTTCACAACCGCCGCCGCGTTACTCACAGCCGAACGTCGCTCCGCACCTGCGGGCGGCTCCGCTCGTCTGTGACTAACGCGGGAAACGGTATCAGGTCGGGTCATCGACCCGACGCTTGATCGGGCGTCGTCCATTACGCGCGAGAACACCCAAACACCCGCCGAGCCGGGCGAAGGTGCTTGACGCCCGCCCACCGCGGTGGTGAAATGGGGCCCTGTTCCAAGTCAATCGTATGGTTTTGCGGGAGTCAGACGATGGCGAAAGCAACGGAGTTCTGTATCGGGTTGGACAACAGGCCGGGTACCCTGGCCAAGCTCTGCACGGCCCTGAAACGCGGCAAGGTCAATATCGACGCCGTCTCGGTTTCGGAAAACGCGGAGTGCTGCTGGGTGCGGATGATCGCCACGCCGGCGGCCGCGGCGAAGAAGGCCTTGACTAAAGGACGATACCACTTCTGCACTCACCCGGTCCTGACGCTGCAGGCCCACGATCGCCCGGGAGAACTGGCGGCGGTTGCGTCCAAGCTGGCCAAGGCCGGGGTGAACATCAACTATTGCTACGGCAGTAACGCGAAAGGCGTGCTCTCGACCCTCGTTGTGAGCGTCAGCGACCTCCAACGCGCTTCCTCGGCCGTCGGTCGATAATCGCGGCTTTGCGCGGCACGGACCCGCTTCGACAGCCCGCCCGTCGAAAATCGGGGTATTTTTTTGAGAAGCAAGGCCGGGCTTTCGGGCCCTTTTGGCTCATTTTTCTCGGCTGCGTCCCCAGGTTCGGCACGCGGGCGTCCGGTCCATGGACGTGGCGGCCAAGTTTGAGTCGCCGCAGACCGTGAGCTGGAATACTGGTCCCGTTTCCCGCTCGTTTGGGCTTCTACATGACGGTGTCGGCGGCGGCGTTCCCAATGTGTTTATGGCACGTCGGACCGTGCGCAGGGCTGCCGCGTGCGGCCTCAACGACGCCTGCTGCGGGCCGGGCTGCACGTACCCAACCGATCCAAACTGCTGCCGGCCGAGGAAAGCCACATGCACCACAAACAGCCAGTGCTGCTCCAACAGGCGCCGCGCTGGAAAGTTGCCAGTGATGGGCTTGCTCAGCTTGCCGCCGCTGTCCTAGACCATTGAATAGGGCGGCAGAAATGAACCAGGGGCGGGGTCGTCAACCGGCGACTCCGCCCCTCTTGTTCAAGTCGTTCGTCCGACCCCTGAATGATTACGCGGCTAAGTCGATTTTGTGATTTTGAGGTTGCGTGTTGCCCTGGGCGGCGGCCAGCGTATCCGCGGCTGACGCGGTCATCGTCACGCTCGTCTGCTCGATGGTTATGCTTGTGGTGGAGGCCGCGAAACTAATGTACGTCCCGCGACCGGCGCCTGAACCGGCCAACCCGCTCAAGGCATCTGCGGCCGACGGGCCGGTTTTCGCTGAGCCTTGCAATAGCGTCAGGAGGATCAGCAGCCCGATCATCAGTTGGAGCATCTTGTTGTTTTCCACGCCCCCGCCGATGCTCTGAAGCAACTGGCTGATCTCGTTATTCATGCTGACGAGCGAGACGGCGTTGCCGATGTCCAACGGCGCGGCGGCGGGCAGCCCGACCGCTTGTCCGCCGATCGGACTCGTGTCCTGCGCTCCGCTCCCGCTCCCCAACGCTCCCAGATAGTGAAGCCCGTTGGACGCCCCGACGTCCAGCGGTGAAATCTGACTCAACATCTTTCGCCTCCCTCTTCGGCCTCGGCGCACTCCGGGCGCGGCGCCGTCAGGGAGGCTACCGGCAAAGACGCCGCCGCGACGCCGCCGAACCGAGCAGCGATCGGAAGTCCGGCCCGCGACGGGAGTTACAGCGCATTCCGGAATGTGCCGGTTGTAGCGGTTATGCCGACGCGCCGACCCCCCGGCCCGCCGGTGCTCTGTTCGGCGGGGCGAAATAGACCATTGACAACGCTCCGTTTCCACTTACGATAGGGAGCGCAGTGGGCTTGAAACTCGCGCCTGGCATGAGTCTGACAGCGTTGGAACATCCCCGAGCCAAGGTCGCGTCCCGGCGTGTCGGGATTCGCGCCGACGCCCCGGCCAAGATCAACCTCACCCTGGAGGTGCTTGGGCGGCGCAACGACGGCTACCACGACCTGCGCTCGCTGGTGATCGGCGTCGATCTTCGCGACCGCGTCCGTTGCCAACCGTCCTCCATCCCCGGAATCACCCTGGCGTGTAGCGATCCGACGCTGAACAACCCCGACAATCTGGCGGTCCGAGCGGCGCGCCTCATCGCCGAGCGGTGCGACGGCGAACCGCCCCTGCGAATCGAACTTCAGAAGCGCATCCCCGTCGGCGCCGGACTCGGCGGTGGAAGCAGCGACGCGGCCACGACCCTGCGCCTGTGCAACTCCCTTTGGCGGACCGATCTTCCCACGACCGAACTCGCCGCCATCGGAGCGGAGCTAGGCTCCGACGTGCCGTTGTTCTTTTCGCTGCCCAGCGCTGTGATCGAGGGGCGCGGCGAACGCGTATCGCCGGTTCGTCTTCGATGGTCCGGGTGGGTTCTACTGTTGTGTCCCCCCATTCCGGTTTCGACGGCGGAAGTCTACCGTGCATACCGACCCGACGACTCCGACGGATGCCCCTCCGGCACGGACCGCGACATTCTCCGCGCTACCTCCGCCGCCGAACTGTCGGGGCTTCTCACGAATCACCTCGAACCGGCCGTCTTCCGCGTCTGTCCGACCCTCGCCCCGTTGCGCGATGAGCTGATTTCCCTGGGATTGACCGCGATTCGCGTGAGCGGATCGGGGTCCGCCTTCTACTGTCTATACGATGACCAAGAGGCCGCCCTCCGCGCTGCAAAGAACATTCAAGAGCGTTTGTCGCAAGTCGCCACGGTTGTGGCGGCGGCGCCGGTGGGGGAGAGCCCTGTTTTTTCTGAGGAGGAGTGTTGAATGGAAATCTCCGACGTACGTGTCAAGCTCATGGACAATGCCAGTGATCGTCTCAAGGCCGTCTGCAGCGTCACCTTCGACGGCGAATTCGTCGTCCGCGACCTCAAGGTCGTCGACGGCACCAACGGGCTGTTCGTCGCCATGCCCTCGCGCAAGCTCGCCGTCCACTGCCCGCAGTGCCGTCACAAAAACCATCTTCGCGCCCGCTTCTGCAACGACTGCGGGGCCAAGCTCCCCCCCAACCGCGTCGCCGCCGACGCCAATGGCCGCGTCAGGCTCCACCGCGACATCGCCCACCCGATCAACCCCGCCTTCCGCGAGTTGATGCAAACCAAACTCATCGAACGCTACACGGCTGAGCGCGAACTCGCCCAGCAGCCCGGCTACAAGCCCGCCGACTTGGAAGCCGAACTCGACGAGGTTGCCGACGTACACGAGGCGCCGGACACGCAGGCTCGCCTCGACCGGGAAGGGGTCGGACGAGCCGACCGAGGGTCACACGCTCCACGCGACCAGGGCGGAAGCGCGGAGACCGAGCAGGGAGGGTCCGGGATGGTCTGCGGCGAGCCCGCCGTTGCACCCGAGCTGAGCGAGTACGACGCCTTGATCGCGGGTCTGCGGTCCGGGTCCGACTCGCCTCCATCACCGACCGACGCGCCGCGTTCGTCTCCGCGGACACAGCCGCCGCCGCGCGCTCCCAGACCCGGACCGGCGCCGAGGCGATCCGATTCCGACAGCAGCCGCCAACCGTCACGATCCTCCAACGGCGGTCGAGGCGAGCGATCCTCCTCCGGCCCGCCTCGTCAGCCGAACCGCCGGCCCGCTCCCGCTCCGGCCCCCGTTGTCGAGAGCGGTTGGCGACCGCCCGCCGACGACGATCTGGACGAACCGACGCCCGCAGCGCCCGTGCGTGACGCGCCGACGGCCGAAGTCGAGCCCGCACCCGCCAAGCCGACGGTCGAGCGCCAGCCGTACAAACCGGCCCCGAGCCCGACTCGATCCGCCCCGCGTCCTGTGCAGACGGCGGATGACAACGACGCCCCCTTCGGCGCGGGGATCCTGTAGACGCGCCACGAAGGGCGGGGAATGGATGGGGCGGTGCTCATAAACCGGAGTAACGCGCCGGGCGCTCGCTCGGGGAACGGAGTTGGGGCGATCGGGGACGAGGTAACAGGTGACTGTCCCGAATGGCACTGCCGTGCGTTTTCGGCTTGGGCGGCGCACACTCTCTATGCACTCTTGTTACGCATGACGAGATTTGTTTCGATCTCCGTCCTGCGTGAAGAGATTGCTCCGGCCTCGCCGGATGGATAGAGTGGTTTTGG
>JAZDHF010000067.1:0-2675 GCA_043806315.1 Planctomycetota bacterium | reverse complement strand
AATGGCATAACGGATGCGCCGCACGCTGGGATACCAGCGCCGCTGGCTGATCACTCCGAGGGATTTTCCTGCGGCTGCCGAGGCCGCGATCATGGCGTCGCAGTCCGCGACGGAAAGGGCCATCGGCTTTTCGACGAGGACGTGGCAACCGGCCTCCGCGGCCTCGACGGCGATCTGTTTGTGGGTAGGGTGGGGCGTAACGATGAGGACGGCCTCGACCTTTTCCTTGGCAACCATTTCCCCGATCGATCCGCATGCGCTTATGCCGTGGCGGAGCGCAAAGGCCTCGCGCTTTTTGGGATCGCGGCCGCAGACGGAGACGAGCGTGCTGTTTCCCGAGGTGGCGAGGGCGCGTGCGTGGAGTTCGGCAACCTTGCCGTAACCGACGAGACCAAAACGAAATTTTTCCATGTCAGGGTTCCAGTACGACTTTGAGCAGGTCCGGTTCGCGCTTGTGGAGGCGGTCGAACCACGCGGCTCCTTCGGAGAGCGGCGCGACTGCGCTGACGAGCGCGCGAACGTCGATTTTTTTTCGCGCCATGAGGTCGAGGACAACGGGATACTCGCCGGCTATCCCGCAGGATCCGTACAGGGTGATCTCGCGCGTGACGACGGACTGGAGGGGCAGCTCGACTGTCGGGCTTATGTTGCCGATGAGGGTGACCGTTCCGCCTTTGCGCACCAGGTCGATGGCCGTTCGGATCGGGGCCGTGGCTCCGACGGCCTCGAAGGCAAGGTCGGCGCCGCGCCCGGTGGTGAGCGCACGGATACGGCCGGGGCTGTCGGGCGCGGCGGGATCGAAGGCTGCGTCAACGCCGAATTTCATGGCGGCGTCCCGGCGCGAAGGGTCAATGTCCAGGGCGATGAGGATGCCGGGCGCACTTGCGCGGAGGAGCTGGATGAGCAGGAGCCCGATGAGGCCGGTTCCAACCACGATGATGGAATCGTCGATGGCGATCGGCGTGATGGCCGCAGCGTGGGCGGCGACAGCGGCCGGTTCCACGAGCGATGCGTCGACGAAATCGAGTCCTTCGGGCATGGCGTAGGCTATCCGCTCCGGCACGACCACATATTCGGCGAAGGCGCCCGAGCGGCTGTATTCGGCGCAGGAGACGCCGAGGACTTTGCGGTTGTCGCAGAGATTGATATCGCCCCGGCGGCAGTAAAAGCATTCGCCGCAGTATTCGGTCGAATCAAACGTGATGCGGTCTCCGGTCCTGAAGCGCGTGACGCGCTTGCCGACAGCGGCGATTTCTCCCGAGGCTTCATGGCCCATGATGATCGGGGGCCGGCGTCGTCCCGTGGAGCCGTCCATCCCATGGACGTCGGAGCCGCAGATCGACGCGGCCCGAACCCTCACACAGATGTCGTTCTCGTCCCGTAAAACGGGGTCGGGAACGTCTTTGTAGACGAATTTATTGTATTCTTCGAGAACGAGTGCTTTCATGCTGACCTCCTGTTATGCGTCATCTCTGGATACGGGAAGCGGTCTTGTCTGTCAAGGATATTTTGTCACAACATATTGTGTTGAGAAATCAGTTCAAAATATCCATTGACAAGCAATAACGGCCCCCCTATACTCTGATCCGCCAAAAACAATATCTCATCAAACAAACCAAACAGATGCTACAAGGAGGAGACGACATGAGAAGGAAGGTTCTGCAGTTTGTCCTGGCCCTGGCGCTTAGCGTGGCACTCGCCGTTCCCGCACTGGCCCAGACGATCACCCTGAAGGGTGCGAGTCAGTTCGACGACACGCACTCGTACAACCAGACCATGCTGAAATTCGAGGACGAAGTCAAGAAGTGCTACGGCAAGCCGATCAGCTTCACGTTGCACCGCAACCGCGAACTCGGGCTGGAGAAGGATTACGTCAGTTACATGAGCCAAGGCCTCTCGGTGGACTACGCCGTGTTCGCCCCATCTCATGCGGCCACCTTCTCCAAGCCGACCACCATCATGGATATGCCGTTCCTCTTCCGGGACATCGACCATTGGAACAAGGTCCTCTCCTCCGGCGCCGCGCTGAAACCCATCTATGACGATCTGATGGCCAAGGCCGACATCATGATGATCGGGTACGCCGGCGGCGGGGTTCGCAACATCGTGGGAAAGAAGCCCGTGCGGGACATGGCCGAGTTGAAGAACCTGTCTATCCGCGTCATGGGCGCCCCCATCCAGACCAAGATGTTCCAGGCCATCACGGCAGCCCCCACCGTCATCGCCTACGACGAGGTCTACAACGCCGTCCAGACCGGGGTCATCCTGGCGGGCGAGAACGAGAGCCCGGGCTGGTTTCAGATGAAGTGGCACGAAGTGGCGCCGAACGTCTCCAAGACGATGCACGCGATCACCATCCGGCCTCTCGGCTTCAGTGGGAAAACCTTCAAGAAGCTCCCCCAGGATCTCCAGGCCTGCATCGTGAAGGCCGGCGCGTTGGGCGCCGCCCATGGTCGCAAGTGGGAGCGGGAGGCCGACGACAAGATCATGGCGCAGATGGAGAAAGAGAAGAAGATTCAAGTGTGGGAGTTCAAGTGTCTGATACCGTGCATTCGCTGAAGTTAGGACTACACGGCTACCCGCTGGTCCGGGACGCCGGCGCGTCACCAGATAGCTCGAACCGAGCAGTCCGAATCCTGCTCCGCGGGGAGTGTGGCCAGCACCTTGTCCGCACC
>JAZDHF010000066.1:0-3775 GCA_043806315.1 Planctomycetota bacterium | reverse complement strand
GGCTTTTCCTTGCGCGCCGCGCGCCGGCGCGACAGCACCGGGGGCACCGTTCCGGCCAACTGCCGCACGGCTACCTGGTCGGCCGGACTCAACCGGTTCAGTGGAACGCGCACCAGCGTGCCGTCGTTCCGGCGCAGCGTGACCACGTCCATCACGCACTGGACGAACTCCGCCTCGATCTGATCGCCCGACGCACTGGTCCAGGCACGGACGTTTGCGCCGGTCCGCACGATCGCCGGCGCGACCCCGGGCTTCGGTACCGCGACGACAGCCGTTGGAGCCGGCTCTTCCACGCATATCGCGCCGTGCGCGTAGAGGTAGTCCACGACGTCCTGCTGCCGCATGAAGAGTGCAACCTGGACTGCCGTGGAACCGTCGTTGTCGGTCGCGTTGACCTCCGCCCCGCCCGCGACCAGCGTCTGGACGGCGGCAAGCTGTCCGTCCCGCGCAGCCGCGTGCAGCGGAGTGAACCCGAACATGTCGCGCGCGCCGACATCGGCCCCCGCGGAGACCAGCAGCCGGATGATGTCTGCCTGGCCGCCGAACGCCGCGACGTGGAGGGGCGTGAGACGCTCCTCGTCGGTCGCGTTCACGTCCGCGTCCTGGCGGATCAGCGACGCGGCAAGGTCCGCGTCGCCGTCGCGCGCCGCGTCAAACAGCGTCTGGACGGGTGCGACCGCCGGCTCGGGCGCCAGCGGTTCGATCGAGCACGAAGCCAGCAGGCCCACCACCGACAGAACAGCGACTGTTTGCAGCCACCGCATGACGCGAACAGAGTAACCCGACGAGAGGGAAATGGACAGTGACATTCGCCGCGGGTTGCCTCGGCCGGCGGCATGATCAGGGCCGCGCCAGAATCTTGAGCCGGCGCTGCATCTCCACCAGACCGCTCGTTGTGCGCGGCGCACCAAAGCGATCACCGGCTGCGAGCAGGGCATCTACGTCGCGCCAGTCATATTGCCATTGCCGAAGCCTTTCGCGGCGGATGCGCTCCAGCTCGGGGCCGGCTTTCTGCCACTGCGCGACGACTTGCCGCATCTCGGCACGAGACAGCGTTTTCATGTTACGACCTCAAGCAGGCTGCGAGCCTTCTCGATCATGTCCGGCTCTTCCTTGATCTCCGACAACAGGGAGACGTGTTCAAGAATGCGCCCCTTGAAATGCTCCAATAGCGGTCGCGCGAACTCCTCTTCGTGACCGAATCCCGTCAGAAGACTCAGATCCACGTCAAGCGTCGTACGCGGCTCACCCCAACGCTGGAGGGCCAATCCTCCGATAACACAATACCGCCACCCTCGATCGGAGGCAAAATCGCAGACTTCCTTCGCTGCTTCGAAAAGGAGGTTCATGCGCCATTCACCACAACTAACTGTATCGTACGACATGCAGGAAGTCGAGCATGGGAACGGTCGCACCCCAATCGTTCCACCGGCGCAAGCCTGTCCGCCATGCCTCCGCAGGAGCGAAGGCGGCCGTCTACGTCCTTTGGACTACGCCGTACCGAGAAAGCGGCATTCTATGTTACGGGAGAGACACGCCGACGCGGTAGCTGCGCTGGACGGAATCCGCCCGGTCGGTCCCTGCTACGCCTCGGCCTTCGACCGGGCTACGCAGGGCAAGCGGGCTCATCGTGCCGCCGACGTTGTCCGTGACGGGCGACCGCGCGGCTTCCTCAGGGCGAGTTGCGCGTTGCGCATGATGACCGCCATGCGGAGCTTCTCAGCCCAAGGCAACCCGGCCCGGCGGCGCTGCCAGGCGGCCTGCCGCTCCAGCATGGATTTCACGTCAAGCATCGGGGAACTTCTTCTTGAACTGCTGCCACGGCTCCTTCAATCCATGGGCGGCAGCCAGCTTTTCAATGCCGGCATGGCTCGCCGCCCCGGACTCCAACAAGGCGACGACTCGCGCCAGATCTTTGGCCCGGCCAACGCTCAATGCAATCACCGCCAGATAATCGGCCCGGATAACGCGCAGCGAAACGCCCTCGATGTCCCCGTTCTCCGCGGTCCGCATGGCTTCTTCCGTCAGTGGGCTGAAGGCCGGAATGAACTGCACCGGCCAGTCGCCCACGCGGATGGCCTCGCCTTCCGGGTGATAGCCGCGCGATGCGCAGAACGCGTAGATGGCCTTGAGGGGATCGAGACCCGCTTCGGACGGAAGCGCGACAAGCACATCGGCATCCATGGTCGCTACGGCCTCGGTGTACCGCATCTGGGCGACCGCGCCGAAAACCGCGTAGTCGGAGACGACCTTCGCGGCCACCATGTCGTTCAGCAGTTGCGCCACATCCTTCATGAGGGAATCTCTAGCGCACAGGGCAGGCAGAAACAAGGCAGATCGCCCGGCGTCCAGGAAGACGGCGCTGTAGCTGAGGTCGCCGACCTCGAATCTCCGCGACCATCGGTCGCGGCTACAACCTACGGCCACGCCCTGAAGCGTGCTTCGCTCTGCTTCAGGGGATGCCCACACCCACCCGGTAGCTGCGCTGGACGGAATCCACGGTGTCGGTGAGACTCATGGTCCCGGAGGCAGACCCCGCGACATTCGTCGCCCCATTGACCATCGACCATTGACCATCAACCATATTCGTTGCGAACTGCAACGAATAGGCGCGTGAGTTGGTGCAGACAAACTCCACCGCAAACGAATTGGTCTTGTCGATATCCGTGAGGTGGAAATACGATGCGCCGTTGGTCGGGCAGGTGTCGGCCGTGTGCTCGTCGCGGTTGTTGATCCCGTCCGCGTCTGCATGCCCGGCGGCGTCGGCGGCGTTGGTGGGGTTGAGGTCGTATCGGTGTTCCCAGTCATCCCGCATGGTGTCGCCATCGCTGTCGGCCGTCACGGGGTTGTATTCATCGGCACCGATGTCGGTATAGGTGGGATTCGAGTAATCGCCCTCGAGTGGGCGTGGGTCACCGTCCAGGTCGTTTGTGACGGTACCGACAACGCTTCCCCCAGCGTCGATGCAGGGCGAGCCGTAACGCAGATGATAATCGCCTATGGGCGCGTTCACGAATCGCGGGTCGGCATCGATGCAGGACGAGGGATTCGGCAGGCCGGTCAGAGGCGTCGTGCAACAGTAGGTGTACGACATGCCGGAACCCGACTGGTACCAGTTGCCGCCGCTGTTGTCGTAGATGATGCAGGAGAGCGCGGAGCCGGCGTTGTTCCAGTAGATGCCGCCCCCGGCGTTCGTGGCGATGTTGTCGACAATCGTGCACCAGGCGACGCTTCCGGGATTGCCGCCTCCCACGGTGGCCGCATATACCCCCCCGCCGTCCGCCGCATCATTCCCGGCGATGATACAGCTTACGGCGTCGCCGCCATACCCGTCACCGCCCGCCCCGAGAAGAACGCCACCCCCTCGAGGCGACTCGTTATCGGTGATCACGCAATACCAGAGCACACCGCCACTGGTCGTTTCGGTGGAGGCGAGCAGGACACCCCCGCCTTCGTTGTCTGCCCAGTTCCCCTGGATGGTACAGTGATAGAACTCCGCACCGGCATTCACCGCACATACGCCGCCGCCTTCCCAGGCCGTGTTGCTTTCAATCGTGCAATCGTACAGTTGGGCTCCCGCCGTGCCTCCTCCCTGGCAGCAGACCCCGCCGCCCATCCCTCCGACCGTGTTGCCGATGATCGTGCAATTGCTCGCACTCCCATACCCACCGTCGAAGTACATCCCACCCCCGTCATTGGCCCCATTTTCACCAATCGTACATCTGGTGAGTGTTCCGCCCTCGAAGCAGTAAACCCCGCCGCCTCCGTCGCCGAC
>JAZDHF010000065.1:0-33472 GCA_043806315.1 Planctomycetota bacterium | reverse complement strand
GACCTTCTGCCGCGGTCCCTTGGGCGTGTGCCGCGACTCGACCAGGAGATAATTGGTGTAGGTCTTGCCCTTGCACTGCCTCTTGGTCGTTCGGATGTACATGGTCACTATATGACCATACACTGCCTTTCTTGTCAAGAGTAATCTGCAAATAATTAGTCACTATATTGACCCTTGAACGATGTGAACCCGCGTTTTTAGCTGCGAAAAGGGCGTTTGCCGGCCTGCCAAGGGTCAAAAAAGACCGAATTTCGCATCACGGGTGCGGAAGTCGGGGTAGCGCTCGATGATGCCGAGCTTGGGTTGCCCGGATCGGATGACGGCCAAGTCATCTTGTTGGTACTTTCCGGCCTCATCCGGGTACAACTCGAAGGTGGATCGCCCCTGGACCTCCTCTACCGTCCGGCCGATGGATTGCGCCGCGAGGCGGTTGGCGCGAAGGATGCGGTTGTCGGCGTCCTTGAACCAGATCATCGCAGGGACGGAGTGGAAGATGGTCTGCTGCTCGTTTCGCTCCCGATTCAGATCTTCTTCAACGCGTTTGCGCTCGGCGATCTGTGCTTCAAGCACGGCGTGGTTTCGCAAGGCCTCGTTGACGCCCTCCGACCGACGCTTCAGTGCACCGATCATCAGGACCATGAGCGGGGGCGCTGCGGCGGCGACCCCCAGCCGCGAAAGGCCCCTCGCGGTGTAGTGAAAGGGGGCCCCGGGCACCGAGAATCGGTAGGCCGCGTAGGCCGCCAATAGTGCGGCGCTCGCCATCCCAGGGCCCGTCCCCCCGACGAACGCGGCGTAGGCCACGCCGAGAGCCGTGATGGCCACCGGTAGCGGCACCGGAAACAAGGTGCGGTCCAGCAGTTCCATCACCCCAATAAGTGCCGCGGTGATCACCACGCCCCAAAGGGGCGACCGCCTGCGGACGTGAGGAAAAGCCGAAGCGACGTTGGTCATGGAATCATCATGGATGGCGCCGAACCCGGCGGCTTGAAGTTGAAACGAACGCCCGCACCGGCGGATTCCCACCCGCCCGTGCGAACCGACGCCCGGTCAAGTGAATCTGCCCGATGAGGCGGATTATCCTACCGCCGCAAGACGTTCTTGCCAACCATGCCCGCGGACCGGACCGGCCACCGGATGCATCCCGTTTGGGGTGGCGAAAATGCCCACGGGGTGTCATTCTGAGCGGACCGCTGTCATTCTGAGCGGACCGATGTCATTCTGAGCGGACCGATGTCATTCTGAGCGGAGCGAAGAATCTTCTTTCGCGTCTGGATGCTTCGCTCCGAGGTTCTTCGCTGCGCTCAGAATGACTTGGAAACCGTCTCGCCGCCACCTTTTTTGGGACGCACCTTGCGCCACGAAGCTTGGGAAAGGAGGATGAGATGTAGGAGACGTTTCAGAAACCTTTCGATGGAACCCTGTCCGCCGCAGGCGGATCCGGTAGAGCCGGGCCGGCAGCCGGAAGCGAGTCTGGCGTCGCAACGGGGCAACCCGTGCGGCGAAGCGTAGACCGCGAGTGCCCAGGCCGTGTGATTGAGCCTCGAAGGCCATCAACGCGGGAGCCTTCGTGGTGGTGCAAGCGGGGGCCGCGCGGACGCGTTGTAGAGGCCTGACGCGTTCCGTCCCGCCGGGGTCGGAGAAGGCGTGCACGAGATGAGGGTAGGCCGCTCGCAGCCGGTCTGCGGAGGCAGGGTGCAAACCACCTTGAGCGGCGGTGGTCAAGAGCCATGCGTCGTGAGCGTCAAGGAAAAGGCACGGCTTGACCGTGTCAGGTAAGAGTCGGAAAGACGAACGCGAGTGAACCACTGATGACCCGTCGAATGCGTAGGAACGACGTCAAAACCGGGGCGTAGTCGTTTCCCCGGGATCAGTTCTGGCGAGGTCCGCTGACGGCCAAGCTGACGCTGCACCCGGACAAGACACGCCTGGCGCCGTTTCGGCGACCGCCGCTACGGAGGGATTGTAAGAGTACGCCGGAGGAGGCGAGACCCGGAACGTTCGACCTGTTGGGCTTCACCCATTTCCGGGGTCGATCCCGGAAAGGGAACCGGGTGCTGAAGCGGAAGACGGCCCGCAGTCGCCTGAGCCGGGCGTTGCGGACGGTGGGCCGGTGGCGCCGGTGGAACCGGCATCGACCGGTTGCGGAGCAGCACGACACACTGAGCCAAAAGCTGCGTGGGCATTATGCGTACTATGGCATCACCGGCAACGGGAAGGCGCTGTCGGGATTCCACTGCGCAGTCACGCGTCTTTGGCGGAAATGGCTCGGTCGCCGCAAGCGTGCGGCGCCGATTCCGTGGTCGTTGTTTCAACGCCTGTCGGAGCGTCATCCGCCGCCCAGGCCGGTCATCGTCCATTCCATGTACCGTGGCGTAGCGAACGCGTGACGTGAGGAACCCTATGCGTTAATCGCGCACGTACGGATCTGCGGGAGCCCCGGGGAGCAATCCCCGGGGCGACCCGGCCGCCCGGTTGGAACGCCCCGGTCAGAATCGTACCGACACCGCCCCATGATCGGACCTCCACGCTTGGCCGCCCAAGGCCGGGGTATCGTACATTCCAAGCGGGATCCTAGCGATACTCTTGGGGGAAAGGCCATGGGCGCTGCGCGCCGACAGCGGTTGCTCCGTTCGAGGCACCGAGCTTTCACGTTGGTGGAGCTGGTCATTGTGGTGACGATTATCGGAATCGTGGCGGCCATCGCCGTCCCGCGGATGTCGAGTACCTCGACGCACGCGACGGCCAACGCCGTCCAGGCCACCCTGATGAGCGTTCGCACCGCGATCGACTGCTTTTACGCCGAACACAATAAGTATCCCGGATACGACCCGGCCAACGACGCTCCCGACGGCGTGAACTTCGTGAAGCAGCTCACCCTGTACAGCGACGCCGCGGGTCAAACGAACGGCACGCGCAGCACAGTATACAAGTACGGTCCGTACTTGCGCTCGCCCTTCCCGGTCAATCCCGCCAACAACCTGGCGACGGTGCAGGTCAAGAGGCTCCGCACCGACCCCGACCCCGCCGACGGTTCCGTGGGGTGGGTGGCCGTTCTGGCGGACGGCGACTTCGGGGTCAGCGCGACCGATGCGCAGCTCGACAGGATCGGCCTCGTCGAGCCGTTGGGCAAGGCCTCTGTCCGCACGCAACCGCAGTAAACACCTGATGCGTGGCGAGAGCGAACATCGCAACGACAAGCCTTGGAGATGTTCATTGAGTTCCATGAACGATCGCGAACAGCGTAAATCAGGCGGCGCGGCGCGGAACGCCTTCACCCTCGTCGAAGCCTTCTTCGTGATGGTCATTCTGGCGATCCTCAGCGCCATTGCCGTGCCGCGTTACGCCGGATTCGTCGCCAACCAACAACTCGAAGGGGCGGCCCGGCGGTTGACTGCGGACTTGTCCCTCGCCCAGCGGCAAGCGCGGCGGTCAAGCGCCAGCCAGACGGTCGTCTTCGACGTGGCCAACAGCAAGTATCAACTGGTGGGGATGAAGCACCTCGACCACCCCAGCCAGCCGTTTGAGATTTGTCTGAAAGACGAACCGTATCGCGCTCGGGTCGTCTCGGCCTCCTTCGGCGGCGATGCGACGCTCGTCTTTGACGGATTCGGCACTCCGGATACCGGCGGGCAAGTGGTGATTGCCGTCGGAGGGTACCAGAAGACGATCACCCTGGACATAGGGACTGGCCGTCCGACCAAGACCGGCGGAGTGGTGGCAATACAATGATGCTCCGAACACGATTCCGACGCCGCGGTTTCACCGCCGTGGAGATGGTGCTGAGCACGGCCGTCATGACCGTCCTGCTCGGCGGCATCGCCTCCGCACTGGTCATCGCCGGCCGGGCCGTGCCGGGCACTGCCACGCCCATGTCACTGACGGTCGACGGATACCATGCGGCGGAGCGCTTGGCGAGCGAGCTGTACGCGGCGCAGACCATCACCGCCCGCAGCGATAAGTCCATCATGTTTACCGTCGCGGACCGCAACGCGGACAGCAATCCCGAGACCATCCAGTACTCGTGGAGCGGCGTCGCGGGTCAGCCGCTGAACCGACAGTACAACGGCGGCACCCCGGGTGCCGTGCTCGACAGCGTCTACCAGTTCAACTTGGGCTACGTCACCCAAGTCATCAGCGGCGCCCCCAAGGTGACCGTCGTCAACATCACGATCCAGACCGGGTCGGACGCGGCGGCTCGCGTCGATACCTCCGTCCAGTTACTCAATCAACCATCGTGAGCCGACCCATGACGAAACTTTCCGTGGCCGTGCATCACGTAGATCGCATCCCATCAGAGCCGCGACCGTTAGGGAGCGGAACGCGGTCGATCACGCACGACCGCTTCCTCACGGGCGCGGCTCGGTTCAGAAAAAAGGGGAGAGGGGCACGCCGCGGGTTCAGCATGGTGGAGGCCGTCTTCTGCGTCGTACTTGTCGGCGGACTTGTCGTCGTGTCCCTCGATACTCTGGGCGCTTCCAAGGTAGCCGAGCGCAGCCTCAGTGACCGCACGCGAGGATCCCTTCTGGCCTCCGCGTTGATGTCCGAAATCCTTAACCAAAGTTACGAGGACCCCAACGAAACGCCCGTTGCCGGGCTTGAGTTGAGTGAGAATCCGCTGCTGCGCTCGACGTTCGACGACGTAGACGACTACATCAATTGGACGGCGTCGCCGCCGCAGAACCGCGACGGAACGACTATCCCCGGTCTGACGGGTTGGCGGGAGAGCGTGAAGATTGAGGGAGTGGACCCGGCCAGTCTGAATTCAAAGAAGGTCCCTGATACGGGCGTGAAACGAATCACCGTGACGATCACGCACAGTGGGGTCGTTGTGGCCACCTTGGTGGGCGTCAAGACGGGGACCCCGAATCCGCTCTTGAGCTTCTAAATGGAACCACGCGAGAGGGAGACCGTATGTACGATGTGTCATTCTGAGACCGTACGTGCTATGTGTCATTCTGAGGTCGCCGCAGGCGACCGAAGAATCTCGGACTCTGCCAGCATCAGGACCACGAGGTTCTTCGCTTCGCTCAGAATGACGGGCTTCGCTCAGAATGACGGGCTTCGCTCAGAATGACGGCGCCGGACCGGTTTCCCGTTCCCGTGGACTGATATAGAACCGTTTGGGATGTCACGAACGTGAGACGATCCAGACAACACCGTCGCCGCGGCAGCATGTACGTGGCCGTCCTGGGCAGCGCGATGGCCGTCACCGTCATGGGTCTATCCGCGGTCATGCTTGCCCGCGTGGAACGAAGTTCCGTCGTGGGAACGGCCGACTCGGCGGCGGCCAGGTTCTACGCCCAGTCGGCGATCGAACTGGGGCAGCACAGAATCCGCCAGGATTCCAACTGGCGGACGACCTACACCAGCGGCGTATGGGAGGCCACCCGCGCCATCGGGACCGGCACCTACACTTTGGAAGGCATCGACACCATCGACGGAATCCTGAGCAACTCGGCGTCCGATCCGGTCGTGCTGCGCGGCACCGGCTTCCAAGGTCAGTCCCGCTATAAGCTGCAAGTGACCATGACGGCCAAGTCCAGCGCCCTGACCTGCCTCCAAGTGGCCATGCACGCGGGCAACGACCTTCTGTTCAACAGCGCCACCGTGCAGAGCAACCTGGTCACCATCAGCGCCAACAACAGCGCGACGGCATCGTCTTCGTCGGTTGATCCCAAAGTCCAGGTGGTCAACACCTATAGCGGAGCCTCCTACCCGTCGGGGGTGACGCCGGGCATCACCCCGCGGACCATGCCCGACGCCACGGTCTTTGACTACTACGTTGCGAACGGCACGCCGATCGCTATTGCCGACATTCCCAAGGAAGGAGCGAAAAACACGATCACGGGGGTGGTGCTCAGCCCGACCAACAACCCCTATGGAACTGGAACCAGAAACCCTCAAGGCATCTACAGGATCGATTGTCTTGGGAAGGACTTGAGGATCAAGGACGCACGCATTGTGGGTACCGTCGTGATCAAGAACCCGGCGTATTTCTCCGTTACCTCGTCGATCAACTGGGAGCCTGCCGTCGCCAACTATCCTTCGCTCCTGGTCAGCGGCACCGCCGAACTCGCCTTCACGAACACGCTCCTGTCGGAGAACACCCTCGGTGCGGACCTCAACCAAGATATGGACAAACTGGACACGTATCCCTCGCTTATCAAGGGGCTCATCTACGCCTCAGGCAACGTGACGACCAAGACGTTTGTGACCATCGACGGCGTTCTCGTGATCGGTAACACGTTGACCGCGCAGAACAACTTGACCCTGACGTACGGGTCCACCTTCCTCGACAACCCGCCGCCGGGCTTCGGCGGCGCCCCGGAGATGGTCGTCTCACCGGGAACCTGGAAGCAACTCGTCGACTAAAACAGAGACGCTAACCTGTGGTCTCGGCGCGCCGGAACCCCTTGTCGGCGGCGCTACACTTCTTCAACGGGCTGCTAGCCCACTAGGGGCATACTATGTCCCCCTGGGCGCGAAGTTCCCAGATGCACTGCCCGTTTGTATCGAAGGCTGGGCAGACATAGAGGCGTATATTGGGCCAAGGATAAAGAGTCCCCACGTCGCGGTGGAACCTCCCGTTTCCGCGGTCGTCGGTCGTGAAATAGTCGAGGACATAGTATTCAGATCCCGAACACGGGTCAAAAAGGAAAGGAGCGTATAGGGTGTTGGGAGTAAACCCGCTGACGATGATCTGAATAACCAGTCCCTGGCTATCGGCGACATTCAGGATGGCCATCCCGTCGGCGTCCTCCGGCTCATTGAACGTCGTGAACGATCTGATCTTCGTGGCCCCAGCGTACGCGACCCCGACCAACGCGCAGACTAGCGCCAGACACACGAATCGACGAACCTTGAACATTGGATTACCTCCGCCGAGGCGTACCTGCGGGGTATCAAGACTCCGGCAACGCGCCGGGATCTCCCCGACCCTCTCGCCTCAGGGTCTACGTTATCGGATCGACCCGGGCCTTGTCAATCCCAAATTGACAGCTTCGGCTTCTCCGCACCTACTCAGTCTGCGTAGAATTCCGTCATCACGGACGTAACGACGCTCGTCCACCTGTTTGCAGTGATTATCGGACTCACGATACGGATCGCGCCAGGCCGGGTGGGACGAAGCGCACGGGTCCGGTGAGCGAGAGTGAACGAAGCCCCAAACGCAGCGCAGCAAACGACGGAGCGGCGGTGATGCGGAGGCGGTGGAACTGCAACGGCGGAACCGGCTTGGAGGCGTCGGCGCGGAGGGTCCGCCAGCCTTGGAACGCAACGGCCCCAAAGGAGAAGGCGGAGATGCCGCCTTCCGCGTCCATGCCTTCCAGACGCAGGTGACACCCACTGGCATCGCCTAGCACATCGAGCAGCAACTGTCGCGGCCGCCCATCGACGGCAACGAGCGGTAGAGCAAGGACGACGGCCAACTCGGTCTCGTCGGCCTCGGTCCGTTCATAGCCGATGCGCACAAAGTCGCCCCCCTCACCCAACCCTCTCCCCCCAAGGGGAGAGGGCTTCTCACACGCGCTCTGAACGGTGACCGACCCCTTCGCGGTGGTGTGACTCTCGAAAACAGGGAAACGACTCGCGTCGTCGAATCGGTAGATCACGGTCGCCAAGGGGCACGCGGGCATCAGGGGATCAACACGACCTTGCCGCGCACGGCGCGGGAGTCGATATAGCGATGGGCCTCCGCAACGTCCTTCAGCGGGTAGGTTCGATCGACCACGGCCTTGACTTTCCCCTCGGACATAAATCGAAGGCCGCGACGCAACTCGTCCATGCTTCCCATGAACGAGCCGCGGATTTGATGCTGGCGAAAAAACAGGTCGCGGATGTTCAGCGTCGCCTTCATTCCCCCGACCAGGCCGAAGTTCACGAAAATGCCTCCGACGCGGAGGGCCTTGAGGTTGTCCTCGAAAACGCTCGCCCCGACGTTGTCGATCACCACGTCGACGCCGACGCCGTCGGTCCAATCGAGTACCGCATCGGCGAAGCTGCGTTCGTTGTAATTGATGACCAGATCGGCCCCGGCCTGCCGCGCGGTTTCGACCTTGGCCGGCGATCCCACGGTCGTCGCCACACGAGCGCCGAGGACCTTGGCGACCTGCACGCAGGCGTGGCCGCTCCCCGACGCGCCGGCTTGGATAAGGACCCGCGTGCCGGCGCACACCTCGCCCAACGTTTCGACCGCATGTACGGCCGTCATCAGAACCAGCGGCATCGCGGCGACCTTCTCGGAAGGCAAACCCGTGTCATCTCTCAGGACATAGCGGGCCGGCACACGGATGTACTCCGCGTCGCCGCCCCAGGTGTGCGTGCCGGTCACCTCGAAACTGGGGGCGCGGTTCTCCGGTCGAACGTCGGCGTCCGCCGGGTCAATCGGATAACCGGGCGCGACGATCGCGCGGTCGCCCTCGCGCCAGCCGGTCACGTCGGGCCCGACGGCGGCGACCCGCCCGGCCACATCCGCCCCCATCACATGCGGGAAGTCGATGTCCGTGAACACCGCACCCACGCGGAGGTAGAGGTCATAGCGGTTGATCCCGCAGGCGGCGACCTTGATGAGCAACTCGCCGCTCGCCGGTTTCGGATCCCGGACGTCCTCGTAGCAAAACACCTCCGGCGGTCCGAACTTGTGAATGACGGCGGCTTTCATGGTCGTTCTCCCGGCGGCGATTAACACGCGCGCAGACTGACAAAAGACCCGGCGTACCACAGGCGCGCCGACCCTCACGAACGTCCCCATCGTTAGACTGCAGCTGCTAGTGCTGCAGCATTCTTTTGTCGTGCTCGATTCGTCTCCGCCGTCCTATGCCATCGCCATAGCTTGCTCATCGCCCAGCCTATGTTGAGCACACACCATCCGACACCGCCTGCGGTCAGAACGACCCAGTTGCATTGATGCCCAAGTCCCGTCAGCCACACCGAAGCGAAGTGGATGGCAACAATCGCAGAACAACTCCACGTCGCCGCGAGTGGTATGAACCACTTATGTGTGGCGATTTTTGGCAGAGATACAGGTATTGGAGCAATCAGCAGCATAGCAAGTGGAAAAAACGCGTATGCAGGGGTAACCCCTTCCCGACGCGCTGTACCGAGTGCAATGGCTATAGCTAGCGAACCCGACGCCACCAATGCGAATAGCGCCACCCATCGGTATCTCAGAAATACATCGTTCCGCATATTTTCGTCTCCATTGGCAGCTGTGGCCCCGTACTTTAGCAGCAAATGCGAGGCGAGCAGTAAACGACACAGTTCACGACGACCACGATTATTATCACAGCCACCACGCACAGTGCCACCCACGCCATCACACCAGCCACAGCGGCAGCTTCGCACGATTCTCCATCTGTGCTCTCATCCGAGGCCACACCGCCGACCGGCGAGCTGACAAGAGCGGTGAGGAAGGGCAAAGATGACGCAGGCGTACCGGAAGCGGCGAGAGCACCGTAGTTCATCAACATCGGTTTCGTATCCTCGCCGTTGGGCGCAACAAGGGCCATACCCAAACCCTTGGTTCCATTGTTGATGCCGACGATCGAACCGACCCCCGCCCAACTTGTAGATGCCGATGCCGTAGCATTAGACATCGTAGCGGAAATATCGAAGTCGATCCTGTTGTCGTCGAGGACCGTAATGCGTGATATACTTACCTCAGCAACGACCGCACCAGTTGCGTCATATACCGTTACAGCACCGCTCAGATTGCCGCTCACGTCACGTGCCATGTTGTTGAACACGTACGTACCTTCCGGCCGAACCAGCGTCATGGCGTCACTGCCCGCCGTCGCCGGGATCAACACAGTGCCAAGGTCCATGCCATGCATCTGGCTTAGCAGTGACTCGGCCTGCTGCACGCCGACGACACGTGACACAATCTCACGTGCCACACGCTTGCTTTCCTGCTTGCCTCGCTCGACGGCGAACACCATCGGACAGGTCGCCCAACTCAGTGCGAAGACCATCGCAATCACTTGCGAACACGTGAGCCTACCAATGAGCCGTTCCATGACTAACCTCCGAAAGACGAACTGTTTTGGCCAGAGCACAATGCCCCACTCTCTCTTTTCATGAAGGAGACGAGATAGCTCGCAGGGTCGGCCCGCTGCGGGGTACAAGGACTCCGGCAACGCGCCGGAGCCCTCCGATCCGTTTGCCTCAGTCCGATAGTTTATCGGATGGGCGATGCCCTTGTCAATCTCAAAATGAAATCTTCGCCTTATTATCCGTGCCTACTCAGCCTGCATAGAATTCCGTCATCGAGGACCGAACGACGCTCGTCCATCTGTTTGCGAGAATTATCGGACTCACGATACGGATCGCGCTACGCCGGGTGATCCAGCGCCGCCGTTTCCAGCCAACCCTCTCTCCTTCTCTTCCCCGGTCCAGCCTGACGGCGAGACTGCGGACGAGCGCATTGGTCCCCGGTCCCCGCCGCAGGCATTGCGATTATATCGGAACCGGCCTTGTCGCTCGAATCCGGTATTCGCGCGTCCTACGATCAGTGTCGCAACCATCCCTTTGGCCGGAGTGATCGCCGTGTCGCCCGTGATCGGGACCGACAGCGTCCCGGGCGCGACATCGGTCTACCGGTGCGTAGACGGAGGGGAAAGAAGCCTTGGAAGCCCCGCGCGGCCTCGCTTGGTCCGCAGGATCACCCGCTACTTTACACCCCATCGCCGCGCGAGAGCTACGTCTCTCTTGGGCTTGGCCCGTCGGCTGCGTCCTCGCCGTCCTGTACGCATCGTTGCTTCCCTTTGACTTCATCCCGACGGCGTTCGGACGCATGTTCGCCGACGGACTGTCGCACCTTCGGTTCCGAACCACCACGCCCGACGACGGGGCCGCCAACATGCTGGTCTATCTACCGGTCGGGCTGCTCGTCGCGATGTACCTCATCGGCCAACGACTCTCGCGCTGGGTCGGCGTTGTCGCGGCAATCGGCGTCGGAACGACCCTCAGCGTCGTCGTGGAATGGCTACAAACCGGCTTGGCATCGCGCGTCGCATCCTGCACCGACATCGTGCTCAACGTCCTGGGGACATCCGTCGGCGCATGTCTGGGGGTCGGGCTGCACGGGACCGCCCGATCCGCGTGGGCGCAGCTTCGGTGTGAGTCGGCCGATCGGCCCTTCACGACCGCCGCGTCGATGCTGACGCTCGGCCTGTTTCTCTACAACCTCGCCCCCTTCGATTTCGTGATGACCACCGACGCACTTCACGCTTCCTTCGGGCGCGCCCAGTGGGGTCTATTCAACGCCCGCCCCGCGACGCCCGGCACCCCGCCGTTCGCGTCGATCGCGCACCAGCTTGCCGGCGCGGGCTGGTTCGCGGTACTCGGGTATCTGCTCGGCCTGGCGGGCCGTGAGCGCGGGCGGTATCCGGCCCCGTCCTTGGCCTGCGCGTTGAAGGACGGTTTGGTCTTGGTCGCGTTGGTTGAGTTCATGCAGCTTTTCACGAAGTCACATACCTTCGACGCGGCCACCGTGATGATCCGCAGCCTCGGTGTGATCTTGGGGGCTTGGAGCGCCGTGTTCATGATCGACCCGCTCACCGGGTCCGCATGGCGGCGGAGCCTTCCGCTCGCCCTCCCGACGGGACTCGCGGCGATTCTGGCCGCGTTTCAAGCTGGCTTGTTGCTCGCCCCGTGTGTCAATCCGCAAGGCGGGACCCTTTCCGGGCTGGGGGCAATGTCGATACGTTGGCTTCCCTTCGAGGCCCTCTGGCGACAGCCGCTGCCCCTGGCGGCGGGAGAGATGCTGTCCGATCTGTTCACCTACGGTACGCTCGCGCTTACCCTGGGGGTTCTGCTGCGGCGTTTCCGAATCCCCCATGCGTGCTGGTGGTCCGCGACGGCGGCGGTCCTGGCGGCGATCGCCTGCGAGGCCCTCCACGCCGCCTCCTTCGCAAGGCCGCTCGATACCACCACTGCGGTTTTGGCCTGTCTTGCGGCGGGTCTGATCGCACACGCGGGTCACACCCTCCGCCCGAACACGGATCACCCGCATCTTGACGGTCCGCTCGGCGCGTCATGCCGTTTGTGATTTACCACGCGAAATGGGCGAAGGCCTTGTTGGCTTCGGCCATGCGGTGGATGTTGTCCTTGGTGGTCACGGCGGTCCCCTCGCCCTTGGCCGCGTCGATCAGCTCCGCGGCGAGGGACTCGCACGCCGCCTTGCCCTTCTTGGCTCGAGCGGCCTCGCGAAGCCAGCGAAACGCCAACGATTGCTGTCGCTTGCGGTTCACCGGCATCGGCACCTGGTAGTTGCTCCCGCCGACGCGCTTCGAGCGGACCTCGACGTTGGGCTTGCAATTGGCGATCGCCTTCTCAAACACTTCGAAGGGCGATTGGTCCTTGACCCGCTTGGCCACGATGTCCATCGCGTCGTAGAAGACGCGGGTGGCAACGCTCTTCTTCCCTGCGTACATGATGCTGTTGATGAACTTGGCCGCCAGCGGACTGTTAAACCGTATGTCCGGCTTCAACTGGTCGGCCGAATTGGTGAATTTCTTGAAACCCATCGTGTTCGTCTTTCTGAAACCGGTCCGTTTACCGGGCGTTATGGTCAGCCCGAAACAACCCCACTACTCCACCTGTCCCGATACGCCTTTTCCGCCGTTGCGGCGCTCGTGCCAACGGCGGACCGTGACGGCCAACGCCACCGCGAGACCCAGTTCAACCATCGCCTTGAGGGCGAACGGGAACAGTCCCGTTTGCAGAGCAAGCCGCCAGTCGCCGTTCAACCACGCCAGCCGCCAACCGACGCCGCAAGAAAAAACCACCGCGACTCCCACGGCGCCCGCGCCGAGAAGCCGCGACACAGCCACGCCGCGCGGCCCGCGCACGAGGCTCACCGCCCACGCCGCCGGGATGAACCCAACAAGATAGCCCGCCGTTGGACCGAACAGCCCCGTTGACCCGGGCGAGAACACCGGCAATCCAGCCGCCCCAAGGATCAAATAGGTCGATAACGCCGCAGCCGCCTCTCGGGGAGATAGCGACAGCCCGGTCAACACCACGGCGAGGAGTTGGAGGGTCATCGGAACTTCGGTGCCGGGAACGGGGACGCGCACCTGCGCGGCCAGCGTCACGAGCAAGCAACACCCCAATCCCCTTGCGAGCACCACCCCCGTCGAGCGACGAGCGACACGCGCGGCCCGAGCGGCCGCGAGGAGGGGAGCGTTTTCGATGGCGATCGGAAGTTCGGTTGGCATTCGTTGCTGAACGTTCCAGGCTATTTGCGGCGCTTGACGCCGTACTTGCTGCGGCTGCGGTTGCGCGGACGACCGTCCTTATCCCCCTCGACGCCGGCCGAGTCCAAGGTGCCGCGAATAATATGGTAACGCACCCCGGGCAGGTCACGAACTCGTCCGCCTCGAACGAGCACGATGGAGTGCTCTTGGAGATTATGGTCAACGCCCGGAATGTAGGCGGTCACTTCCTTCCCGTTGGTCAAGCGCACGCGGGCGACCTTCCGCAACGCGGAGTTGGGCTTCTTGGGCGTCTGGGTCTTCACGATGAGGCACACGGCCCGGCGCTGCGGGCACTGATCCAGGTCGCGCACCTTGGACTTCTTTTGGACCTTGCGTCGGCCCACGCGGATAAGTTGATTGATCGTCGGCATTTAGTTTCTCAAGTCGTTCCCATGTTCACGTAACGCACCGATCCGTTCGACACGCGACCGCTACGCATCCTGTCCGGTTCCTCCGCCCGCGCCGTGGTTGGCGGAGAACGCCTCCGTGCTCGCCTCCACCAGGGTCATCCCCCCCTCGCCCGGCGAGGGGGCTTCGCCGACCATGTCGATCGGCGCCTCGGCCTGCTGGGCATACCTTTCGGCGACCGCGGCCGGAATCTCCGCCGGCACGTCCACCAACGTCGGGATCGGCTCCCCAATATGCTTGACGCGCAACGCCTGATACTGCCGGAACGCCGATCCCGCCGGAATCAGGTGACCCAGTATGACGTTTTCCTTGAGTCCCTGCAAGTTGTCGGTCATTCCCGCCAGGGCGGCCTCGGTGAGGACCTTGGTGGTCTCCTGAAACGAGGCCGCAGAGATAAACGAGTCGCTCGAGAGGCTCGCTTTCGTAATGCCCAGCAACAGCGTGGTCGCCAGAGCCGGTTTGGGCCTGCGACCCTTGGCCGGCTCCCCGCCCTTCGCCTCGGCCTCGGCGTTGATCTCGGAAAGCTCCGACCTGAGAAGGACCTGGTCGACGGCGAGATCGGTGTCGCCGGGGTTGACGATCACCAAGCTCTTCGTCAGACGCTCGTTTTCCCGCCGAAAGCGGAACTTGTCCACCGTTTCGCCGGGGAGGAAGCTCGAGTCTCCCGGTTGCTCAACCTTCACCTTACGGAGCATCTGGTTGATGATGGTCTCCAGGTGCTTGTCATTGATGCCGACGCTTTGACTGCGGTAGACGGCCTGCACCTCGGCAAGCAGATAATTCTGCAACGCCTCCTCGCCCTTGATGCGCAGGATGTCGTGGGGGATGAGCGGTCCGTCGATGAGCTGGTCGCCGGCCTCCACGTAGTCCCCCGCGTGCACCAGCAGGTGCTTGTCCTGCGGCACATGGTGCTCCTTCTCCATCCCGCTCTCGCTGCGAATCACGATGGTCATCTTGCCGCGCCGTTTGTCGGGACGGATTTCGACCTGGCCGGAGATTTCCGCCATCACCGCCGGCTCTTTGGGTTTACGCGCCTCAAAAATCTCCGTGACCCGCGGCAGACCGCCGGTGATGTCCTGCGTGCCGCCCATCGCCCGAGGCTGTCGGGCGAGCTCGATGCCCGGGGTGATCGCCTGGCCCTCTTGAACCTCGATACGCCCCTTGGCCGGCAGGTAGTGGTAATCGAGAACGTTCCCGTTCTTGTCCTCGATGACGATCTGCGGGTGCTTCTCCCCCTTGTGCTCGATGACCACGAACTTGGCCCGACCGCCTTCCTGCTCGAGACGGACGGTCTCGCCGTCGGAGACGTCCTGGAAGCGGACGAAGCCGCCGACTTCGGCGAGGATCGGGGTCATGTGCGGGTCCCACTCACAAAGCACGTCGCGGCGGGCGACCGTCTGGCCGTCCTTCACCTTGAGGACCGCGCCGTAGGGGACCCGGTCGCGGGACAGTTCCCGACCCTTTTCGTCGGCGATGACGAGCTCACCGTTGCGCTTCAGCGCGACCGTCCGGGTGGTCCCGTCGTCGTTTCGCACCTCGACCGGGTTGAGGTCGTGGTAGTGGGCGATGCCCTTTTGGGTGGCCTTGAGTAGATTCTCCAAGGCCGCTTTCTGGGCGACGCCGCCGGTGTGGAACGTACGCATGGTGAGCTGCGTTCCCGGCTCGCCGATGGATTGGGCGGCGATGATGCCGACGGCCAACCCCTCTTCCACCAGCCGCCCGGTGGACATGTCCGTGCCGTAGCACATCGCGCAGACGCCAAGCGGACTTTCGCAAGCGAGGGGACTTCGAACGCGGATCTTGTCCAGCCCCAGGTCCTCGATCCGGTTGGCGATCTCCTTGGTGATGATCTGGTTTTCGGCGACGATCGACTGGTCGCTGACGGGGTTGCGGATATCGTCGCGGGCCACGCGGCCGATGATGTTCTCGCGCAGGGCGATCTCGACTTCCTCGCCCTTGTAGGTCGCCGCCTTGGTCACGCCGTTGATCGTGCCGCAGTCGCGCAAATTAACGATGACGTTCTGGGCCACGTCGGCGAGCTTTCGCGTGAGGTACCCGGAGTCGGCGGTCTTGAGGGCCGTGTCGGCGAGCCCCTTGCGGGCCCCGTGCGTGGAGCTGAAATACTCGAGCACCGACAGACCCTCGCGGAAGTTGGCCTTGATGGGCGTCTCGATGATTTCGCCGGAGGGCTTGGCCATCAAGGCCCGCATCCCCGCCAACTGACGAATCTGATCGACGCTGCCGCGAGCGCCGGATTGGGTCATCAAGTAAATCGGATTGAGGTAGGGTTTGGCGCCCGCGTCGCCCGGCGAGCGATAGCCGCCGCTCTCATCGCGGTAGTCGTCGCGCAGCTCGGTCATCATCGCCTGGGTCACCAGCTCGCGAGCGTGAATCCACACGTCGATGACCTGGTTGTAGCGCTCCAAACGGGTCAGCGTGCCCTGCTCGAAGGCCTTTTGGATCTGATCGACCGCCTTTTGAGCGGTGTCGATGATCCTCAGCTTGGCCTGCGGCACGCGCATGTCCGTGACGCCGAACGACAGACCCGCAAGCGTGCTGTACTTAAAGCCGATGTCCTTGATGTCGTCCAGCAAGTCGATGGTCGCGGATCGGCCGAGCAACTCGTGACAATCCGCCACCACCCGGACCAAACCCTTCTGCGAAAGCGGATAGTTGTAGTACGGCAGGCGCCGGGGAAGGATGTCGTTGAAGATCAGGCGTCCCACCGTGGTGAGAACGCGGCGGTTGGCCGGCATCGGATCGTGCCCGGTCTTGGCGCTGGACACCACACGGTCCTTATTGACGCGCACCCAAATCTTGTCGTGAATGCTGATGCGGTGATGGGCGTAGGCGAACATGGCCTCAAACGCGTCGGCGAAGCGCGGCGTGTTTTTGTCCTCGACTTTCGCGCTGACATGGTCGGCGGTCAGATAGAACGACCCCAACACCACGTCCTGCGTGGGCGACATGATGGGGCTGCCGTTGGCCGGGCTGAAGATGTTGTTGGTGGACATCATCAGCACGTGGGCTTCGACTTGGGCCTCGACGGACAGCGGCAGGTGGACGGCCATCTGGTCGCCGTCGAAGTCCGCGTTGAACCCCCGGCAGACCAGCGGGTGAATCTTGATGGCATTGCCCTCGACCAGGACCGGCTCAAACGCCTGGATGCCCATGCGGTGCAGCGTCGGCGCACGATTCAAGAGGACCGGATGCTGGTAGATGACCTCTTCGAGAATGTCCCAGATCGCCTGGTCCCGGCGTTCGAGCATTTTCTTCGCCGACTTGATGGTATCGGCCAGCCCGCGCTCCTTGAGCTTGCGGATGATGAACGGCTGGTACAGCTCCAGGGCGATCTTTTTGGGAAGACCGCATTGGTTGAGTTTCAACTCCGGACCCACGACCACAACCGACCGCGCCGAATAATCGACGCGTTTGCCGAGGAGGTTCTCGCGGAACCGCCCCTGCTTGCCCTTAATCATGTCCGTCATGGACTTGAGCGGGCGGTTGCTCGAGCCCAACACCGGCCGCCGACAGCGCCCGTTGTCGAACAACGCATCGACCGCCTGTTGCAGCATACGCTTCTCGTTCTGGATGATGACCTCGGGGGCGTTGAGGTCGACCAGTTTCTTCAGACGGCTGTTGCGGTTGATGATCCGGCGATACAGATCGTTCAGGTCGCTGGTGGCGAAGTTGCCGCTGTCCAACAGCACCAGCGGGCGAAGGTCCGGCGGAATCACGGGGATGACTTCGAGCACCATCCACGCCGGATCGTTCGGTGAATTGCGCAGCGCCTCGACGATCTTCAGCCGCTTGGCGAGATCCTTCTCGCGCTGTTTGCTGCCCGTCTTGATGAGGGCGTCGCGAAGCTCGGCGGATAGCTGGGCGAGATCGAGACGGGCGAGGAGTTCCTTGATCGCTTCCGCGCCCATCATGGCCGTGAAACTCTTGCCGTGGCTCTCGACCGCCGCGCGATACTCCTCCTCGGTCAGCAACTGCTTGGGCTTGAGCGGCGTGTCGCCGGGGTCGATGACGAGGTAATCCTGGAAATACACGACCTTCTCCAGGCTGGTCGTCTTGATATCGAGCAACGCCCCGAGCCGCGAGGGCATGGCCTTGAAGAACCAGATGTGCACCACCGGCGCCGCCAGGTTGATGTGCCCCATCCGCTTGCGGCGGACCCGCGAGTGGGTCACCTTCACCCCGCAGCGATCGCAAATGATGCCCTTGTGCTTGGTGCCCTTGAACTTGCCGCAGGCGCACTCCCAGTCCCGTTCGGGACCGAAGATGCGCTCGCAAAACAGACCGTCCTTCTCCGGGCGGTAGGTGCGGTAGTTGATCGTCTCCGGCTTCTTGACTTCGCCGAAGGACCAACTGCGAATGTCGTTGGGCGAGGCCAGGGAAATATGGACGGAACTGTAATCGTTGACGCGATCGTAAATGTTATCGAGCATCTGTCGGCAATCCCTCTTTTGGAACCCTACGCTGCCCGAACCCCTCGGGACTCGAATCCATCACTCTCGTACATTGACGCGTTTGCCTTAAACCGCATTGGAGGCGGCCAAGGCGCGCTGCGGCAGCGGAGCGTCGGCGGGCAATTCCATAGCCACCAAGCCCCGCAGCTTCTTGAACCCTAACTCCTCACAGAAGTCCTCTTCCGTTCCATAGGCGAGGGCGTCGATGCGCTCGGCGCCGAACTGGCGCAAGGCCTCGATCACGCGGCAGGCCATCTCTCGGGCGATGCCTGCGGAATCGTGCTCGATCCGTCCGTCCTTGCGCGTGACGCACGCCGGACCCTGGTACGCGGGATCCAGCTTGCACTCCGCCAGCCGACCCCACAGTCCGTCCGTCACCCCCCGGGCCAGTCCGATCAACTCGCCGTGGCGCCGCGCCGTCACGAAACAGAAGGTGTTGTCCATCATCCGCTTGAGCTTCTCCCGCGACTGCGTCGTCTCATGGTTCTGCCGCTCATAGAAGTCCAACAATTCCCCGGGATCGGGCCTCGCCGGCGTTTCAAACTCGATGTCCTCGAACACGTCCAGGTCTCCCGCTTTCCTTCGACCCCTTCTCGTACCGCACATCACCGCCATCGGTCGCCGCCCCGGCGGCGCCGAGCCGCACGCTCGCAACTCCCTCTCCCTCCCAGGGAGAGGGTCGGGGTGAGGGTGGAGTCGCGGCGATCACCCCTCACCCAGCCTCTCCCCTCCAAGGGGAGAGGGGTTTACAAATAGCACCTATCCCACGTGCCGCTTCTCCATATGGATGTTGAGACACAACCCGCGGATTTCGTTGCACAACACGTCGAAGGACACGGGCGTGCCCGCTTCCAAGGTGTTCTTCCCCTTCACCATCGTCTCGTAAATCTTCGTCCGCCCTTCCACGTCGTCGCTCTTCACGGTGAGCAACTCCTGGAGGATGTAGGCGGCCCCGTACGCTTCCAGGCCCCACACCTCCATCTCCCCGAAGCGTTGTCCGCCGGTGCGGGCCTTGCCGCCCAAGGGCTGCTGCGTAATCAAGCTGTACGGACCCGTCGCCCGGGCGTGAATCTTGTCATCCACCAAGTGATGGAGCTTCAGCATGTAGATGTAGCCGACCGTCACGGGCTGATCGAAATACTCGCCCGTGCGTCCATCGCGCAGACGGACCTTGCCGCTCGGCGGAATCTGAGCGAAGCGCAGATCAGCCTGCGCCGCGGAGGCGACGACGGCTGAATCCTCGGCGCGGCGGCGGGCGAACTCGTTCGCCTCCACCAACGCGCCGTGGATTTCCTCCTCCGTCGCCCCGTCGAACACCGGCGTGACGGCCTGGAATCCCAGCATCTTCGCCGCCCATCCCAGGTGCGTTTCGAGAATCTGCCCGACGTTCATACGCGAGGGTACTCCCAGCGGGTTGAGCAGGAGGTCGAGTGCGGTCCCGTCGTCGAGGAAAGGCATATCCTCCTCCGGGACGATCTTGGCGATGACCCCCTTGTTGCCGTGGCGACCGGCCATCTTGTCGCCCACGGAGATGGGCCGCTTCGTCGCCACGTACACCTTCACCATCTCCAGCACGCCCGAGGGTAGTTCATCCCCGCGCTTCATCTGCGCCGACTTGCGATCGCGCTCCTCCTGAATCTCCTGGAGGCGAGGCCAGAAGCGGTCCGTGATCGCCAGACAATCGTCGCGTTTCGAGGCCGGCCTGATCCACTTGAGATCGCGGGAACGAACGTGCTCCGAGAAAATCTCGATCTGTTCGAGGATGACCTCGTCCAGATCGCTGTGGCCGACCTTCTGGCGCGTATTAGGGTCGATCATCGGCCCCTCCGTCACCCGCTCAAGCTCCGCGCACATCTGCTTGAAACAGGTCGTGATCCTTGCGTTCTGTGAGGCGATGTAGCGATTGATCTCCTCGTTCAGCTCCTTGCGCTGTTCGTCGGTCATGTGCAGGCGGCGGCTGAAGCGCTTGGCCCCGATCACGAATCCCTCTTCGCCGGCGGGGAGCTCCAGCGAGTCATTCTTCACGTCTTCGCCCGCCCGCCCGAAAATGGCGTGGAGCAGCTTCTCCTCCGGGCTGAGTTCGCTCTTCGACTTGGGACTGACCTTGCCCACGAGGATGTCGCGCTGTTGCACGCGGGTGCCGATCTGCACGATGCCGTTCTCGTCGAGGTTGGCGAGGGCTTTTTCGGAGACGTTGGGGATATCCGCGGTGAACTCCTCCTTGCCCAACTTGGTCTCCCGGACTTCGATGTCGTACTCGTCGATGTGCACGCTCGTAAAGGTATCTTCGCGCACCAACCGATCGCTGATGACGATAGCGTCCTCGAAGTTGTGCCCGTCGAAGGTCAGGAAGCCGACGAGGATGTTCTTTCCCAGGGCGAGCTCGCCGGCAGCGGTCGCGGGGCCGTCGGCGATGATCTCACCCTTTTTCACGCGCTGTCCGGGCTTCACCAGCGGGCGCTGGTTCATGCAGGTCCGCTCGTTGAGACCCTGGAACTTGCGGAGGATGTATTCGTCCGTGTCGTCGATGACGATTCGCTGAGCGTCGACGAAGGTCACTTTGCCCGTGGTCCGGCTGCGGACCACCATGCCGCTGTTCACCGCCACGGGGCGCTCCATCCCCGTCGAGACCAACGGCGGCTCGACCTTCAGGAGCGGGACGGCCTGACGCTGCATGTTGGAGCCCATCAACGCCCGGTTGGCGTCGTCGTGCTCCAAAAACGGGATCAACGCCGCCGACACGCCGATCGTCTGCTTCGGCGAAATGTCCACATAGGTCACCTGCTCGGAGTTGACCTGTCGCAGATCACCGTAGGCCCGGGCGATCGCCGGACCTTCACGCAAGCGCCCCATCTTCGGGTCTACCGCCTCGGGCGGAGCGAGGATTTCACGCATCTCTTCGTCGGCGCGAAGGTAACGGTGGTCTCCGAGCTTGCCCTCTTTGCCGACCTTGCGATAGGGCGTAATCAAGAAGCCGTAGTCATCGACCGCGCTGTACAAGCTGAGCGAGGCGATCAACCCGATGTTCGTGCCTTCCGGCGTCTCGATCGGACAAATCCGCCCGTAGTGGCTGATGTGCACGTCGCGGACTTCGAAGCCCGCCCGCTTTCGATTCAACCCGCCCGGCCCCAACGCCGACAGCCGCCGCTCATGCGTAAGCTGCGAGAGCGGGTTGGTCTGGTCGACGACCTGTGAAAGCTCGCCGCGTCCGAAGAAGAGTTCGATCGCGGCGCTGATGGACTTACTGTTAATCAACTCGGCCACACGTCCAAGCTGATCCGGGTCCTTGAGGCTCATCCGCTCCTGGACCGTCCTCCGCAGCTTGAGGAACCCCTTGTGCATCTCATCCGCGCAAAGTTCATCGAGGGTTCGCAGACGGCGGTTCCCCAGGTGGTCGATGTCATCGACCGCGAACGCGGCCTCGCCGGTTCGCAGCTTGAGCAGATACTTCAGACACTGAATCACGTCGTCAACCGTCAGGGTCATGGCCCCGCCGTCGTCATCCAACTCGAACTTGCGGTTGAGGCGGAAGCGCCCGACCTTGCCCAGGCGATAGCGGTTTTCGTCGTAGAACTTCTCCTTGAAGAGTTTCTTGGCCTTGTCGAGCTGCGGCGGGTTGCCCGGGCGCAGCCGGCCGTAAATCTTGAGCAACGCCTCCTCGTGCGTGCGACTGGTATCCTCCGCCAGCGTGTTGAGGATCAGCGGGTCGGTCACTTTGGCGATGACGTTGACGCTCTTGAGGGACGAGTTTTGGATGCGCTCCACGGCGTCGCCGATCTGACACCCCGCGCGGACCAGGACCTCTTCCGTCTCCTCGTCCATAATGGCCGAAACGGTGTACATTTCGGGCTTGATCGCCGAGGTCTTTACCGATTTGGTGTTGAAGAACTCGCTGACGATCGCCTCGTCCGTCGAGAATCTCGGATCCATGGCCCGCAGGAAGGTCGTCGACGGCAGCTTGCTGGACTGGTCGATTCGGACGACCAGCACGTCCTTCTTGGTGACCTCGATCTCAATCCAGCTTCCGCGCTCGGGGATGATTCGGCAGGCGTGCAACGCGCGATCGCCCTCGGCCTGGTCCTTGATGAAGTCCACGCCGGGCGAGCGGTGAAGCTGCGAGACGATCACCCGCTCCGCCCCGTTGATGATGAACTCGCCGCCGCCGATCATGATGGGCATGTCGCCCAGATAGATCAGGTCCTCCTGAATCTCATCGCTGTCCTTGCGCACCAAGCGCAGTCGGACGCGAAGCGGCATGCCGTACGTCAGACGAAGCTCGCGGCACTCATCCGTCGTGTAGCGCGCCTTGCCCAGTTCGTAGTTGATGTAGTGGAGGGAGAGGTTCCCGTCGTAGCTCTCGATCGGGTACATTTCCCGCAGCAGCGCCTCCAGCCCGTGAGGCTCACGTTTGTCCGGGGGGACTTCCGCCTGCAAGTAACGGGCATAGGAGCGCGTCTGAATCCCGATCAGGTCGGGCACGGGAATAGCGTCGCCGACCTTCGAATAATCACGTACCGGCAAAGTGGAGATCATCGCCTAAGCCTCACCGCTGTCAGCCGCGCGCAGCCGCCCCGGCCGTTCGGGCTACACGCCCTGGCGACCCAAGCGACCCGACACGACAACCGTTTTCGAGGGACGATGCATCGAACAGCCGCGCATCCGGTAGACCGGGGGTCCCTGGCGCCCGGTCGATCTCGCGCCGCCGTAGATGTGATTTTCTGAGCCGCGGGCGCCAGCCCGCGGACATCGTTTCCGTCACCGGGCTTGCGCCCGGTGCTCCGTCTACTGGATCGTAACGGCCCCGCCCGCGTCTTCGATTTCCTTCTTGATCTTGTCGGCGTCTTCCTTGGACACGCCCTCTTTGATGGGCTTGGGAACGGCCTCCACCAAGTCCTTGGCCTCCTTCAGCCCCAGGCCGGTCAGCGCCCGGACCACCTTGATGACCTGAATCTTCTTGTCACCGAAGCTGGCGAGGATCACGTCGAACGACGTCTTCTCCGCCGCCGCCGCAGGTCCGGCCGCCGCCGCAGGTCCGGCCGCCATCATCATCCCGCCGCCCGCCGGCTCGATGCCGTGAACCGTTTTCAAGCAATCAACCAGCGACTGCGCATCCTTGACCGTGAGATTCACGAGCTTGTCGGCCAGCTCCGTGATCGTTGAACTAAACTCTACTGCTGGGGCTTCCGCCATGTCGTCCTACTCCTTCCACTTGGGTCAATCGCCACCCCGATAGGCGACCCGCTCCAAAGCGGGCCATTTCATCCCGGCGAACCGGGACCAGTCGGTGTTAAGCGTTCTTGGTCCTGTAACCCTACGCCGCCTTGTCGATCATCGCCTTCAAACAGCCGGCGATCTTGGCCTGCGGCGACTGCAAACAACCCGCCACCGCCCGGCCCGGCGAGCTGAGGAGCATCGCCAATTCGCCGAGGATTTCGAGGCGGCCCCGCATCCTGGAAATCGCCTCCACGCTGAGCAGCATCGGGTCGCCGTCGAGCACGCCTTGCTTGAGCTTGAGCTTCTTGAACTCCTTGGCCGCCTCGACCAGCAGCTTGGCCACGTCGATCAACGAGCCGGAGCTCGTCACCACCGCACACGGTCCGGTGAGCGCCGCACCGAGCGGATCAAGAGGCCCGCCCCGGAACGCCCGCCGCGCCAAGCTGTTTTTCACGACCTCCAGCCGAGCGGATTTTCCCCGCAGGTTACGGCGGAGTTTCTCTTGCGCCTGCACGTCCAACCCGGTCAGCTCCACGACGCAGGCGCTGCTCATGCCGGCGTACCGCTCGCGAAGTTGTTCGGTCATCAATGCTTTGACGGCCTTGCTCATTGAATCATTCCACGCACTTTGTCGAACCGGTTTTCCGGTCGGTTTCCAAGTCTACCCTACGTGCTGGTCGCGAGCGTCACCGACGGCGTTCGGTTCGCCGACAGACACACGCGCTTCATATACTGCCCCTTCGACGACGCCGGCTTGATCTTCACAAAGTGCTCGATCACGGCGTCAATGTTCATCTTCAGGTCCGAGTCCGGAAAGCTCACCTTGCCGACGGGGAGGTGCACGTTGCCGCCGTCGTCGTTGCGAAACTCAATTCGTCCGGCCGCGAATTCCTTCACCGCGGCGACGACATCGGGCGTCACCGTTCCCGCCTTCGGCGTCGGCATCTTCCCTTGCGGGCCGAGGATGCGTCCCAACTTTCCGACCTTGCCCATCATCGAGGGATGGGCGATGGCCACGTCGAACTCGAACCATCCGCCCTCGACTTTTTGGATCAATTCCTCGGCGCCGGCCTCCGCCGCACCGGCTTCTTTCGCCGCCGCCGCGGTCGTTACGTCGCAGAACGCGATGACCGTCCGCGACTTGCCCAGACCCTTGGGCAGCGAGATCGCCCCGCGAAGCATCTGATCCGCCTGCTTGGCGTCGATGCCCAGGTGCAGCACGACCTCGATCGTCTGGTCCTTGGACTTCCGCTTCTTGCCGTTCTTGTAGGAACGGTCGCCCTTGATCGCCGCCATGCGCTTCACCGTGGCGATCCCCTCCTCGACGCTGACCGGCGTGTGCTTCCCGCCGCTCGCTTCGACCTGCTTTCGATACGTTACGCTGCGATACGCCATAGCAATCGTCGCCTGCCTGGGTTAATCAACGATGTCGATCCCCATCGACCGGGCCGTTCCCGCTACCACGCGTTCCGCCGCCTCGATCGAGTTGGAGTTCAGGTCGGGAAACTTCCGCTCCGCGATGGTTCGCACCTGTGCCCGCGTGACCACCCCGACCTTCTCTTTGTTGGGCACGCCGCTTCCCTTGGCGATCTTGGCCGCGTCCTTGAGCAGCACGGCCGCCGGCGGACTCTTCACTTGGAAAGTGAACGACCGATCGGAGAAGACCGAGATCACCACCGACACGGTCATGCCGTTGAGGGCTGTCGTCGCGGCGTTGAACTGCTGGACGAACTGGCCGATGTTCACGCCGTGCTGACCCAGCGCCGGGCCGATGGGCGGGGCCGGCGTCGCCTGCCCGCCGGGCGCCTGCAGCCTGATCGTCGCGGTCAGTTCTTTCGGTCCTTTGGCCATGATTCCTCACCACCCTCGACGGGCCGCCGCGGAGAGCTACTCCACCTTCTCCAACTGCCAGTATCCCACTTCGACCGGAGTTGATCGCCCGAAGATCGAGACGATGACGGAGACCATTCCGCGTTTTTCGTCGACCAACTCGACCTCCCCCTCGTAGCTCTCGAAGGCCCCGTCGGTAATCTTCACCTGGTCGCCCTTGTGGATGTTCAGCCCGGACAGACCCGGTTGATCCTCCGCCTTCTGCGAGGCCGCCAGCATTCCCACCACGTCCTGCTCCGGCATACTCGTGGGCTTTCCATCGGAGCCGATGAAGTCCCCCACGCCGGAAGTCTCTTTGATGAGAAACCACACCGGCTCGGCGATCGAACCATCCTCTTCGCACGCCATTTCCACGAAGACGTAGCCGGGGTAGAGCTTTCGCTCCACGATCTTGAGGACGCCGGCCTTCATCCGCTTTTCTTTGAGCGTGGGGACCAGCACTCTGCCGACGCGATGCTCAAGCCCCTCGATCTTCACCTTCCGCTCCAGGGCGTTCCGCACCTGCTCCTCCTTGTTGGAGGCGACGCGGAGGACGTACCACTTCATGCCCGGGGCGCAAAGCGCCGCCGAAGCGGGGGAGTCCAGGGTCGTCGGTGATGTCGGGGGCGAGTCGCTCATTGCTTCAGAACGCCGATCGACTTGAAGACCCACTGGAACAGGATATCCACCAGGAAAAGGAAAAAAGCCATCAAAAGGGTGAACAGAATCACGACCTTAGTGGAGCCCATGATCTCCCGTTTGGACGACCAACTCACCTTTTTCATCTCGCCTTCGGTGGCGATCATGAAATCGCTGGTCGTGCGGCTGACAAAGGCAATCCACCATACCCCGGCGAAGAGCACCGCGGCGAAGACAATGGGGATCCCCGTGGTAATTAAAAGCCGCCAGGCCTCATCCCCTTCGTAGATCTGCAACCGGTCATAGAGGAACACCGCGCCCCACGCGATCAGGGCGCCGGCGCAAAAGAGCGTGCCCATACGCGTGGATTTGCCCTGCTCAGCCTTGTACTGCTGGAAGAAACCGCGAGCGCCGCCGGACGGCGCCCCGTCTCGAAAACCGCGGTCCCCGCCCCGCGGCGGTCCCTGGCGAGAGCCGTCGTCGCCGCCCGACCCTGCGTCCTGGCGGGATTCGCGGCGTTCCAGCGTAGTGCTCTTCGTATCGTCCATCATACTCTCTCGCGTCGGGGAACTCCGTCTCGCCCGTCGTCCCGCGCGTTACTCCACAGGAGCGGAGGGACTTGAACCCCCAACCGCCGGTTTTGGAAACCGGTGCTCTGCCAATTGAGCTACGCTCCTAAGCAGACCCCAATTCGCATCACCGTCGGCCGGTTCCTATTTCCTCTTGATCTTGTGGACCGTGTGTTTGCGTTCCCGTTTGCAGAACTTGGACAGTTCTATCTTCGGCGTGCCGCCCAAGACGTTTACGCTCGTGCGATAATTAAGGTCCTTGCACTCTTTGCACTGCAACCACACGTATTCCCGTTTTGCCGCTTTCGCCATGTCCGTCTACACCGACGCCCAACTCTTCAACCCTTCGACCCTTCTACCCTTCAACCCTTCTACCCTTCAACCTTTCACCCTCTCGGGAGATGGTTGGGATGAGGATCCCTCACCCCCTCTCCCTCTCAGGGAGGGGGCGGGGTGAGGGCTTAGGTAGGCTCCTACTCCACGACCTTCGCCACAACTCCCGACCCGACCGTACGTCCCCCCTCACGAACCGCGAAACGAAGCCCCTGTTCCATGGCGATCGGCTTGCCCAGGCTGACCTCCATCGTAATGTTGTCGCCGGGCATACACATCTCCGCCCCTTGAAGGGCGAGGGCGCCGGTCACATCCGTGGTGCGGAAATAGAATTGGGGGCGATAGCCGTTGAAAAACGGCGTGTGCCGCCCGCCTTCCTCCTGCGTCAGAACGTATACCTGCGCCTCGAACTTGGTATGCGGCGTGATGCTCTTCGGCGCCGCCAGAACCTGGCCGCGTTCGATCTCTTCTTTTTTAGTGCCGCGGAGCAGGCACCCGACGTTGTCGCCGGCGATCCCGGAGTCCAGCGTCTTGTTGAACATCTCCACGCCCGTCACGATGGTCGTCACCGTGTCCATCAGACCGACGATCTCGACCTCGTCGCCTACCTTGACCTGACCGCGCTCAATCCGACCCGTGGCTACCGTGCCCCGCCCCTTGATGCTGAACACGTCCTCGACCGACATCAGGAACGGCTGATCCACGTCGCGCTTCGGAAGCGGAACGGACTTATCCAGGGCGTCCATCAACTCCGCGATGCACTTGGTCTTCTCCGGATCGGTCGGGTTCTGCAGCGCCGCCCGCGAATCGCCGCGGATCACCGGCACCTCGTCGCCCGGGAACTCGTACTTGGTCAGAAGTTCCCGAACCTCCATTTCGACCAACTCCAGCAACTCGGCGTCGTCCACCAAATCGACCTTGTTCAGGAAGACCACCACGTACGGCACGTTCACCTGTCGAGCCAAAAGAATATGCTCACGGGTCTGCGGCATCGGACCGTCCGCCGCGGAGACGACGAGGATCGCTCCATCCATCTGCGCGGCGCCCGTGATCATGTTCTTCACGTAGTCGGCGTGCCCCGGGCAGTCGATGTGCGCGTAGTGTCGGGCGACGGTCTGGTATTCCACGTGCGCGGTCGCAATGGTCAGAATCTTCGTCGCATCGCGGCGCCCGTGGGCTTCCGACGCCTTCGCCACCTCGTCGTACGAAACCGCTTTACAGAAGCCCTTCAGCGACTGCACGGTGCACATTGCCGCCGTGAGCGTGGTCTTCCCATGGTCCACGTGACCGATGGTGCCTACGTTGACGTGCGGCTTGGTTCGTTCAAATAATACCTTGGCCATCCGATACCTACCTCCACTCGCTCGACGCCTATTCGATCGAGCTCAGTTTCGCACCCAAACTTCGTCCAAGGAACCCGCGCAAGATCCTCATTCACTTTCCGTCGCAACGCCGGTCCGGTCGGCGACGCCTAGTGCACGGGCGCGCCGCCTGGACCGTCCCGCGCGACACGCCACAAAGCTGCTGACGGGAATCGAACCCGTGACCTCATCCTTACCAAGGACGCACTCTACCAGCTGAGCTACAGCAGCAACGCCATCCTCGCTCGCTGCCGAGCTGTTCGCGGAAAGCGCCCATCCGCTGTCCGCGTTTTCACCTCGGTCGCCCATGCGACCACCTCCCTCGGTCGCGCGGACCCACACCGGCGGAAGGCGCCAAGCGCTCCCGGCAAGGCGACTGACGAACAGAGCGGCGGCGCACCTGCACCTAGAGCCGGGCAAGTATAGCTGCGGCGCAAAGCCTGTCAAATCCAAAACTAATCCAAAAACCACCAACGCCTTGCCCCTTTGATCTCTTATCTCTGATCTCAGACATCTGATGTCCGTTGTCTGATGTCTGATGCCTGATATTTGAAGTCTGGAATCTGTGCCTGCCATCTGCCATTTGAAATCTGAGATCGGTCGTGCGCCCAAGCGGCCGCAGTAAAGCGCATTCAATCGTTAATTGAAATATCAAATCTGCAATTCCCTCGGCTACTGCCGGCCTCGCGGACGAGTTTCGTTGTCAAAGGATTCGCGACAACGCCGGGCGCCCCGTTCACCGAGCTTCGCTCACGCTTTCGGGGTGGCGACGGTCCCTTGTCCTCCGCTCTCTGGACGGTTAGCATAGGTCTTGGATTCTTACCTGAAAACCTGAAAACAACTCCTAAGATGGTCAGGCGCTAACTTCGGAGAGCACACGAACCGTGGAGCAAAGAAAGCTCGGTGACAGCGGCCTTGAGGTGTCCATGATCGCCCTTGGCACCTGGGCCATGGGCGGAGCGGTCGAAACGTGGGGAAATGTTGACGACCGGGAATCCATCGCCGCCATCCACCAGGCGATCGACCTGGGCGTCAACTTGATCGACACCGCCCCGATCTATGGATTGGGCCACAGCGAGGAGATCGTCGGCAAGGCCATCCAGGGACGCCGTCGTGAGGTCGTCATCGCCACGAAATGCGGATTGCTCTTCCCCCGATCGAAGGACGAGTTACCGCCCCGCTGCTTGTCGCGCGAGAGCATCTTCCGCGAGTGCGAGCAAAGCCTCCGCCGGCTGCGGGTGGATGTGATCGACCTCTACGAGTGCCACTGGCCCGATCCGCAAACCCCAATCCGCGAGACCATGGAAGCGCTGATGGCGCTCTTGGAGCATCAAAAGGTCCGCGCCGTCGGGCTGTCCAACTTCAGTTGCGAGGAGATCACCGCCGCCCGGGAGTTCGGGCCGGTGCAGTGCCTTCAACTTCCCTTCTCGATGCTTCAACAACGCGCCGACGACGATCTTCTGCCCTTCTGCATTGAGCGCAACATGGGGGCGATCACTTACAGTCCGCTGGCCAAAGGCCTGCTCACCGGAAAGTTCCAACCCGGCGACCGACCGGGGGGCATCCGCGCTCGCGACCCCGACTTCATCGGCGAACGCTTCCGCCGCAATCTCCGCATCGTCGATGGATTGAAGGACATCGCCGCTGGGTGCGGAAAAACCGTCGCACAACTGGTCATCAACTGGACGGCCGCTCATCCCGGCGTAACCGCACCGATCGTCGGCGCCAAGCGACCCTCGCAAGTCGCCGAGAACGTCGGCGGGGTCGGGTGGACGATTACCGAGGACGACCGGGCGCGCATCGACCGCCTTCTGAAAGGCCACGGCGTTGACACCTGACACGCGTCCCGGCGGGCCGGTCGTCGGCGTGGGTCCGGGCATGAAAACGCCGCTCGAACGCAGTGCCCATGCGATCGGGTCGGACCGACGAACCGAGCTGGATGCGCTGTCCACGGCATCTATGCGCTATCGGCACGGGCCGCTCCCGGCGCGCCGGGATCGGTCGGCGTCTCGGTCCAACCTTGCGGTGCCCGTTGTCGGCGCCTGGGTCGTGGGCATGTTGCTCGCCGTGGCCCCACCAGCGGAACACGACTGCGCGGCCACGTTCAAGATGGTGCAGGCATCAGTCGCTCCCCGTGACCTCGAGCTGCGGGCCGCATTGGCATCGTACGCGTCGAGTCTGGGAACACCCCACGCCGACGCCGATCCCGGCGCGCCGGGAGTCAATCCGCATTGGTGGGTCAACGCTCCCGCCGAGGGGTTTCTTCAATTGGGCGTAACCACGACCGATCGTCGTCGCGGGGTCGAGCAGGCCTCCGCTGCCGCGCACGGCTTCTTGTCCGTGCTTCGGGAACGTGCGGACGAAGCCCGGCAGACTCCGTCGGACGCTGAGTATGAAGTCTCTCAGCTCGTCGCCGCACTGCGGCAGCGCGCCGGCGAGGCGCAGGCGCAGGTGGAGGCCGCGACGGGTTCGTTGCCGCCCAGCGACCCGCGGATCAATCGCGATGCCTTGCTCGAGCGATGGCGAGCCCTGCGCTCCGACTTCACCACGGCCCGCGAGCAGCTCGCCGAGGCCGCCGCCGGAGTGGACAGACTGCAAACCGAGCTTGTCCTGAGCCTCGAAGGATCGGAACCGGCCCGCGGCATCGTCGGCGCCGAGGACCGTCGCCGGGCGTTGGAATCCGACGGGGCGTTACAGCAGGACCTCCGCGAACTGGACGTGAGGCTATCGGAGTTGAAGCTGCATCTTCTCAATGTTTGGCAGCAATCGGCGGGCCGCCTCGAACAGCTTCGCTCGGCCACGGACGATTTATTGCGGACGGCGTCGCAAAGCGACACGGCCCGCCTTCCACCGAACGTCCGGGCGGCGGTGGAGGGGGTCGTGAGCGAGACCGAACTGTATCGTCAGACGCGCGGCGCCTTTGCGGACGCGTGGACCGGCGAGTTCACCGCCCTTCAGCGGTTGGAGGTCGATCCGCAAAGCGGGGAACTCCTCGATGGGTATCAACGCGCCCGCTCCTTGCTCAGCGATTTCCTGTTCGCGGCGTCGCAAAGGCTCGCAGCGCTGCGCTCCCACGTGAACGCCTTGGGCGAGCAGCCGAGTGACAACGCCCGGCACCACGTGCTTCAATCCAACCTCACGCGAGCCTTTCAGGCGGCCCAGTCCGCCCACCACCGCTTCGAGTTTGCGGCGGGCGCCATCGACACGCCGGATAATTTCCGACTCGACGCGGCGTTGCGCAGCGCTCGCGGACTGCGCCGCCGCACCGTCGAGGAGATGCAGCGTCTCGAGCAGCGTCTCCAGGCCGAGGCGATCGAAAAGGCTAAAAAGCAACGCGCCCAGGCGCTCGCCGAAGCGGAGCGCGCCGTCGAACGGACCCGCGCCACATCCGAGCAGACCATCGAACAGCTCTTCGCCGTGCAGGACGGGCTGATCCAGGCGGTCGGGTTGACCGAGGGTTTTCTCCACGCGGTCTTGCAAGCCGAACTGGCCGCGAACCGACTGCAAACCGCCCAGGCGGACCTCGCACGGACCGAGGAGCGTCTCCGCGAGCTTGCCGCGAGCCGTCAGGCCGCCGCCGCGGACATCGGCCTCGAGCTCGTCTCCTGCGGAGTCGTCCGGTCGGACCTCAAACTCGCTCAGCGGTTTCGCCTCGGCGGGATCGGGTTTGTCGTGACGCTTATCACCGTTCTTGTGGCCCGATCGTTTCGCAGGTCTTTGCCCGAATCTTAGCTGAGGGTGTGTTCGCCCGGCGCGTCCGGGCCGGGTATGATCTGACCGGCAACGTGTCCAGGCGCTGCCCGGAGCGTTGCAAGCGGTACGAGTCGTAGGAGGGCGCGCAGTGCGAGTTGCGATCACCGGCGCGACCGGGTTTCTCGGTCGCTACATCGCCCGTCACTTGATCGCACAGGACCACGACTGTCGCTGCTGGTTCCGACCACGATCGGACCGCGGCGGGTTCGAGGACTTGCCCCGCCCCGTCGAATGGGTCGAAGGCGACCTTGCCGATCCCGCGTCGATGGTTGAACTCACGCGCGGGGTCGATGCGGTCGTCCATGCGGCACTCTACCGTCCGGGGATGGGCTTCATGGGCGGCGAGGGCGACCTTCCTACCTTTGTCGAGCGGAACGTACTCGGCACGATCCGCTTGATCGAGGCCGCACGCACCGCAGGAGTACGGCGATTCGTCTTCATCTCAACATGCGCGGTGCACGACAAGATTCTCGACGATCGCAAGCTCGACGAGGCCCATCCGCTTTGGCCGGCTTCGCATTACGGTGCCCATAAGGCCGCCGTTGAGAAGTTCATCCACAGCTACGGCCTCGGACAGGGCTACAATATCTGCTCACTGCGCCCGACGGGCATCTACGGAGTTGCTCGGCCGATCACGAATAGCAAGTGGTACAACCTCGTCCACGCCGTCGCCCGCGGCGAATCGGTGTCCAGCGATCGCGGCGGCAAGGAGGTCCACGCCGCGGACGTCGCCAAGGCGGTCGGCATGCTCCTGACCGCCGACAGCGTGGCCGGACAAGCCTACAACTGCTATGACCTCTACGTGGCCGATCAGGAGGTGGCCGCCGTTGCAAAGCAAATCACCGGAAGCGAGAGCGAAATCAAAATGCTAAACAAGGGGCCGAAACACCGGATCGACACGACCAAGCTCCGCGCGTTGGGGATGACCTTCGGCGGCCGGGCGCTGCTCGAACAGACCGTCCGGGAAATGCTGAACCACCGACATGCCTGACCCTGCCGTCTTTTCCGCGTCGCCCCGGGCGCATCCCATCTCGGGTGGCGAAAGTGATTGTTTCGCGTCATTCTGAGCGTAGCGAAGAATCTCGGAGCGAAGCATCTATGCAGTAGTTTCTACTTTTTCAGGCGGCGATTTCTCGCGGATTCGGGGCAGGAGTCGAGGCCGAGGGTACTTTTGTAATCTCTTCCAGCTTCAACAAGAGTTTGGAAAACTCCGCGCGGTGCCGCCAAAACAATCGTCGCAAATCCAGGATCGAAGGGTGTTGTTTTCGACGATTCCATTGCGGTTTCAACCAGTAAAGACCTGCGAATCAATGACTGTCGCATGTTGCGTCGTGTTCCTGTAGGATGGTCGGTGTGGATGTTGTCTGAAGCCCAGGAGTGGTGTCACGACAGGGAGGCCAAGGATGGCTTTCGTATTTCGAGAGCGCTACGAACCGCGCGTGGAGGAGCGGATGCGAGCGTTTGCGCAGACGTTGTCCGAGAAGGATCGGCGGCGGTTTGCGGCGTTGGAGGCGGCGCGGTTGGGGCATGGCGGGGTGGAGTATATCGCCGAAGTGTTGGGCTGTTCGGTGCGGACCATCGAGCGGGGTGCCCAGGAA
>JAZDHF010000064.1:0-13617 GCA_043806315.1 Planctomycetota bacterium | reverse complement strand
GGGCCGCCGACTGAACGGGTAGGACATGTGCTGAGTGGTGCGAGACACTTGATTCTGCGGCTTGGGTGGCATGCCCAAGCCCGGCCCAGCCGGGCGCCGGCATGTCGTTCCTCGGCATGGCGGCGCTGCGCTTGGCCATGCTACCCGAAAAATTAGCTGTGTCAAGGCACCAGGAGAATACGGTAATGTTTCCCAGACTCGCCATTGCACTATCAGTGATTCCCCTGACGGGAATTGTTTTGCGGCTGACCTATTGCTGAGGACACCCGCTCAGCAAGCTCGGTTCGGGCATGATCATTCTCGGCGTCCCGCTGGTCGTGGGTGTCTACATGCGACGCCGCGGCCCGTTCGATGTTGCCAAATGGCAACCGCTTGGCCGCCCGCGCGCGGATCACCCAGCGTCAACCGGTTGCCGATCGGCTGTAAACACGCGTCGGGCCATGGCTTCGTCCATGGTGGCCGATGGATCGGCGGGCAGCGTGTCCATCAACTCGCGAATGATGTCGTCGCTCTGGACGCCGTCGGCCTCGGCGTTGAAGTTGGTGAGGATGCGGTGGCGCAGGACCGGGCCGGCGACGGCGCGGATGTCCTCGGTGGAGACGTGATACCGCCCTTTGAGAATCGCCCGGGCCTTGCCCGCCAAGACCAGATTCTGCGACGCTCGCGGACCGGCGCCCCAGGCCACATAGTCCTTGACCATCTTGGGGATGCCGCCCTGATCGACCCGCGTGGAACGCACCAAGCGCATCGCATAGCGGATCACGTGGTCGGCGCACGGCACGCGCCGGACGATGTCCTGTAGCTCAATGACCTCGCGGGCGTTGAGCGTGCGATCGGCGGGCACCTCCTGCGGCGAGGTGGTCATGCGCACGATTTGGAACTCCTCCTCCTCGCTCGGATAACTCACGATGACCTTGAACATGAAGCGATCGAGCTGGGCTTCGGGCAAGGGATACGTGCCCTCCTGCTCGATCGGGTTCTGGGTAGCCAGGACGAAAAACGGCCGCGGGAGCTTGTGCGGGAACCCGGCCGCGGTCACCTGATGTTCCTGCATCGCCTCCAGCAAGGCCGCCTGCGTCTTGGGCGGCGTACGATTGATCTCATCCGCCAGGACGACGTTGGCAAAGACCGGTCCCTTGACGAAGCGCAGCGATCGCGCTCCGGTTCCGCGGTCCTCCTCAATGACCTCCGTGCCGGTGATGTCCGAGGGCATGAGGTCGGGGGTGAACTGAATGCGCGAAAAGCTGAGCGAAAGCTGTCGGGCCAGCGTGCTGACGAGCAGGGTCTTCGCCAGCCCCGGCACGCCCTCGAGGATGCAATGGCCGTTGCAGAACATTGCGATGAGAAGCTCCTCGACGACCGCTTCCTGTCCGACGATGGTCCGCGCGATCTGGGAGCGTAATCGGTCGTATGCGGCGACCAGGGTTTGGACGATGGCGACGTCGTCCACGGGTTCAGCGGCCTCTTTCGCCTTCGGCTCGGATGACATCAACAACTCCTCCTGCGGTGCAAGGTTCGCCCAGGGTCACGGGGCCGCATTGATCGCGTCGATCAACGCCCGCAGTCGCCCCGTGCTCCGCCGATCGAACGAAAAGACCAGGCGAGGCTTGTCCGGAAACACCCCATGCTCACCCTCGATCGGACCTGCGGCCGGCTCAAACCGACCGCCGGTTAGAATATCGGCGAACCTCCCGCCGATCTGGGACAGCGTTTCAGCCGAAAGCGGAGAGTTCATGCGTAGCACGAGTCGGTCATCGACGTAGCGCATGGAATGGTACCGGCGATAGAAATTGACCACCGCGGCGGCCGCATCCTCGGCGTGGTCGAAGACTTGGAACAACTGCAAGTCCGTCGAGTCGATCATGCCGTGGCCGAGGAGTTCCGCCCTGATGTACTGCAGCCAGTGCTGCCAGTACGTTCCGCCGGGCTCCTCGCACATGACGATGGGGATGGGCGTCGTCTTCGCGGTCTGAACCAAGGTGACGGCCTCGAAGCACTCGTCCTGTGTTCCGAAGCCGCCGGGGAACAGAACGATGGCCTCGGCCTCTTTCACAAAGATCAGCTTTCGGGTGAAGAAGTATTTGAAGTTCACCAGCTTCGAATCGTCGGCGATGATCGGGTTGGTGACTTGCTCGAAGGGCAGGCTGATCGCCACGCCGAAACTCTTCTGCCGTGTGGCCCCGTGGTGACCGGCGCGCATGATGCCGTCGCCCGCGCCGGTGATGACCATCCACCCGTGACGCTGAATCAGCTCCGCGAACTTCCGGGCCTCCGCGTATTGCGGATGATGCTCGGAGGTGCGCCCCGAGCCGAAGATGGTCACCTTCGGAATATGCGCATAGGGGGCGAAGGTCTTGAACGCGTAGCGCAGCTCCTTGAGGGCCGTGTTGAGGATCTTCAGGTCGCCGCGATCGGCGCCGTCCACGGCCAGACGGCAGATCGTAACCACCATTTGCGAAAGCAGATCCGCGTGTTCTGAGGGGGCGAACTCCCCCAGGAATTTGGCGATCGCGTCGGCACGCTCCTGGCGTCGATTCTCCCTCGCCGCCGCCTCAACCTCCGCCGTCGCGCGGCGACCTGGTGTCAAGTCATGCTCCCTCATGGTCCGACCGTCCGCTCCTCTGCCAGACTATACGCCGCCCTCCGTGGGCGGACCAACATCTACTTAGCGGCGTCGTCAGGCCCATCCTTTACCGCAACGGTCGGAGGATGCCCCGGACGGTCGCGACCGGCGTGTAAAAAGTGTGGCGAGGCTAGGAATCGAGGTAGGGTTCGACGGCCAACTCCATGACCACCTCGTCATGGATCGGAACTCCGCGTTCGCCGACAAGGGGGATTTGCGGCTTGATCTTGCGGGCCTCGTCGACCACGCCGGGGTTGATCGCGGTCATGCGAAATCCAAGGCGCTGGTAGAAATCGATGGCCCGCAGGCGGTCGTTGGTCGTGGCGAGCCAGATTTTCCGACAGCCTTTCTTGCGCGCCGCTTCGATCGCGTTGAGCATGAGCGACGACCCGATACGCTCGCCTTCCAGCGTGCTGTTGAGCGTCAGGACCTCCATCTCTTCCTCGTCGAGGTGATAGGTGAGAAGTCCCACGATCGCCCCGTCGCGTCGTTCAACAAAGCCTTGCTCCTTGTGCGGGTAGAAGGCCTTGCCATGGCTCATGCTGATCTTGCTGCCCCAGTGGCGCTCGATGAACTCAGCCACTTCGGCGCGGTCGGCGTCCCGGATTTCGGTTCGGGCCATGACCCTAATTGTAACCTCAGTGGGGAGCTTCGGCCAGCGCTGCAGTCACCGTGTGGGCGGTCAGGCGCGGGCGGGTTTGTGGATCGCGGGGGCTTCAAGGTACAGGATGCGGCCGCAAACGGTGCAAAGGAGGATTTCATCGCGGGTCTGGAGGGCGTTGACGACCTCCAGGGCGACCTTCATGTTGCACCCGCCGCAAGCCCACTCGTCGCGCTTGGGGCGGAGCTTGGTCACGGGCGCCATGGCCTCCCCGTCGTGACGTTGGGCGACGCGATTGAACATGTCGAGGGCCTGCGGGGTGAGCTTGCGGGCAAACTCCTCGCAGCCGGTTTCGAGGCTCTCGCGTTCCTGTTGCGACTGGGCGTCGAACGCCTTCAAGGCCTCCACGGACGCCGCGGCGTGGGCCAGGAGCTTGTCCCTGTCGGCTTCGATGGCGGCCCCTTCGGCTTGGATCGCCGCAAGCTCCTCCATGAGTTGGAAGATGCCGCTTTCCACCTTGAAGCTGTCGGCCTTTTCCGTGTTGATCGCGGTGAGGATGGCGGCATATTCCTTGTTCGTCTTCGCCTTGTTGAGCGCCTGACGATGGCGGCTGGCCGACTCCTCCCGCGACGCAACCTCCAGCGACAGGGCGTCGAGCCGCATCTGACATTCCCGCGCTTTGCGGTGATTCTCTTGGAGCTTCTCGTCGATCTGTCTGATCTGTCGTCCGTGGGTCTCGACTTGGCGCGCTTTGGATTCCCGGTTTCGACGGAGAGCGGCGAGTTGCATCTCCACGGCCTGCAGGCGGCGGAGCTCTTCCAAAATAACGCCCATCGACGGTCCCGCGGGTAAGGATCCGATTCCGTAGGCCGGTACCATACCCCTGCGCCACCCTACAGGAGGGCATTATCGCCCAACAGCGGGCGCCTTGCAAGGGCCAACTTCCCGCGCAGTTTTGGCGTCGGGTATCGACAGGTGGGGTCGCTTACAGAGTGGCAGGACCATAGGAAGATAGGCTCACGATCGGTCGCAAGGTAGCGCGAGCTTGCCGTTCGACCGCGTGGTCTCCACAATGATCTTCAGCCTCCGGCTGGGCGTCCACTTCCAACGGTGCTTTGGGGTCTCGCTCATTCACGATTCTACCCCGTTACGTCCCCGCCGATTGCACGATCCCATCGCTTTTCACAGGGGTACGCCTCGCCCCGGGGACGGTAACCTCATTGTGCATCAATGGATGCGCTAACCGTGCCTCGCCACCTTGCGGAACGCGGACACGAGTCTACAATGGTTCTTGCTCGCGCTCGGCGCAGCGAATTTACAGGGTGCTGGGAGGGATCGCACAGCTCCGGACCTTCAGAGAAGTCTCGTTCACACCGGCGCAACACGGACGCACGTCGGCGTGGGATCTGAAAAACTCCTCACGAGGCCGCACCACTGCGGCAGGAGATGAGACCATGCTGTTCTGGGAAGCGCTAACTTTTCCGCGTGAGCGAAACGGTGGAACCGCCACCGCTAACCTGCCCATCCTCTGCCCGCAGCGCCTGCCGTTCGACAAACGGTGCTCTGTGGTCACCAAATCCGGCAAACGTTGTCGCGGGCGAATCCGCACGGGAACGGAATACTGCCCGCTGCACGATCCGGCGATTATCGCACAACGTCGGCGGCGCCCTACGCCCCAAGGCGTTCGCGCCCATCGTCGGTTGTCACACTTACCCGATGGGTACCTGCGTAAGCTGAGCAACCGGGCCGCGGTCGGCCACGCCATGGATCGCCTCTATCGAGAGGTGCGTCTCGGGATCGTCACGGCGGAGATGGGCGGCGTGCTCTTCAACATTCTCACCCGGCTGCTCGATGCGGGGCTGGTGGATTCGGGCAAGGCGGCGACAACAGCGGGAAATCGAAGCAAGGCAGCGCGACTGCGGCCGAAGCTAAGCGAGCTGCTCACCCGATCCGAGCGGGCCGCGTGGCAACGGGCCGTCGCTAACGCTCCGGCTTCGGTCCTTGCGGCCCATGACTGGCAGCATCCGGCGCTGCAAGCAGCTCCGAACGCCAACGGCGTGAATCGGCAGGAAGCCCTCGAACGACCCGTGAAACTTGCGCTCCAGGCCGCGTCGTAGGGTCGCCCTCAAAAAGGGCGGCTCGGATTACGCGTTCTGATCCACAGTCGTGGAAACGCCGCGTAAATCGTTGTAGATGGCTAGGAACTTGTCATAGGCCGACCCGTTGCCGTGACGCGGCGGGGATGGATCGGGCAAGCTCGTCGCCGTCCTGACCCCATCGACCAACTTAGCCAGAGCCTCGGCAAAGGCAGCGCTTAACGATTGAATCGCGCCATCCAGAGCCGTGCCCGAATCGCCGGAGTTGACGTCGCTCGTCGGCGTTGCGTCGGGAGCAGGGGCGGTCAGAAGCTCGCGCATCCGCGAGATCATCGCGTCGAAAGCCGATTGAATGGCGTCGGAGAGAGTCTGACTGTCGACCGAGCCTGCCGACGTCGCGCCGCCGACGGCGGTGGCCACCGCGCTGTCGAAGTCCGTAACGATGCCGTCGATGGCCCCGGCGTCGTGCTCATTCGTCGCCAGCGGTTTGAGGGCCGCATCGACTTGGGTTCCGACGGCGTCCGTCAGCACCTGCGACTGCTCGGCCAGCACCGGGCCCGCGTTGGCCGCGGCGCGGGACGAAAGTTCCTCAAAGAAGTTGATCCGCAGCCGGACATCGGCAACGCCCTGAAAGTGCCCGGCCTCGATGAGCCGCAACACGCCCGACGCCTTGCCGTCGTCCGCGTCCTGATCCTCCGGCTCCGCAGGCGTCACTCCGTCGACCGGCTCAAGGTCGGATGGCGGCGGTGTTGCGGCAGGGGCGACCGATGCCCGGCCTACCGCTTCCACCGGCGCGGCGTCCAGACCGCCTCCGAGACCTCGACCGGACTTCGCGACCGGTGCGAGGGTGATGGATTGGGCGAGGGGATGAACTTGCATCGTTGTTGAACTCGCGGGGGCCGGACCGACCCACTCCGGCGGGACCGGCTGCACGCCCCCTACGCTTATCGGTTGATGAAAGACGTGAGTTGCAGCAAACGGGCGAGTTCCGCTGCGCAAGAAAAGCCGGTGCGGCGCGGGCCGAAGAAACCCACGCTGCACCGGCGGTATGAAAGATGCTTCTGCTTGGAGCCTATCCTGATTGGCTCGGGTGGCATGGCCAAGCGAAGCGCCGCCATGCCGCATCAGGAATGGGCTCTTATGCCCCCGCAGCCGGGCTCACGGCGCGGAGGCCGCCACCATCGTCGCATTGACGTTGCCGGTAGTCTGACCCGCGCTCACCGCAACGCCCTCGACCTCGAAATCGTTGAACCCGGCCGCTGAGAACTCGACGCGGTACACCCCGGTCGGCAGCCCGCTCAACACGTACGCACCATCGGCGCCCGTCGAGGTGCTGGTCACTTCGGTGTCGCCGTCATAGGCCGTCACGGATGCTCCGTCGAGCGGCGTGCTCACGTCAACCAACATCATCGTCACCGTTCCGGCGATGCTTCCGGCCTCGAGAAGATTAATCAAACGCATCGCCACCGAAGGCGAGAAGTGGAAGCTCCGTATCGTGCTCGGGTCGTCGATGTGCCCCGCCGGAATGGGCCGGAACGCGCGACTGAGATCGACGTCGAGCAGGAGCTGTGTCTCCTGACCTTCCGCCACGTCGAAGTTGAAATGGAGTTTGATCCCCGTCTGCTCCCCGCTGGGAACCTTCAACGGGAACACGCGGCCGTCGTTCAGGGTGATCTGTCCGCCGGTCACGATGAGACGCATCAACGTATAGGTGCCCGCCGGAATGTCGGCGTCGGCCAGAAGGTCGGTCCGGCCGTTCTGAAGGTCGAGCAGGTTGAAGACCTTCTCTCCCTCGAAGATCACCAGGAACGGACCATCGCCTTCATCTCCGCCGTTGTCATCATCGGCATCGTCCGCGTCCTCGCACTCGTCGTCGTCCTCGTCGCAGGACTGACCGGCCTCGCAAGGATCCGATCCGTCGACGCACGCGCCGTCGACGCAAGTCTCCGCGCCGTTACAGAAAGCCCCGTCGTCGCAATGGGGATTCGTGGTGCAACCGGTCATGCAGATGTTGTTCTCCTCGTCGCAGAACCGGTCGCCCGTGCACGGGACCGCGCCCGCCGCGCAACGGCCGTCGACGCAGGTCTCCTCGCCGTTGCAGGAGTCGCCGTCCGTACAGTCCGCGTCGGCGGTGCAGAGCTTCACGCAGGTGTCGGTCTCCTCCTCACATCCCTCGTTGTCGCCGCAGGGGGCGATGCCGAGGCGGCACTCCCCGTCGACGCAAGTCTCTTCGCCGGTGCAGAACAGATCGTCATCGCACTCGGTCTCACATTCGGATTCGCCGGCCCGCCGGACTTCGACGCGAGTGATCGTGACCAACGCCTCGTCGATCAAGTCGAAGGGGAACGGCTTGTCCGTGATGAGTACGCGCAGCTTCCCGTTGCCGCCTCCCGACGACGACGCCGAGGGCATGTCGCAGCGCATGGAAAACAGACACACGGCCAGTCCCACGAAAAGGCCGAGATGACGAGAACATCGTGCGGTCAGGTTGCGATTCATCGTAACTGGTCTCCTGGGAAAACCGGCTCGCGGCGAAGGCCGGTTCTGGCGCGGAACGTCCCTCGAACGTCAAGGGGCGGGGAGAGCGCCTACCCGGGCAGAGTACGATATCGCGCCGTCCGCGTCCCGACCCGGAGGCGACCGACCGCAACGCACCTCTTATCGGGCCGGGAAACCACGCTGTGGATGCACGCAGCGCGTGATCGCCTTCAGTGAAAGGCGGTCCGAAATCATCCCCCTACAAAGCATTCTCGGTCCACGGTATGATCCCCGCTTCGGATGCCGCGTGGGCGGCGGACCGGACGGGGCCGCCGTCCGCCGGCGATGCATTTCGAACACGTGCCAGGCCGGGGGTGGTGCAGACAACGGGTCAGGCTGGAAACAGAGCAGCCCACCTGGCTCATTCAGGTGCCGTGGATCACCTGGTCGTCATGGATCGCCGGGGGGCGAGATGTAGCGCCGCCCCTTGTGGGCGGCGCCGGCACAACGGGGCGTCACCCACAAGGGGTGGCGCTACACGAAGACTTCGCGGTGGCATGGCCAAGCGAAGCGCCGCCATGCCCCGCGGCGACGGACTCTAAGGAGACCTCGAGTTGTATCGCGTACTAGCTCGAGCTTATCGCAGCGCAACGTTCGACGAAGTCGTCGGGCAGGAAGTCACCGCGACCACGCTCAAAAACGCGATCAAATCCGGGCGTGTGCACCACGGCTATCTGTTCACTGGAACGCGCGGCGTGGGCAAGACGTCGATGGCCCGCATCCTGGCCAAGGCTTTGAATTGCCTGGCGTTCGACGCTCCGACCCCCACCCCGTGCTGCAAATGCGAGTCGTGCAAGGCCGTCGCCGAGGGCCAGGACATCGACGTGGTGGAGATCGACGCCGCCAGCAACACCGGCGTGGACAACATCCGCGAGCTGCGCAGCAACGCCACCCTCCGCCCCGCTCGGGCGCGTTTCAAAGTCTACATCATCGACGAAGTCCACATGCTCAGTACAGGAGCCTTTAACGCGTTGCTGAAAACGCTCGAAGAGCCGCCCTCCCACGTGAAGTTCATCCTGGCCACGACGGAAGTCCAAAAAGTCCCCGCGACGATCGTCAGCCGCTGTCAGCGCTTCGATTTCCGAGCGATCGACACGGAGGCGATGGCGGCGCATCTGTCCAAGGTCGCGGCGGCCGAGAAAGTCCAAACCGACGACGGCGTGTTGCGCCGTGTCGCCCGGCTGGCCAACGGCTCGATGCGCGACGCTCTTTCCCTGCTCGATCAACTCCTGTCCTATGATCCGAAGCACCTGACGAGTGCGATCGTGGACGAGGTATTGCCCCCGCCGCACGACGAGCTGTCGGCGGCGGTGATCGAGGGTGTGGCCGAGCGCGACGCCGCCGGGGCCCTACGAGCGTTGGACCACGCCCTGCAAACCGGGCGCACCGTCGATCGTTTCTGCGACCATCTGATCGAGCACGTCCGCACGCTCATGCTCCTGCGGGTCTGCGGTCCGGGCACGGATTTGGTGGACGTGTCGGCGACGATGCGGACGGCGCTCGCCGCCCAGGCCCAGAAGTTCGACGCCCCGACCTACGTGTACATGGTCGCTCTTCTCGAAGAGCTCCGCCGCAACGTCAAGTTCAGCGGTGCGGCGCGTGCTCTGGCCGACGCCGCGGTCGTGCGTCTGGCGATGAGTCACCAGTTCACCGACCTCGGAACCCTGCTCGGCCAACTCGAAGTCGGCGACGCCGCTCCCTCGACCCCGCGACCATCCGATGTAAAAAAAACCGCCGCCCCTGAGTACGCGTCCCGCCGCGAGCCGGCGCTGAGCGTTCCCTCCGCCGGTCCGACCGCCGTGGAGCGACCGAGCCCGCGGCGAAGTTCGGCGGATTGGCAACGGGCGGCTCGCGACCCACTCGTGCAGCGGGTCAAGGCCGCGGTCGACGGGACGCTGTTGGACATTCACCCGGCCCAACCGGCGCCTGCGAACGCCGCGCCGCCGTCCGAGGTTGCCGACGAAGGCGAGCCGACCTTATTCGCAACAGAGGAGTAACCTGATGCTAGGCGGTCTAGGCAACTTCACGGGGCTATTGAAATCAGCGAAGGACCTGCAAAGCAACCTCGCGAAAATGCAGGAGCAGCTCGCCGCTCGACGCTACGAAGGCGGCGCGGGAGGCGACATGGTGCGTGCCGTCGTCGACGGACGCGGGTCGCTGGTGGACATCAAAATCGACCCGAAGGCCGCGGCCGATGTCGAACTACTCGAGGATTTGATTAAGGCCGCCGTCGGCGCCGCCGCCGCCGCCAAGTCGCAGGAGGGCATGAAGCAGGAACTCGGCGCTCTGACCGGCGGACTGAACATTCCCGGACTGACGGAAATGCTCGGCGGCGGATGAACCGCCGGGGCGGGTCGCACGATGACCAACGAACCGATCGAATCCCTCGGGCGGCTGAAGGAGCAGTTCCAGAAGCTCCCCGGGATCGGCCCGCGCAGTGCCGAGCGCTTGGCATTCCACGTTCTCCGCGAGCCGCGCGAGTTTGCGGCCGCCCTCGCCGGCGCAATCCTCGACGTCAAAGACAAGGTCATCCACTGCCGCACCTGCTACAATCTCACGGAGACCGACCCTTGCGGGATCTGTGCGGACCCACGGCGGGACCACGGCGAACTGTGGGTGGTCGAGCAACCCAAGGACCTGCTGGCGCTGGAGGCGACGGGTCTCGTGCGCGGCGTGTACCACGTGCTCATGGGGCACATCGCCCCGTTGGATGGGGTCGAGCCGGAGCATTTGACCCTCGACGCGTTGATCCGCCGCGTTCGCGCGGGCGGTACACGCGAGGTTGTGCTCGCGTTGAACCCAACGCTCGACGGGGACGCGACCGCCCTGCACATTCAGAGCCTCGTAAGCGACCTGGGCGTGCTGGTGACGCGTCCGGCGAGAGGGCTGGCGGTAGGCTCCCAACTCGAATACGCGACCGCGGGTATGTTGGAGGCCGCGATCCGCGGTCGTTCCCCGTTGTAGCGGTCCAAGTACTTCGGTCCCACCGCCCCCCCCGCAGGCCGGGCTTATCTCACGCGGCGCGCCTATAATAGGGGTAGTGATGGGCCGCGGTAATGGTTTCCGCGTAGGCCCCACGAGATGGGGTCGGCGGGTGGGCCGGCGTAATGGCGCAGTTTCTCTCTCAAACCCTCAGCCAGCACCTGCGGATGGAGCAGCGGCTCACTCCGCAGTTGATCCAGTCCATGTCCGTCCTGCAAAAACCGGTCACCGAGTTGGAGGCCTACATCGCCGGCGCCTTGGAGACCAACGCCGCCCTCGAGGTCGCCGAGCCGGAACCGCTCGAGCGCGACGCAGACTCCTCGACCGGCGCGGACGGCAAGACCAATGTCGATGCTCGCGAGGACCGCGGTTTCGCCCGATTCGATCGCTTCTCGCGGGATCACGACTTGGACGGCATCGACCACGCCCCCTTCGCCCTGCGTCGTTACGCCTCCGACGGCGAGCGCGACGCCAAGATGGGAGCGATGGCCAACACCGAAGGGCGCGAGATCAGCCTCCATGAACACCTCCTCAATCAATGGGCCCTCACCGAAGTCGCGGACGAGGTCCGCAGCGCCGGCGAGGCCCTCATCGCTCGCCTCGACCCGGACGGGTACCTGCGTCTGCCGCTCGAAGACATCGCCGCGGGCGTTCGTCCCCCCCTGCCCGTCGAGCTGCTGGAGAGGGCCCTCACCGAGGTCCAAAAGCTCGAACCCACCGGCGTCGCGGCCCGCGACACGGTCGAGTGTCTTCTGCTGCAGTTGAAGACTCTCCGCGGTGATAACACCATCGAACGCACGCTGATCGAGCGTCACCTCGATGACATCACCCACAACCGCCTTCCCGCCGTCGCCAAGGCGACCGGGTACTCGATCGGTGAGATCAACGAAGCGCTCAAGGCCATGCGCTCCACGCTTTGCCTTCACCCCGGCTACCTCGTGGGGAACCGGACGCTCCCGCCGATCCGTCCCGATGTGATGGTCGAATACGCGGACAGCGGCGGCGGGCTGGCCGTCCGCCTAACCCGCGGCAACGTGCCCCAACTCCGCATCCGCGACGACGTTGCGGCCCTGGCGAAATCCAAAAACAACGGGAAGGAGACCCGAGAGTTCGCCCGCAAGCACATCGAGGAGGCGGCGGCCTTGATCGACGCCGTCAACTTCCGCCGCCAGCGGCTCTTGGAAGTCACCCGCGCCATCTCCGAGAAGCAGCGGGATTTCTTCGACGTGGGTCCCGCGGGATTGAAGGTGCTGCGGATGAGCGACCTCGCCGCCGAACTCGGCTGCGACCCCTCCACCGTGAGCCGCACGGTGGCCGACAAGTACCTGCAAACGCCCCGCGGCATCTTCCCCCTCCGCTATTTCTTCACCGGCGGCACCGAAACCGGCGACGGCGAAACGGTCGGCTGGGACCGGGTGAAGTCCAGAGTCCGTGAAATCGTGGAGGCCGAGGATCGCAAGAACCCCCTCAACGACGACCAGATCGCGGCCCTGCTGAAGACGGAGGGCATCGAAATCTCCCGCCGCACGGTGGCCAAATACCGCCAGCAGCTCAACATCCCCGCCACACGCCAACGACGACAGTTTTAGACCGTTCTAGGTGCTGAAGTGCTGCAATGCGGATATAAGGCTAACAACCATCAAGGGCTTGGGCGAGTGGCGGAAGGGCAGACGCTGGGGACTTGAAATCACACCAAGCCTTTGTAAAACAAGAAGTTATGATCGTTTTGCCTCAGTGCTTTCCGTAGCTTCTCGCGTCTTTTTGATAGCTCGGTGGATGTCTGAACCATCGCTTCTCGCCAATTGCAGTTGCCACTTTGCAGGATGGAGAGGGGATTGGAAAATTATGGGCCGAAGGATTGACGGGATCACGGCTGTTCGAACGATTTTAGAGGGTGTAACGGAAACGGATTGTCGGCGGATTCACGATCTGGGAGCAAAGGAATGCTAGCACGGCAAAAGATCGTTTTGGCTCTGTTGGACAGTGCGGCGAAACCGCTTTCCCGGACAATGTTCGTCAAGTTGTCGTTCCTCCTCCGAGCGGAAACAGATGTTGGGGAGGATTCCGCGTTCTACGATTTTGTGCCGTATCAATTCGGCCCGTTCTCGTTCGTACTCTACCGTGAGTTCGAGGCGTTGAAGCAACAATCCTACGTCGTTGAGGACCATGACAGATTCAGCCTAGCAAAACCGATGGCCGGTGAGGTTCGCCGATTGATCGGCGATTTGCCCACGTCCGTTCGATCATCCGTCGGGCACATCGCGTCCCGTTACGCATCAAAAACTCAGCGGGCGCTCGTCCGCGATGTCTACGCACGTTATCCGTGGTACGCCACCAAAAGCGAGTTGGTGGACCTGCTTCCGCCGACAATGCCTCCATTACCTACCGCGTCACTTGCCGTGTTTACAGTTGGATACGAACGCATCTCCGTCGATGCCTTGTTTGATCGACTTCTGCACGCCGGAATCCGGGGGATAGCCGACGTTCGGGCGAATCCCATCTCGCGGAAATACGGCTTCGCCCGAACATCGCTCAGCGGAATCGCAGCCAAGTTAGGGCTTGCCTATCGCCATTTTCCTCAGCTTGGGATTCCAAGCGAAGAGCGTTCCGCCTTGGGTGGATATTCATCGTACCAATGTGTTGCTTCAGACGGAAATGGAGTTTTCCGCCGTGTTGGTTAGTGTAGTCCCGAACGGAGGAAAACGAGATGAGCAGCGTGAAGGAACGGCGACATTTCACAGGCCAGGAGAAGGTGGCGATTTTGCGGCGGCACCTGG
>JAZDHF010000063.1:0-20483 GCA_043806315.1 Planctomycetota bacterium | reverse complement strand
ACAAGCCTGCATGGGCGTGTTGCGAGAAACGCTCAGCCATACGATCTCCTGGGTCATCGAGCGGGCGAGGGCGGACGGCTGGAATGATGGGAGAATCAAGGAACATCTGGCACTTTGTTAACTTTGCAAAAGTCTAGTTCTAACTTGAAGAGGGGTGCGGCGCGATCAAAACCAACAGTGGCGGTGAGCTTCGGGGCTTGTGACCATGCGACGAAAACGACGAGCGACAAAAAGCGAACGGAAGCCGCCTCTGCGACGGGCGTGGTTCTCGGCGGCCCGCCCGCGTCTACGGCGGACCGCCGTCGTCGTTGGAGTTGTTGCGTCCGTCGTGAGCTTGCTCGCCGGGGGTTGGATGGCGTTCGGACGGCTTGACGCTCACGTCGATCGTCTGCTCCTGCGCGACCGGCCCGATCCGGTCGTCGAGTTCGTCGATCTTCCCAAGGAACTCGTCACCCTTGCGAACTATGATTTGCACAGCAGCTTGTTCGACCTACTCGGGCGGGAATGGACGGACGATCGGCTCTGCGGCGAAATGGCCACGCGGATCGCCCGCGTCGGATGGGTGGCGCGAGTCAACTTCGTTCGCCGGACCGGGGGCGGTCGGTTCGAGATCAGTTGTCGCTACCGCCTTCCCGCGGCTTTGGTTGAGCAGGGCGACAGGTTCTTCCTGGCGGACGCGGAGGGCGTTCGCTTGCCCGGCGTCTACGTTCACAACCCGGCTTGGCGTCTCATCGAAGGTGTGAGCAAGCCCGCGCCTCCGCCCGGGGTCCGGTGGGACGGCGACGACCTTCGCGCCGGTCTGGCGGTGTTAGCGGCGGTCCAGCGGGAGCCGTTCGGACGTCAGATCGTCGGCGTGGTGGTGGACAACTTCGGCGGTCGTCGCGACCCCCGGACTTGCCAAATCGAACTGATGACCGATCGGGCCGACGGTCGGATTCGCTGGGGGTCGGCCCCGGGATCGGAACTAGAGGAAAACGGAGTTCAGCAAAAGTTGGTTTTGCTGCGTGAGAACTTCAGGAAAACGGGCCGGGTCGACGCCCAGCACGCGGTGATTGACGTTTCCACCTTTCCCGATCGTTACACGATCCCCGGTTGACGAGTCGTCGTCCATGCGACGTCCCAGCACTGCTACTTACGTCCGTTCAGGGTTGCCGAAATGGCCGCACAGAATAATACGTCACCTTGGCCGAATAGGGAGGTAGAATAATGGCAACGGCTAGAGAGGTGTCGCCATGAACGAGATCGAAACCATCCTCGAACAAGTCCGTCTCTTTGTCGTGCAGCACGCGCCGACCGACGCGATGCGCGGGGCCGTACCGGCCGCCCTGATCTTCCTCGTGGCCGGCGTCGGCCTCAGTGTCCTCGGGGCCAAGCTAGCCAAGCTCGGAGTCACGACTGCATTTGTCTCTCTCGGCGGGGTGGCCGGCGCGGGGTTCGCCCGTGAGCTGAGTTTCCATCCCTTGATCGGCGTCCTCGTTGGCGGGTTACTGGTCGGCGTCATTGCCTACCAGACCTTCCGCCTCTGGGTGGGGCTGGGCGCGGCGGTCGTGTTCTCGTCGCTGGTCGTAGGCACCTTTGGTTATCAGCGCGTCGTGCCCTACGTCGCCGAGTTTGAACAGGGCGTTCAACACCCGACGATCGTCGTTCCGCTCCCTCACGGTCGCGGCTCCGATTCGAGTCCGATCACCTTCGCCGTTCCCACCGCCGTCGAGCAGCAGGCCTATCGCGATCGCACACCGCGGCAGTGGGCGGAGGAGTTTTGGGCGTTCGTCACGCAAAGAGACGCCAACGTCGCCCGCAACACCAAAGGGCTTGCGACTGTGGCGCTGCTTACCGGTCTTTGCTTGGGAATCCTGGCGGTGCGCTGGGCGCTGATCCTTTCGACCTCGCTGGTCGGGACGGTCTTGGTGACGACGGCCGTGGCGACTTTGCTGACGCACTCCGTGCCGGAATCTTATCAGGCCTTCCAGCACAACCCCGGGCTCCTCGGCGTGGGGGTGGGTGGGTTCCTGGTAACCTCGTTGATCCTCCAAACCATGCTCTCGCGGAAATCGCCCGCCGCGAAAGGCGAGTCCGCCGCCAAATCCTGACGGATATCGTACCTTGGTTACGAAGTCGGCCTGGGAACTGCGCGCCTGCGGCGTCGCATGGACCGTTGTTGACGTTGTGTGTTGGGGGACTCGGCATGATCAACTCCGTACAGGATTGGATTTCGATCTTGCGGGATGCGCACAGCGCCGCCGGCGTCCCGTTGATCGTCGGCGGGTTGGGCCTGATGCTCTTCGGTTGGCGATTGTGGAAGGTTTGCGTGGTTCTTGCGTTCGGCCTGATCGGGACCCTGATCGCCGCTCGGCTCATCGGACCGAGAGATGACCAAATGATGTATGCCCTCGCCTGCGGGACGGTCGTGGGATTATTGAGCTACTGGCCGGCCAACTACTCCGTGTCCGTCCTCGGCGGCGTCCTCGGCGCGGGGGTTACGCATGGCTACCTCGAGAACATGAATCTGGCCGACGGGACGCTGTGGGGCGGGGTCGCGGCGGCTTTCGTTCTCTGCACCGCCTTCTCCGTGCTCAACCGCCGCCATGTGGTGATCCTGGTGACCGCTTTTTTGGGGGCCCTGCTGCTCCTTTCCGGGCTGACGTCGTGGGTGATGAGCCTTCCGGTTCTATTCGGCACGTTCCGCTCGATGGCCGCCTGGAGCGCGATCGTCATCCCGTTCCTCGTGCTCGTGCCCACGGTGATGAGCTGTTTCTATCAGATCGCCGAAGTGCGCCGGCTGCAAATCGACCTGTAGGCCGCCGAGCCTTGCCCTGAGCCGCGAAGGGGACGTGCCTCTCAATTCTCGGACGCCCCACCGCTGACCGTCCGCGCCTGTATGGCGAGGGTCGGGTACGCGGTAACATCCTGGGACGATGACTCCCCGGTGCTTTCTTGGTTGAACGACGGCCATGCGATCGCACCTGATCGGCGTCGATGTCGAAGACCTGCGTCTGCCGGTCAAGGACGCCCTTCACAAGGCCGCGGAACTCGAGTTTCACGCCGTCGAACTCCCCACGGTAACCGGTGACGTGACGCCGCGGAACCTCTCGGCGAGTGGCCGAAGGCATTTGGCCCGGTATGTCGAGAACCTGGGGTTGGATCTGTCGGCCTTGGCGGCGGACATCCCCGCTCTGCGCCTCACCGACCCGCGCACCGTAGACGAGCGAGTCGCGCGGACCTGCGAGATTATCGACTTGGCCAAAGACTTGGGGACGCCGATCGTGACCGCCTCCGTCGGCGCGCTCACTCATCCAGAAACGGGCGGGGGCTCGCGTCTTGCGGTTGAGGCGTTGCATCGAATCGGTGAATACGCCGACGCTCGCGGCGTCGTTTATGCGATCCGCCCCTCAGGCGACGCCGGGGATCGCCTCGCTCGTGTGCTGGACGAACTGCGCTGTCCGTCGATCCGGATCGGGCTGGATCCCGCGGCGATGGTGATGAGCGGCGTGAATCCGCTCAGCGCTGTGGAGCGGCTTCCCGACCGGATCGCACTTCTGCACGCGCGGGACGCGACGGCGGGCTTGTCGGATCGGCCCGGGCGCGAGACGCAGCTCGGCGAAGGCGACGTCGATTTCGTTGGGCTTCTTTCGCTTCTGGAGGCCGCTCAATATCGCGGCCCGTACATCGTCCGCCGCTACGACTCACCACATCCGATTGCCGATCTCCAGGCTGCCCGCGACACAATTGCCCGCGCACTTCAGACGCCGTGACCTGAAGGAACTGGCCAATATCAGATCGTGTGAAGTTGTAACGGCGCATAAGCCTATGTGGATGCTGATGTTATAGAACTTGACATGGAGCTATCATTATGATATTATACACATATCAAAGCATGGAAGGAGACGACAAACATGCAGACGCGTGAAATCGAAGCGAGGACTTGGAACGGTTGGTTGGTCATTGTGCTGTTGTTGGTCGCAGGAGGGGCACTCGCGGTCTATTGGGTCAAGTTGCCGTGGGACCCTCCTGACCCGTGGCGAATCGTTTTCGCCTCGGTGTTGGCGATGCTATGGCTTTTTCTGTGGTTCGGGTTCTTCACGTTGCAGCCGAACATGGCCGCCGTGTTGATTCTGTTTGGCAAATACATCGGGACGGCCAGAACCAGCGGGTTCAACTGGGCGAATCCGCTGTTGCTCAAGAAGAAGGTTTCGCTGCGGGCCCACAACCTCAACGGTCAGACCATCAAGGTGAACGATCATCGCGGCAACCCGATCGAAATCGCGGCCGTGGTGGTGTGGCGAGTGTCCAATACGGCTCAAGCCGTGTTCGACGTCGAGGACTTCGCGAGCTACGTCGCCATCCAGAGCGAGTCCGCCCTCCGCCACATGGCCAGCGCCTACCCCTATGACACGACGCAGGACGGCGAGCTGTCCCTGCGCGGGAGTATGGACGAAGTCTCACTGGCTTTGCAGCGCGAACTGCAAGACCGCTTCGCCAAGGCCGGCGTCGTCATTGACGAGGCCCGACTCAGTCATCTCGCCTACGCGCCAGAGATCGCCGGGGCCATGCTACAGCGTCAGCAGGCGGAGGCGATCATCGCGGCCCGGAGTCGCATCGTGGACGGCGCCGTCGGCATGGTGGAGATGGCCTTGGAGAAACTGGAAAGCCACCAGACCGTGCACCTCGACGAGGAGCGTAAGGCCGCGATGGTTAGTAACCTCCTCGTGGTGCTTTGCAGCGATCGGGCCGTCCATCCCGTCGTGAATACGGGCACGCTCTACACCTAGGCGCGAGCGTCGGGATGTCTGAGCGAAAACCGTACCTGTTGCGGATCCCCTCGGATCTGTGGGACGAACTTGCCCGCTGGGCCAAGGACGATCTACGCAGCCTCAACGCCCAGATCGAGTACGTCCTCCGCGAGGCCGTGCGAAAGCGACGTGGCGGCGGCGCGTGCAGTACGGACGCCAAGTGTCGCGACGGCGAGAAGGACGCAAGCGACGCGTAGGAAGCAGAAGAAGGCAGACCGAACTCCTCCTGGCTATCGGATCCTCCCTGGTCGTCGAGCCCGCCGCCTCCATACCCCGCGTTGCCAAGAATCACGGTGCGACGCTGGTCATTCTCAACGCCACGGACACCCCCCTCGACTGCCTCGCCGACGTCCTGCTCCACCTCCCGATCGGCGAGACCCTGCGGCGAGCCGCTGAACTGATCCCTTGACCCACAGGAGGCGACGAGCCTACGTTTATCTGGATGTTCCCATGTGCCGGATTCCCGTCGTCGTCGATGTCAGGAACACGAATCGTGAGGACGTCATTGTTGTTGGTGCAGCACGCAAGGTGCGCCAACACTTTCACATTCTCGCTTTCTTTCGGGATCCAGATGCGGTTGCGATGGACATCGCAGGTGTCATCCACATCCCATCTCAATACTCGACCACGAGGTTCGGACACTGGCAAGCGCAATCCCAGATCGCTTGCCGCACCCCAGCGCTTTCGCGGATCAGCTTCGAGATCACCTTCGCGAATTCTCCCATTTCTTGTTGCGTCATCTTCAGTTCCTCCAGCGACCGCTCGTGGCGGTTCGCTCAAAAACAATGCGAACCGTCTTGACGACACTTCTCACCGATTGGCCACGTCGCCTCAATGCCTCAGTCACGAGCTACTTTTGAAGGCGTCAATTCCCGCACCGTCACGAGCACACAGGCAAGAAAAAGTGCGGCGCCGGAGGCAATCAGCACTTCGGGGACGCCCGATCCGTCGGCAGGGAAAAGCTGCGCGCCAAGGTCCGAGGGAAGTTCAAACAGGTTGACCAGACGGGGGATCGACGCCGCAGCGCTGACGCGCAGTTGATGGATCAGACTGTACGCCCTTGCGCGGGCGGGCAGGTTGCCGATGACCAGCTCGACGACGATCATGTAGAACACCGACATCGCCAGCGGCCTGGCGGTCAAGAGACCGATGAGGCTGAAGATCGCCAAGAACCCGATGACGCCGAGGGCGGTGACGCTCAGATAAACAATCAGCTCCTGGGCGGGGTTCCAGTCGGCGAAGGCCGCCGACTTTGGGGCAAGCGATTGCCAATCCAAACGGCATACCACGGAAGCGTAAATCGCCGCCGAGGCAACGCCGCAAGCTACGATCAGCACGAGCGCTGTGGCGACGAACTTGGTGAGTAAGACGGTGCGACGTCGAAGGCGGCGGGTAATCAGATATCCGATCGTTTTCGATTCGGCTTCGGTTCCGATCAACCCAGTTCCATAGATCATGCACGCGAGCGGCAAGAGTCCCATGAGGAACATGAACTGCGACAGGCCGTGATAGAGATGCCACGCCGGTTCAAGGCTCTTGATGGGAGGATGAAAGTGCCGGATCAGGAGGGCCAGCGCACAGGGTAGAAACAGCGCAGCCGCCACCGCCCAGAACTTCGCGTCGCGGAGCATCTGACGGATGGTGAAGAAGAAGAGGGCGGCGATCGCTCCGATCGGAAAGGCCGGTTTCATTTTCCGCTCCGCTGGGTCAGATATCCGAAAACGGCTTCCAGGCTTTCGTCGGCCGCGGCGACCTCGCGCACGGTCAGGCCGTCTTCCAGGATGAGGGTCGTGAGCCGCTCATACGCGGCCTCGGGCGAACGGGTCTCGAAGAGAACGGTGTCCGGCTGTGAAACGGAGACCTCAGTGACCATCTCCCAACCCGCGAGCTGCGAGGCGAGTTTACGCGGTTGATCCACTCGTACGCGGATGACGTGCGGGCGATCGAGCAAGGTGCGGCGGACGGCCTGCACGTCCCCCTGGGCGACGATTCGGCCGTGGTCGATCATGAGGATCTGCCGCGTGAGCGCCTCGACTTCATGCAGCACGTGGCTGGACACGAGGATGTTCGTCCCCTGCGCCGCCAATTCACGAAACAGATGGGTCAGCTCGTGGCGGGCGATGGGATCGGTGCCGGTGAAAGGCTCGTCCAGGATCAACAACTCAGGGGAATGGGCGAGAGCCTGGGCGATCTTGATCCGCTGGCGCATTCCTTTCGAATAGCCGCGGATCGCCCGTCCGGCGTAGGGGCTCATCCCCGTTCGCTCGATGGCCTGCGTCGCGGCGCGGCGGGCAGCGGCGCCGCGAAGTCCCGACACTTTGGCGAGAAACAGAACGAACTGATAACCGGTCAGGTTGGACCAGAATGGGTCGCCTTCGGGACAATATCCGATCCGCGAGAGCAGGCGAGGATTGTCCCACGGCGACCCGCCGAAGACCCGGATGGCGCCTTTGCTGGGTCCGAGCTGGCCGGTGGCCAAGCCCATCAATGTAGATTTGCCGGCGCCGTTGGGACCCAACAGTCCGGTGATGCCGGGGCCGATCTCGGCGGTCACGTTGTTGAGGCCGATGACCTCGCCGTACCACTTCGATAGCTGGACCAACTCAATGACGGCCACAGATCACCTACTCAAACCGTCGCCGCGGTTCGCGAGAATCGCACCACTCGCCGCCAACTGAAGACAATCGCCGCCGCGGTGAAGACCCCAAGAACCAAGGCGGCCTTCGCAGGATCGACTGGGCTTCCCAGGGCCTCGGCGAACCGCTCTGCAGGCAACGAGGTTGCGGCCAGCCCCTCCCGAATGCGAAGCAGGTACTCGATGACGATCACAATGTCGTCGCGCAAGGAGAGGCATCCCAGCCAGCCCATTCTAGACTCCGCGGGGAGAGACTCGTTGACGATGGCCTGGGCGAAGGCCGGCAGGAGGCAGAGCGCCACCCAGCCGACGGTCACGTAACGCTGGTCCGACGTAATGCTCGAAAGCGCGAGAATGACCGCCGCGGAAACAACACACACCAACGTCCCGCTGGCCGTCAGATCCACAGCGAGCGTCAACAACTGAGGCCAGGTCCCCGGTCCGCCGGTCAGCGCAATGCCCAAAGCGAACGCGGCAAGACTTGGAACAAGTGTGATAAGAGCCACGAAAGAGGCGACAACAGCCCCTTTTCCCAGAAGGTAGGTGACGGGCGTGACGGGCTTGGCGAAGTAAATAGGCAGCGCCCGGGTCTTCAGATCGTTGGCGATCACGCCTGCGCCGACGCGGGCCACGACGATCAACACCCAGAACATCTGAAACTTGGCCACCATGAGAAAGGTGGTGCGCCAAAGCACGTCGCGGAATTCGGCGAGTTGGCTGACCCCCCGTATGTCGATATGCAGAAGTGCATTGAGAAAATCGTACATTTCCTTGGCCTGGTCCGTGCCGACCACAGACTCCAACAGCGAAGTGACGTAGAACACAACGACGGCTGTCAGCATGGGTATTCCGCTTGTCAGCAGAAGAAGCTGCATCTTGGAAAGCCGGAGCGACAATTTGATGCCGCTCACGACGATGGCCGGCCAGGTCCAATGCGTCTTGCCCAGTGTGCCCTGCCAGCGCTGATACTGATGTGCCCGATCTGCCGATGCCGTGGTCATGCGCCCTGTTGCCTCTGGATTGCGGCCATGAACGTTTCCTCGAGCGAGCTGCGTTTGGGCTGCAGACCGAAGAGCTTCGTGCCGGTGTCCTGAGCCGCCTGAAAGACGAGCCGTTGCGAGCCTTCCTCGGGCAGGGCGATCTGAAAACAGCCGTCCCTCTGGTCGAGAACGCGCACGGACCGCTCAGTGAGCCGCCGCAGAAACAGAGTCGTGTCGCCCCGGAAATCCACGCGATACAATGTAGGATGCGGCTTATTCATTTCTTCGAGGTGTCCCTCGGTCAGCACCTCTCCGCCGCCCATGATGACGACCCGATCGCATACTCGTTCGACGTCCGGGAGCAGATGGCTGGAGAGGAGGACGCTGATCCCCGCGTGGCCCAGATCGCTGATGAGCGAGAGCATGACCTGCCGCCCCTGAGGGTCCATGCCGTTCGTCGGCTCGTCGAGGAACAAGTGATCGGGATCATGGACGAGTGCCTGCGCCAGCTTGAGCCGCTGCTTCATTCCGCCCGAATACTGTTCGGCCGGCCGGTAGCGGGCCTCCTCCATCCCGACGTAATCGAGGACCTCGTGGGCCCGTTGCATGGCATCGGCGTGCGACATGCCCGCCAACCGCCCCGCGAAGTACACATACCCCGTGCCGGACATGCCTGGAATGAGGCAGTCGTTTTCCGGCACGAACCCAACGCGCCGGCGGATGGCGCGCTGCCGTCGCCGGATGTCCAGACCCAGCACCGTCGCCGCTCCAGAGGTCACGGGTGTTTGGCCGAGAAGGACGCTGATGAGCGTGCTCTTCCCGGCCCCGTTGGGACCGAGCAGTCCGACGATGCCGGGCTGGAGCGTTAGGGTGATTCCCTTGAGGGCAACGATCCGACCGTAACGCTTGGTCAGCCGATCGCATTCCAGAATAGGTCCCATCGTGACAACCACCATCGAATCGGAATGAAGTTCAAACCCGAGTCAACTTCGTAGCGCAGAATACCTGCTCTCGGCACAACGAGCGAGGAGGGACGTTCTGTACCCCTACGCCCTCCAACGACGACCCCGTCGACTGGGCTCTCCGGACTGCCCGACGCGCCGGAAGCTGTCATCTTTGTGACCGCCTCTTCGCACCCTGTCGAAGGAGCGGGCAGTTACTTTAATAACTCTGTGTTGACCGATCGCCAAAATCAGCGGATTTGGCGGGGAGCGGTTTTTCCATGTGCGGTTTGGGAATTAGGAATTAGGGACAGTCACCTATTTAGTCTCCAGTCCTTGTTGTTGCCCTCTGTTGATTCGTGGTCGTCCGACGGGCCTCGCCCGAACCGGACGGGCCAAGTCACGCTCGAGCCGGTCGAGAAAGGCTTCATCGCCCAGCGGTCGGCCGACGTGCGTGGCGGAGCGGAGTTGCGCTACGCCTTCGTCGTCGGCGTCGCGAAGGGCCTCCGCCCATCGACCCGGCTTCCATTCCTTTCGCCACGCCGCCAGATTCAGCAGTCCGCTGGCATCGACCTCGCCGACGTGCGCGCCCGCGCTGGACCAGGGGTATCGCCAGGCCAGCCGGGCCAATTGAGCACGGACTGGGTTTCGCTCCACATAACGGATCGCCCGCCAGAGGTGCATCTCCTGCAGTGAGCAAGAGAAGAAGCGGTTTTGCCAGAGGTGCCCGCTGCGCCGGCGGGAACGGTTCAGATACTGGGCGTAGCGGAAGTTGGTCCGCCCGACGGCCTTGGCCAGCGAGTCGGCGGCGGACGGCGTGGCGACGAGGTGGACGTGGTTGGGCATGAGGCAGTAGGCTGAGACGGCGAGGCCGAAGCGGTCGGCGTTTTCCTTGAGTAGCGTGAGGTAGAGTCGCCGGTCGTCGTCGGTGAAGAAGACGTTCTGGCGGTTGTTGCCGCGTTGGGTGACGTGGTGGGGGACGCCGGGAAGGACGATGCGAGCAACCCGCGGCATGGGCGGATTCTACGCCCGCGGACGGCAGTCGTCAAGAAAATAGGTGACTGTCCCTAATATTCAAGCCGGTGGAAGCGGATGCCGATACAACGATCACAGGCGACGGCCTTCGATGCGTAGCCGTCAGGGAGAGTCCGATATGCAATCTCCAAGTAGATCTTTGCTCGTGCTAGGCACGTTGGTCGCCTTCGCGCGGGTCGCGTCGGCGGAGCAGCCCGTCGAGCCGATGTTGGGAGGATACTGTCCGGCCTCCTACCTCCTGGCCGGGAAGGCCGTCAAGGGCGATCCCGCGCACCGATCGGAATACCAGGGCAACGTGTACTATCTCGCCGACGCGGAAGCTAAGAAGCAGTTTGACGCGGATCCCGACAAGTTCCTGCCGCAATACGGGGGGTTGTGCACCGTTGCCCTCGGCGGGTCGTACGGCAACCGACTCCCGTCCGATCCCACGCTGTTCCGCGTGGTTGACGGCAAGGTCTATTTGTTCTCCGTGGAGCGGGCGGTGCGGAACTTCGACGGCAAGCCGAAGGATTACATCGCCATGGCCGATGAACGGTTCGCCAAGCCGATGATCGGGGGCTACTGTCCCGTGTCGTACCGACTCGCGGGCAAGGCCGTCAAAGGCGACGTGAAATTCAAACAGTTGATGCGCGGCGAGGTCTACCACCTCTCGAGCGCCGAGGCCAAGACGGCGTTCGTCAAGGAGCCCGACAAGTTCATTCCGCAGTATGCCGGCTTCTGCGCCGTGGCCGTCTCGAAAAGCAAGCGCTATCCCGGCGACCCGACGGTGTTCGCCATGGTCGAGGGCCGGACCTATCTCTTCTTCGATGCGAACGCCAAGAAAACCTTCGAAGCCGACCCCACGGAAACGATCAAGACCGCCGACGCCGCCTGGCCGGAGTTGAAAAAGGCCAAGACCAAGCCTTGACCCATTCTCACACCGACCTCGACGCCGGACCCTCCCGGACGCTCCCTCCTCGGTCGCGTCGTCCGACCCTCGGTCTCCGCGCTCCCACCTGGACCCTCCCTACTCGGTCGGCGCGTGTGACCCTCGGTCGGCTCGTCTGACGGTCGCGTGGAGCATCCGACGGTTTCGCTCCAGCGTCCCTCGGTTGAGCGCCGATAACACCCCCAGCGCGATTATCAGCATCGGCAACGGGGTTCGCCTGCCGTTGTAAGTCGAAGAGGAGTATTCGTGCGCCGTGTTGGAAACACGGCAAGTGCTCCGTCGCCCCTGATTCCGTGGGTGGATGTGGCCCAGCCGCCGTCGGCTGGGCCGCAGGGCACAGCGGAGGGCCGCTGTGCCAGATGGCGGATTCCCAGGCTGCAAGGAAGGGTTGGACGACCCCAAGCCGAGCCATGAACCCAGACGCCGCCCCCACGCCACCCCGGTCCGGGTTGGTCCCGACAGTCTCGCTCATCGTCTGCGTGTTCCTTTGGCCGGCGCTCTTGACGTTCCACGTCGGCGACTGGCCCAGCCCTGACCAACAACCCCATAACACTCCCGCCGTCAACGCCTGTGGTCTGGTCGGAGCGTGGTGCGCCTATCACCTCCAGCATTTTCTCGGCGACGGCGCCTACCCCTTGGTCCTGTTCGCCACCCTCGCTGCGTTGCTCAAGGTCGTTCGAGGGCACATCGGCAGCGTGTGGGAGCGCATGTTCGGCTTGACGCTGGTCGTCGCGTGCACCGCGGCGTCGGCCCATCTGATCTGCGCCCCAGGTCCGGGGTCCCTGCCCGTCGGCCACGGCGGACTTGTCGGCTACGCTCTCGGCGAGCTACTGACCGACAATCTGTCGAAAATCGGGACGATCCTCGTTCTGACCGCAAGCTGGGTGGTCGGTCTGATCTTCGCCACGCAGGGTTGGGTCTTAAAGATCCCCCGTATGGTCGGCCGTGTGGCCCAGGCGTCGGGTGGGGCGGCTGCGGTGGTGCGCGACCTTGCGACGGCCGCAACAGCGAGGCAATTGGCGACCGCGACGCAAGCCGCGGCGGTCAAACCCGGTGTACCCTCGGCGCCTTCGGTCGCCGAGACGTGTGATGACGCCGACGCGGTGGTCCGGGGCAATCGCGGCGTGAAGCCTTCCGAGGACAAGCTCCGCAGGAACGACGGCGACGCGGGGTCGGATCAGGCTAATGCGGCCAGGGCTGTCGCCGTTGCTTCGCCACGGAGTGCGAACCCTACGCCCGCGGCAGCGGAGATTTCCGAGAAAAAAGGCATCGCACTGGTCTACCCACCTGTCAAGCCGAGCACGACCCCCGTCAGACCGATCGTTCGTTTCCCATCCGCGCAACAGTCCGCGACGGCCGAAACCTACCCCCGACAGATTGAGAATTGGCGCCTGCCGTCGCTGACGCTGTTGCACGAACCGGAATATGGATTCGACAAACAGCAGGAGCAGTTCGTCCGCAAGCAGGCGAAGGTGCTTGAGGGGACGTTGGAGGAGTTCCGGATCGACGCTCAGGTCGTCGAAATCGACACCGGCCCGGTAATCACCATGTTTGAGCTTCGGCTCGGTGCGGGGATCAAAGTGTCGCAGATTGCGACCCTGTCCAACGACATCGCTCGAGCGCTCAAGGCCCATGCCATTCGCGTCGTCGCTCCCATTTCCGGGAAGAACACCGTGGGCATCGAAGTCCCCAACGTCGAGAAGGAGCGAGTCCGCCTCAAAGAATTGATGTCACTGGCAGGTAAGAAGGCGACGGAGATGGGATTGCCCCTCTTTCTCGGCAAGGACGCGGGCGGAGCGGCCTTGGTCGCCGACCTGACGGTCATGCCTCATCTACTGATTGCAGGCACGACCGGATCGGGAAAGAGCGTCTGCCTTAACGCGGTGATCCTCAGTATCCTGATGACCAAGCGCCCCGACCACGTGAAGATGATCCTCATCGACCCGAAGATGGTCGAGATGAGTCAGTTCAAGGACGTTCCGCACCTCATGTGCCCGTTGGTGACGGATATGCCCCGTGCGGAGAAGGTTTTCGAATGGGCCGTCACCAAGATGGACGAGCGCTACGAACTGCTCGCCGAGGCGCGGGTCAAGAACATCGCCGGGTACAATGCCTTAAGCGCGGACGAGCTTTACGCCCGCTTCAACCCCGCAAGTGAGCAGGAAAAAGCCCAGATTTCGACGCACTTGCCGTACATTGTCATTATCATCGACGAGCTCGCCGACCTGATGATGACAGCGGCCAAAGAGGTCGAGCACCATCTGTCGCGCCTTTCACAGAAGTCCCGCGCCGTGGGCATCCATATCATCGTCGCGACGCAGAGGCCGGAGGTGAAGGTCGTCACCGGGCTGATTAAGTCGAACCTCCCCGCGAGGATTTGCTTCCGCGTCGCGTCGCGGATGGATTCGCGGATCGTGCTCGATCAAAACGGCGGCGAGGTGTTGATGGGCCAGGGGGACATGCTTTTCCTGCCGCCCGGTTCCCACAAGCTCGTTCGCGCACAAGGGACATACCTTGAGGAGACGGAAGTCCATGCGGTTCTTGAGGACCTGGCCTCACGGGCCAAGCCCGAGTTCCATCCGGAACTGATCCGCCTCAAAGCAGCCGACGCGGAGGTCGACGGCGGGCTGCGCGATCCGCTGTTTGACGACGCCGTGCGCATCGTGATCGAATCGCGGAGGGGGAGCGTCAGCCTTTTGCAACGGCGGCTGACCATCGGATATTCGCGGGCGTCGCGTCTCATCGACCAAATGGCCGTCGCCGGGATCGTGGGGAACTACAAGGGTTCGCAGGCCCGTGAGGTGACGATGACCCAAGACGAGTGGGATGCCGTTCGCACCACGATGGAGGCCGACCGCGAGGCCGGCTACCAGGCCGATCAGGACGCCGCCTCGGTCCAGAGCGATAAGCCCTGGTACGACCCCGTTCCCGACCTGACCGACGACCACGACATCCGCAACTGAGCCGAACTCGATTTCCAGATCCGTGATCGCCCGGAAGCAAGGCTCATCTGTACCGGCTGCGTGAGCCGCACGTTGTCGCTATCGGCAGCCGGTGGAAACTGTCGGGAGAGCCTACGGGTTCCAGTACGCGGCGAAGCTCGAGTCCTTTCCCGACAGTCGGAACAGAGAGTCGAGTTGACAAGAAAAGCAACTTCTTGAAGCATACTCCGGTCCCGGCTCGTCTTGTTCCGGCAGAGAGCCGTGCGCTTGACGGGGCGCCGGCGGGACTGTGACCGACCGCCGCACGGCGGGAACGGATTACTGTGCCTAGTCGAGAAGATGCCGGGCGCACTTTACTGAGTGAGTCGGCTGCGGGCGCCCAGATCGGCTGCCGGCGCCGGACTGATATGCAGTATGTTCTGGGCCCCCCGCGACAATGAACCGCTACAAAGGAGGCAGTCCTTATGAGGCGTTTTCGAACTCATGCCGTGTGCTCGGCCGCGGCAATCTTGTTCATCCGGCTGATCCCTGCGGCGGCAGGTGTGCAAGCGGACGACTTCGTCGGACGAGGCGACGAACAATTTCGCAGCGGGCAGTTTGCTGAGGCCGAGAGCGCCTACGCAAAGGCGCTGGCTGCGGATCAGCAGAACTATCAGGCGGTTCTGCGGTTGGGCGAGATCGCCATGCTGGGCAATCGCTTTGCCGAAGCTGAAGAACAACTCCGGCGCGCCATGAAGCTGAGCCCGGATGAGAAGCGCCCCAAGGAGTTGCTCGCCGAGGTGTTGTATCGGCAGGACCGCTTCGAGGAAGCGGCTGCATTGCGCCGCGAAGTCGGCCCGGATGCCGTAGCGAACAAGCTCGCCAGTTTCAAGGGGCTCAAACCGTACGAAACGCCCGGCGACGTGGAGAGCACGGAGGTACAGTTTGTCCAGACCGACCCGCTGCCCGTCATCCGGGCACGAATCAACGGCGGCGACGAGGTCTACCTGTTGATCGACACGGGGGCCGCGGAGCTGTTCCTGGATCCTGATTTTGCAGGCAGCGTCGGGGCAAAGCGCTTCGGTGAGACGACCGGCACGTTCGCCGGTGGCAAACAGGCCCAGACCGGGCAGGGACGCATTGAATCGCTGCAACTCGGCGAGTTCACGATCCGAAACCTTCCGGTGCTTCTGCTTCCGACACGCGGCTTGCCTTTCCGTCCACCGAACGGACAGATTGACGGCGTTCTGGGCACGTCGGTGTTCTATCACTACTTCGCAACGCTCGATTACCCCGGCGGCAAGCTCCTTCTTCGGCGCAAGACGGAAAAAACGCGCGCGATGCTCGAAGCACTTGCGAACTCTCCCAACACGCACGTCGTCCCTTTCTGGATGGCCGGAACCCACTTCATGGTGGCTTGGGGACGCATAAACGAGAGCGAACCCTGCCTGTTGTTTGCGGACACGGGATTGGCGGGCGGCGGCTTGACCCTTCATGAGTCCGCCATCAAGGCCGCCGGCGTGGATCTGACCGGCCTCCCCTCCTTTGAAGGCATCGGCGGCGGCGGCCCGGTGAAGGTCACGCCGTTCACGGTGAAGCGCGTGTCGTTCGGCGGTGCTGTTCAGACAGACATCACGGGAATGGCTGGAGGGCTGCCGCCGTCGGTGGAGTATCAGCACGGCTTTCGCATCGGCGGGATCATCTCCCACGGCTTCTTTCGCGCATACGCTTTGACATTTGATTTCGAGAAGATGCGATTTCTGCTACACACGGGGTCGTAGGTCGAAAGAGAAGGCGTTTGCACTCAAATGTGTCACTCCATGTCAAGGCTTCTCGAAGACCTCTTGCCCGCCACGCAGGCGATCTTCGGACAGCGACGTCGGGGAGATCCGGGTCGCGGTCACAAGTCGCCCCGTGAGATTGCCTGATCAAGCAGGCGGTTCGATGGTGAATTGTAGCTGCGCGTACCCGTCGATCTCGAAGTACTCGATACGAACCTCATGCTCACCTGCCTCCACGTCGACGGCGGCTTCGTCCCGCGTGGGGCCGTGCCACGTCCAGTTGGCAAGAACAGGCTTCCCGTCGACGAAGAGGCGGACTCCGTCATCGGACACGGTCACGAACCGCCAGCGGCCCTTGGGCAGATTTAGGTTTGTCGTCGCCACTGCCGCGAAATGATCGGCAGGGACTTTGCCGGCCGGCCCGCGCGAACCCCAAACAAAATCGACTGCGGTCGTGGTGACACTTTCCAGAGGCCGGCCCGCAATGATTTTCTTCCAATACTCTTCACCGTTGCGCGGATCCTCGTCGGTTGACCAGGAGTAGAACGACACTCGCCAATTGCTTCGCAACAATACTCCGCGCGCCGAGAGCCTTTGTCCGCCGACCAGGAAATCGACGTCGATCTCGGCCAGTCCGTCTCGCGCCGCCTGAAGCGTGATCCGGGCCGGCAGGGAACCGGTTTGCGGGTCCACCGTCGCGTCGCCTGCGATCTTGTCCGTTTGGAACGTCGATCCCGCGGGGCCCAGCAGGTTGAGTTTGGCGGTCGAGCCACCAGCGATGCGGGAAGGGAACAACCGAACACCCGTGAAGTCATACGGGCCCCAGTCATCGACGAAGATAAAGCGCCGGCCGCGTAGGGCGGTACTCGGGAGCACGGCATCCTGCCGCCCCTTGCGATTCTTGAGTCGCTCGCGCTGCCCCGGGGTGGCCCATTCCTCGGTCGGGGCCGACGAAAGGGACTCTCGAAAGCTGATCTCACTCGGCGATTCATTCTGCATACAGTGACGAAGGGCAGGTTCAAGGTCGAGTTGCAGACCGTCGGCTCGTTCCTGCAATCGGATCGGGGTCCCCGCGTCCACGAAGAAGTTGTCCCTGACGCAGCTCCGCGTGTCATCCATCAAGTGGACGCCCGTCTTGACCCGCGAGAAGCGATTCTTCACGACGACGTTGTACGTGGAGGGACAGGCCTTGTTGGCCTTGCAGAACGCACTCGCCAAGAGGTCTTCGTCGTCGTCCCACCAGAGGTGCACGCCCTGCTCGTTATCTTCTATGGTGTTGTCAACGATTCGGTTGCCACTCCCGTGCTCGATCGACACGCCGTTGCGGCAGTGGCGGATGATGTTTCCGGAGATGACCGAGTCGCTCGAATAGCCCGCCCACACGCCGTGTTCGCACTCGTCGAGAACGTTTTCAATGAAACGGTTCCCCTTGGAAAACGTCGCCTCAATTCCGTTGGCGGCGGCGTGAGAAAAGTCGTTGCGATAGAGAAGGTTATTGTTGCAGCCCCCGGCGCCGGTCTTCTGGAGCGTCTCGTTTCCGGCATAGAGAAAGAACCCATCCCCGCCGTGGGTAGCGCTGTTGAAGGCAAATGCGTTGTCATGGCACTGCTCATAGACCAGAATGCCGGCCGAGTCCTGGCCCCTCGAATAGACGCCGTGACTGTAACCCCTGATGCACCAGTCGAACTTGTTGTTGAAGACGTCGCAGTGACTGGAGCGCCACATGGCCAGGCCCCAGCCGCTCAGGAAAGACATGTCGTTGTCCACCACATGAGCCTCGTCGCTACGCACCAGACAAAGGCCGTTCTGACCGTTTCGAGCACGGCAGTTGGAGATCGTCGCCCGAGGGCAGTTGACCAAGTACATTCCAGCCCCGTATCGCAACCACTCGTCGTGGTCGTTCTCGTGGCCATAGAGCCAATCGGCAAGGTCTTCGTGGTCGAGGGCGCTCTTCAGGTGCTGGCGGTAATTCCGGGACACATCACACCCGTTCAACGTGATTCCCGGCGAGTCCTGGGCGTAAATGGCGACCTTGTAGCCTTTTACGCGGGCGTTCTTGATGGTCACGTCTCGACCGTGGACGACAATCCCCCGGCCTGTGAACTCGTCATCGGCTGTTCCCTGGGGCGCGCCGTCTAGCGTCACACCCGAGAAGTCGAGCGTGATTCCGTCTCCCTCCACGATGATGGCCCCGTCGTCTTTCGGGTCGGGGAGCCGATAAACGCCGGGTTCCAGCTCCACGCTCTGAGTAATTCGAAGGCCGGCGGTCGGCCGGACCGGCTCAGCGCATGACTGACCGGTGACCATAGACATTGAGACCACCGCCCACGGCCAGTTCCCCAACGGCAGGACACGGCCACTTCGAGAACGAAACATGGGAACACCTACAACCGCAAACACCTCGCCCCGTCCGACGGCTGAACCACGAAAGCGCGCGACGGGCTCTCGTGCCGAGGATCGTACTCCCGATGGACCTTGGCGAGCATCGGATCCACCGCCCCCGAGCGCACGAGAACCAAAATACAGCCTCCGAAGCCGCCGCCGATCATGCGCGCGCCCAGCACGCCGTTCGATGGTCTCACGATGTTCATCAGTTCCTCGATGGCGCCGCAAGAGACCTCGTAATCGTCCCTGAGGGAGTCGTGGGAGTCAAAGAGAAGGCGTCCCAATTCATCGCTATCGGCCTGATCCAACGCCTCCACCGCCGCTTGTACACGTTTGTTCTCGGTGACAACGTGGCGAGCGCGGCGGAGCTGGACGGGCGACAATCGGGCAGCGGCGCGGTTGAGGGTGTCCAGGCTTACGTCGCGAAGCGCGTGAATCGAGGGATCCCCAGCGGCGAGCTTCGTGACGGCGGATTCGCACTCCTGCACACGGCGCCCGTACGCCTCTCCCGCAAGTTCACGGCGGACGCCGCTGTGAATCACCACGAGGGAACAGCCAGGGAGGCGAAGCTCGACGAATCGGTGGGCAACCGCACGACAGTCCAACAACAGCAGATTGCCGGCTCGGGCGAAGACGCTGACGTACGGGTCCATGACGCCGCAGGGAGTCCCGGCGAAATCTCGCTCAGCCTGTTGTGCAACCATGACAAGATCGATGGGATCCAGCTCGGTGTGGGATAACCCGGCCAGTGCGGTCGCGCAAGCCACCGAAAGGGCGGCGGAACTGCTCAGGCCGCAGCCGCTCGGAAGATCACCCCCGATCCACAGATTCGCACCCTCCAGGGGCATTCCAAGTCGGCGTAGTCCGTAAGCCACGCCGCGGATGTAGTTTGCGAAAGATGGTTCGGCAGCGGGGCCGCATACCTCCAAAGGAGAAGTCACGGTTTCCCCCAGCGCGGCGGAGTTTACGCGCAACTGGGCTTTCGCGCCGGTGCCTGCGGCAACGTGGACGGCACGATCGATGGCGAACGGCAGCACAAATCCCTCGTTGTAGTCCGTGTGCTCACCAATGAGATTGACGCGACCGGGCGCTCGGGCTACTACGGCTGGCCGGGCGCCGAACACACGCACATACTCCGCAGCGTCAACTTCGGGCCAGTTCGGCGTGAACGTCATGCGATGATTCACCGATCCGTGCTTTCCGTATGGCCGGATATCTTGTTCAGGGACGCATCATAGTCGAATGGTGTGCCGGCACGAGCGTTGCGCTCTTCGCAGCACCACCGTGCTCACTTGGATGCCAGGAAACAGCGGTGGTGTGGAACGACGAGGAACACCGCAGACCCAGAACCATGATGGCGGCTTGAGTGCAGGGACAGCGGGTCACGCCAGGAAGGCCCGTGCCGCGAGACCCACGGACCGATTCACACGCCGAATCGCTTCGCGAGTTGCTTGAGCGCTTCCTCTGCGGCTTCGCATTCAGCGAATCGCCGCTCGTCCGCGCGGAAGGCTGGTGTGTGGACCGCCTGCCGGCCGTTCTGCCACGTAGCACCATGCTTCTCGTGCAACAATTCGTGGTGGACCACAAAGTCGACTACGTACGATGGGACTTCTCGATAGTCGAGTGTCGCACTGACCATCAGCTCATCGCGAAGTGGATCATAGTGGCCGAACTTGCAGCTCGTGATCCGTCGGCTCCAGACCAACCGTGGCTTTGCCATGCCGCCGGCAAAGTAGGTGGTCGTAACCCGTTGAAACGCAGCGTCGAGATCGTGAAACGCACCGACGGAGCGAACGCCACTTGCTGGGTCTGTGTTGCTTCAGACGGAAATGGAGTTCGGGGCCGCTTCCGCAAGCGAGCGTCCGCCGTGCTCCGATGCATGAGTTTTTTGAGGCATTGGAGAATGCTCCGAACTGGGGGCGGGGGTTGGAGGCGGAGGGATCGCTCCGCCTCCACGACAGTCCGTCGCACACCCGACCGGTTATCCCTGGCGGGTCGCACTCCTGCGTGGCCCGCGTCCGTTTCACCGGCTGATCTCGATCGTCGTGGCTCATCGTTCCACCGTCAAGCGGCCTGGGCATCCGCGT